>JAISNP010000073.1 GCA_031276175.1 Tannerella sp.
AAACGGGCGGAATAGCCCCGCTTATGGCTGTTACGCTTAAGTTCTCTACTGATAACGGATTTGTCTTTTCCAACAAGTTCGGCTATCTCTTTTTGTTTTTTTCCTGCCCGGAGTAATACTTCTATTTCGTATCTTTGCTCCCGAGTTAATTGTTTTTTATTTTTCATTACAACTACAAAGTAAAAACTTTTTTCTTAATCTCTGTTTGGGGCATGCCCCAAACAGAGATTTTTTTTTCCTTTACTTTAGTTGCATTTACTAATTGAACTTACCGTATGCAGCGCCATATTCTGCAATTCGATGCGCTTCCATACCGGGTATTGCTTCCAGAATATGAATATGTATCATTTTGAATCGTATCCGCTATCATGACGTATGGGAAAAACAGGCGATTTTAATAGACAATGTCTATGAGAAACGATTTATGTATATATAATACCTATCATACTTCCGGAGAAATTGCCGATTTCTCAGGAACTGTTGTCGGTTTCTCCGGAAGTATTGTCGATTGTTCCGAATCTTTTTTGCCTTTTCTTACGTCGAACTCATGTTGTTCGGGTTTCAACGGATGCCGGGCAAATGAAACCGGCATGATCATTTCCCCGAATCTGGTTGCCAATTCAAAAAAGGCCGGAGGCGTGGTGAAAGGGGGTTAACTGCCGGCGTCGGCGGCGTATTCGCACTACCCTTTCGATTGAAAAGCCAGCGCATACATCCGCATCTGCTTCAGCATGGCGACGAGTCCGTTGGAACGGGTTGGAGAGAGATGTTCCTTTAATCCGATTCTGTCGATAAAATAGAGGTCGCAGTCGAGAATCTGCTGCGGTGAATGTCCGGATAATACATTTATCAGTAATGATATGATGCCTTTTACGATGACGGCGTCGCTTTCGCCGCGAAAGCACACTTTACCGTCCGCATACTCGGCGTTCAGCCATACCCGGCTCTGGCAGCCTTCTATCAGATTGTTTTCGGTTTTGCTCTTTTCGTCCAGCGGTTGCAGCGAATTACCCAGTTCAATCAGCAGGGCGTATTTGTCCATCCAATCTTCGAAAGCGGAAAATTCTTCTATTATTTCATCCTGTTTTTCGTTAATCGTTTTATCCATGATTTTTTATTGTTCCGAATAAATCACTTCCAATACGGTTTGTCCGACGGCGTTCAGCGTTTCGCGGTCGATATTGTCCATCGCATCGCGCTGCGTGTGCCAGTGGTTGCCGAAACCGTGGGGCGAGTCGGGATTTAAGTGGATAATGTCGATGCATGGGAAGCCTCTGCCTGCCATCACAAACTGGTGGTCGTCGGTGATGGCGCCCCCGTTGGCGTTGATAAAATATCGGCCGTAGCCCAGGTTCCGCGCCGTAGTCCAGACTTTTTCCACCACCGGCGCGGCGCGGTATACCGAAACGGATTCTTTATAGAAAGTGGCGTTACGCGCGCCGACCATGTCGAGCAATATGCCGTAATCCGCTCTGTAATTGGGCGTATGCGGGTTTTTAGCCCAGAATTGCGAGCCGAGACACCACCAGGTGTCTTCGCCGGATTCGTTTGCGAACTTGGGCGTGCCGTAGTCTTCCGCATCAAAAAAGAGGATGTCCACACCGATGCCCGTATCGTTCAGACTCATCTGGCGGGCGATTTCGAGCAGGACGCCCACTCCGCTTGCGCCGTCGTCGGCGCCGTCGATCGGCTTGTGGTGATTGCTTTCCTCGTCGCGGTCGGAATACGGTCGCGTATCCCAGTGGGCGCAAAGCAAGACTCGTTTGGCTTTATCGGGATGGAAGGAACCGATAATGTTTTTTGCTTCCAGACGGTCGCCGTTATAAGCCGTCAGGGTTGCTTCCTGTACATAAATCTTTGCGCCGAACCGTTCCAGTTCACCGGCAAGCCAGAGGGCGCAGGCCTTGTGCGCCGGAGTGTTGGGTACGCGCGGGCCAAACGCTACCTGCCGCGCTACATATGCGTAGGCGCTGTCGCGATTAAATTCGGGCGACGAGAATGTTTTCGTTGCCGCGACGGCGATCGGCTCGGAGTTGCCGGACGCCTGCTTTTGTCCGCAACACGACAACAGGATACAACCCGACCATACATAAATCCATTTATTCATACTGTTATAATTTTTTTATTCCCTGTACCACATCCATAACCCTCATCAGATTTCCTCCCCATATCTTTGCAATCTGCGCATCGGCAAAACCTGCATCCATCAGCCGCATGGTGATTTGAATCAGTTCGTTCGCCGCCCTGCAGCCGACGACTTCGCCGTCGCCGTCAAAGTCGGAACCAATCCCGACATAATCCGCGCCGACCAAATCAACTACATGAAGGATATGACGGATCGCGTCGCTCAGGGAAGCCTTCCCTGCATCGACATTCAGGAATCCTCCGTACAGGCAGATCTGAATCACTCCGCCGTGCGCAGCCAGCGCTTTTATCCGGTCGTCGGAAAGATTGCGGGGATGATCCGTCAGCGCACGCGCCGACGAGTGCGATGCGATAACGGGGAAGCGACTGTGCGCCAAGACGTCGTCAAACGTGCTTTCGGCTGCATGTGAAATGTCAATCATTATTCCGAGGCGATTCATCTCCGCCACCACGTCTTTGCCGAACGGACTGAGGCCGCCCCATTCGGATTGTCCCGTTGCCGAATCGCATATGTCGTTGTTGCCGTTATGGCACAGCGTGATGTACGAAACGCCCGTATCTTTGAATTTTTTCAGATTGCCGATGTCTTTTCCCACCGCATACCCGTTTTCGATACCCATGAAAAGGGCTTTCCGTCCTTCCTGCTTCAGGCGTTTCAAATCGGCTGTCGAGCGGGCTATGCCCACCCTCAAAGGATGCAACCGTTCCTGCGCGATAATCCGCGCGAGCCGTTCTTCCGCATACCGGGTTGCCGCCCGGAGAGATGAGTCGTCGCGCTTTCCTTGCGGGAGATATGCGGCCATGAACGCGGCGTCGAGATGCCCTGCTTCCATCAGCGGAAGATTGACTTTGCATCCCGACTGCTTCCCCAAATCAAAGGCATCGGGGAAAACATCGGGAGTATCTACGTGGGAGTCAATTGTCAATATTTGTCCGTGCAATCTTTTTGCGTCTGCAAACCGTTCGGCCCGAAGGACATGGAAACGAAACAAATCCGACATCTCCTCATTGCCCTTTGCGGCCATCTGTTCGGGATGCCACTGCACGGAAAAGATGCGGTATTCGGGATGTTCCAAAGCTTCGTTCACGCCGTCGGGCGCTACGGCTGTTGTTATAAATTCGGGAGCGGCGTCTTTTACTGCCTGATGATGTAATGAATTGACGTGAAGCGTATCTTTTCCTTTCATGATGCGGCTCAGATTCGACGGTCGAGCGGTAAGCGTCACGGTATGCACGGCACGGTCGCGCGGTTCGTCCTGACTGTGTTTCAGGGCTTCGGGTGAGAACTGCGAATGAATATCCTGATACAGCGTTCCGCCGAAAGCTACATTCAGCACCTGATGCCCCCGGCAGATACCCATCACCGGCAACTGGTATAAATACGCCAGCCGCAGAAGTATAAAATCGCAGGTATCGCGGAACACATCCACGCCGTCCAGTCCGGGGATCGGCGTCTCGGCAAAGAAACCGGGTTCAATATCGCCTCCGCCCGAAAGAATCAGCCCGTCCAACCGCCTGACGACGGCATCGAGCGCATTTATGTCCGTAGTGACGGGAATCAGTACCGGCGCGCCTCCCGCAAGCGTCACGGACTGATAATACGGTTCCGATATGCAGGAAAGTCCTTCTTTTCTATTCGCGGAAATACCTATTACCGGCAATCGGCAGGTTGTTCGTGCGGAAACGAAATCGTCCACTTCCTCGTATATCCGTCCCAGATCGGCAGAAAGGACTGCGTTTCTCATTTACTCAGGCATCTATATTCGCATACGTGGCATTATCCTCAATAAATTCGCGGCGCGGCCCGACGTCTTCGCCCATCAACATGGCGAATATCGAATCGGCTTCCATTGCGTTTTCAATTGTGATTTGTTTCAACGTGCGGTTCAACGGGTTCATCGTCGTATCCCACAACTGATGGTCGTTCATCTCGCCCAGACCTTTATAGCGTTGCGTGTGAATCTGACTTTCGTTTCCGCTTCCGTACTTGTCGATAAATGCCTGACGCTGCTGGTCTGTCCAGCAATATTCTTCCGTCTTGCCCTTTTTGCAAAGGTAGAGCGGCGGAGTAGCCAGATAGACGTATCCGTTCTCAATCAGGCCGCGCATACGGCGAAAAAAGAACGTCAGTATCAGCGTGGCGATATGGCTTCCGTCGACGTCGGCATCGGTCATGATGATAATCTTGTGGTAGCGAATCTTGCTCATGTTAAGCGCCTTGGGATCTTCGTCCGTGCCGATGGTGACGCCCAGCGCACGAAAGATATTCTGGATTTCTTCGCTTTCGAAAATTTTATGATCCATCGCCTTCTCGACGTTCAGGATTTTACCGCGCAAGGGCAGAATGGCCTGAAACATGCGGTCGCGACCTTGCTTTGCCGTGCCGCCTGCCGAGTCGCCCTCGACGAGAAATAACTCACATTCGATTGCATCTTTCGACGAGCAGTCGGCTAACTTTCCGGGCAGGCCTCCTCCCGTCAGCGGCGATTTCCGCTGTACCAGCTCACGCGCCTTACGGGCGGCCTGACGCGCCGTTGCAGCAAGAATTACCTTGTCTACAATCGACTTTGCTTCTTTCGGATGTTCTTCGAGATAATATCTCAGCGCTTCGCCGACGGCCATGTCCACGGCGCCCATCACCTCGTTGTTTCCGAGTTTCGTTTTTGTCTGACCTTCAAACTGGGGTTCGGCTACCTTGATGGAAATCACAGCCGTCAATCCTTCGCGGAAATCATCGCCCTGAATTTCTACTTTCGCCTTTTCGAGCAGTTTGGAATCTTCGGCATATTTTTTCAGCGTGCGGGTCAGGCCGCGACGAAATCCCGCCAGATGCGTTCCGCCTTCAATGGTGTGAATGTCGTTTACATATGAGAATACACTTTCGTTGTACGACATGTTGTATGTCATGGCCACTTCGACGGGAATATTTTGCTTTTCGGTGATGATGTGGATAATGTCGTTGATGAGCGATTCTTTGGAGCGGTCGACGTAGCGGACAAATTCTTTCAGTCCTTCCTCGGAATAGAAGACTTCGGATTTGTACGAACCGTCTTCTTTCCGTACACGCTTGTCGGTAAGTTTAAGCCTAATACCGGCATTCAGGAAGGCAAGCTCGCGCAATCGCGTGGCCAATATGTCGTATTTGTATTCGGTTACGGTAAAAATCGAGTTGTCCGGCTTGAAGGTGATGACGGTGCCCGTCCGGTCGCTGACGCCGGTGATTTCCCTGACATCGTCTTGAGGTTTCCCTGCCGAATATTCCTGCATGTAAATCTTTCCGTTGCGGTATACTTCGGCTTTCAGATAGATAGAAAGGGCATTCACGCACGATACGCCGACGCCATGCAAACCGCCCGATACCTTGTATGTTCCCTTGTCGAACTTGCCGCCGGCATGTAAAACCGTCAGTACTACTTCAAGGGCGGATTTTCCTTCTTTTTCGTGAAAATCGACCGGGATGCCGCGACCGTCGTCTTCTACACGGACGGAGTTGTCTTCATTGATAGTCACTTCTATGTGGGAGCAATAACCTGCAAGCGCTTCGTCGATGGAGTTGTCCACCACTTCATACACCAGATGGTGTAATCCTTTTTCGCTTGTGTCGCCAATATACATGGCCGGACGCTTGCGCACGGCTTCCAAACCTTCCAATACCTGAATATTCTTTGATGAATATTCTTCGCCCGATACATTCGAATCTTCGTCAGTCATGAATCTGTTTGTTTAAGTTTCAAGTTGTAAATCGTTTTGCTTTTTCGCAAAAACAGCTAACAAATATAGTGATTATTTTTATATGGAAAGCATCATGCAGGAAAAGTTGTTGCCGAGCCGAGAAGAAAACCTGTAAGGCACGAATCTTTCCGAAGTAGCCCGTAGGGGAATCGAACCCCTCTTTTGAGAATGAGAATCTCACGTCCTAACCGATAGACGAACAGGCCATCATACACAAAAGCCGGCCTTGTTCGGACCAGCTCTTCCAAAATATCATTTTACATTAATGCCGCCTCCGCAACGATTCTGCTTATGCCAGCGTGTGCACGTGTTTAGCGAGCTTCGATTTCAGATTGCCGGCCTTGTTCTTGTGAATAACATTTCTCTTCGCAAGTCTGTCGAGCATCGAACATACTTTCGGATAGAGCGTTTCGGCTTCCTTTTTGTCCGACGTTCCGCGTAATGTTTTCACCGCATTCCGCATCGTTTTTGCACCATACCTGTTGCGCAGGCATCTCGTCTTTATCTGACGTATCCTTTTAATGGATGATTTGTGATTAGCCATTCTTTATAAATAATTTTAGCCTATTGTTTTACTTCCGTAGCCCGTAGGGGAATCGAACCCCTCTTTCAAGAATGAAAATCTTGCGTCCTAACCGATAGACGAACAGGCCATATCCTGTTAAAATACTTATCCGCAATATAATAACCTCCCCCATTATTTAATTGCGACGGCAAAGATAGGGCTTTCCGTAATACCTGCAAAATAATTATGCATTTTTCTACCGCGCGAGGAATGAGCCTGCAAGGATACTTTTCATGTCCGCACATAATATATATATAATAAAAAAGCCGCCCGGAAAACGGCAAGAAGTTTCCGGGCGCTTTTTTTTGTGTATCCGTTGCCGGAAGGTCAGTAAACCGGCGCTTTCAGGCTTTCGCCGCCGGAAAGTACTATAATGTATATGCCTTTCGGGAAGCGGACGCCGTCGAGGGCTGTTGTGCCTGCCTGAACACGGCCTTCATACAGCTTTGCACCGGAAAGGGAATAAACCGACACCTGCTGCGGACGTGCGCTGCGGATATGGATAATGCCGTTCTGCGACCATGCCGACGACGATGGAGAAACGTCTACAACTTCATTGGCGAGGCCTTCGCCCGAAGTAAGGTCGTTGGGATAGAAGACGGCATAGTGCGTCATATACCATTTTCCGGCAGTCCAGGTGTAGTACTGATAAATGGCAGGATTGCCCCTGCCGTCGTTTTTCATGACGGTTTTTTCTCTCTCTTTAGTCCAGGGGTTGTCTGTTTCCCATATACTTCCCCCATTGTTGAGCGTGTACCTGTCTGTAATTATCCACTGGCCGTCAAGACTCTCGGATCTTTCATAAAAGGTAATATTTCCGTTTGAATCCCACTGATACGTTACTTTTAAATACAAATCTTCAATTAATACAGGCTGATTGTTCCCGTTATATGAAAACGTATAACGGGACGACAGATACGAATTGTCGGGATTGGCTATTTCATATATATAATACTCTACTTGTGTCAAATTACCCTTAGCGTCATGTGTTGGAACCGCTTTTAAACCCAATCCAACACTACCACTGGTAAGACCAAACCCCTGTTCTCCTTTGCCACGGACCGGATGCGGCCAGGAAACGCTATACGTACTGTAAGATACAGCACTATAGGAAGAGGGTAACAGAATTTCGGTATAGGAATCGGTCGAAACCCACCGGTTGTTTTCCCAGTTAAAAGCCTTCGTTGTTCGCTCTCCGGCCGCATCGTAGGTGTAAACCTGCTTGCTGCTTTTCTCTCCTGCTGCTGTAAATATAACTGCACTGTCCGGCCGCCAACCGGCTGCGGCTCTCGGTTGAATGTTGTCGGGGGCAGGCTCCTGCAACTCCCGTGCGTACGTTTTGAACGTCGTCGCCGGGTTTTGCGCCGACAGCGAAGTTGTTCCCACTTGGACTAAAATTATCAGTCCGCTTAATCCAGTAAAAAATTTTTTCATGTGATATTAATGTATTTGTTTCCGCCAAGTCCCGAAAGCGGAGTTTATTAAATAGAAAAAGCGTGGGACTTTAACTTTATTCGTTCTCGAGGTCTTCGACTACCTAAACTCCAAACAAGCAAGCCCACGCCCTGAGGCGCGAGCGTTACTGCTTATTCCCGGAGTTTTTGAAATTGTCGAAGTTTCGAAAACCGGAATAAAAGCTAACGCTTCAATCCAAAATGTTTTTTAGCCTTGTTTTTAATTATGACTATTATTTCGGAGGCAAAGATACGCTTTTCCGGGGGAATACGTAGTGCGGCCGTTCATTTTTATCAGTATTGCACAAACATACTCCTTCTTCAAACTAAAATACTCCTTCTTCAAATGAAATGCTTACTTTTTAAAATGAATTTCCTCCATCTTAAAATGAATTGCAGTCTTCCAAAACCGGAATGTTTTGTGCTTGAAATTAAATGTTTAAGTAGTTAGAACGGTTGTATGGCGCTTTTGCGGCGGCGGGGTATGCTTTGTTTGCCGCATATGGCGCTTCGGCGGGGGAAACGTATTCGTGTTTCGATATGCGGACATCGGCGTTTTCTTTTTTTTGACAAAAAAATGTAGTCGCGCCCGGTTTTATTTGCGCGGAGGCGAGGGTGTTGGGGCTGTCCTAAAATAATGCAGCAGGTGATCCGACAAACGCCATTTTTCAACTAAAAAAAGAGGCAATCACTGTTTCAGTAACTACCTCCTTGTCAGCTCTTCCTCTTGGACTTGAACCAAGGACCCTCTGATTAACAGTCAGATGCTCTAACCAACTGAGCTAAGGAAGAAAATGAAATTAACCTGTTTCCCGTGAATTGCGTCGCGAAAGTACGGCTATTTCCCCAAATATGCAATATCTTTGCGGGAAAATAAAACATATATGAAAATATTAGGTATCGGAAATGCATTGCTGGATATACTCCTGATGCTGAAAAGCGACGAGACGCTCTCGGAGCTGGGAATGGAAAAGGGCGCTATGGATTTGATAGACGAGCGCCGGATGCAGGAGATTCACCGTGCACAGGCCGGTCTGGAACGAAGCGAAGCGCCGGGCGGGTCGGTATGCAATACCATCCGAACGCTGGCCGGTCTGGGCGCTACGGCCGGTTATGTCGGAAAGGTCGGGTCGGACGAGGCAGGCAGGCTTTACGAGCAGGCGGTACGACAGGCGGGCGTCACAACATGGTTTGTTCGCACGGAAGGTATTTCGGGATGTTCGACCGTGTTCGTTTCGCCTGACGGGGAGCGTACGATGGCTACCTTTCTGGGGCCTGCGGCCACATTGTCGGCCGATGAAATCTTGGACGATACGCTTCGTAAATACGATTGCGTATACGTGGAGGGCTATCTGATTTCCAACGAGGCGCTGTTTCTGCCCATCCTCCGGAGAATACGCCGGCTGGGACTGAAGATTGCCGTCAACTTGTCTAATTTCAATGTAGTCGACAGTTTTATCGACTTGTGGCGTCGCGTGATTCCCGAATATGTCGACATTCTTTTTGCGAACGAAAGCGAGGCGAAATCCTATACGGGATTGAATGCTGCGGACGCCGTGCGCGAAATGTCGAAACAGGTGGATATAGCGGTTGTGACGATCGGCGAAAAGGGCGCCCTTGCCGGGAACGGTGACACGCAGGTGCACGTGCCCGCGCCGAAATGCAGGGTGATTGATACTACGGGAGCGGGCGACAATTTTGCGGGCGGGTTTCTTTACGGACTGTCGACGGGGGCATCGCTGGAACAGTCCGTACACATCGGCTCACTGCTGTCGGGCTACGCAATCGAAATCATCGGACCGCATATACCGGCCGGATTGTGGGATGAAATAAAGTTAAAAGTAAACACGCATGTTGGGCGCTAAGGATGAATGTATGTACTTTTGCGCTTCAATATAAATATGTCTTTACAGCCTGATTTATCATATACAATAATAATTATTATGTCTCATATAAAATCCGTCCGTATATATTGTTGCATATTTTTTCTCTTCGCGGTTTTGCAGCGCGCGACGGCGCAGCATGATGCAAACCGTTTTGAAGTAAGCAAACAGCTTGAAATTTTTAATGCCATAGTCAAGGAAGTAGAGATGTTCTACGTGGATTCGGTAGAGGTAGACCGGATGGTGCGCCGCGGAATCGACGCCATGCTGAAAGGATTCGACCCGTACACCGAATATATCCCGGAAGAAGAAATGGAAACGCTGAAATACGTGACGACGGGCGAATACGGCGGAATCGGTTCGACCATCATACAGCGCAAGCATGGCGTAGTCATTTCCGAGCCTTACGAGGGTATGCCGGCGCAACAGGCCGGATTGAAGGCGGGCGACGTCATTCTGGCGATCGACACGGTCGATGCTACGAATCTCTCAAGCACGAAAGTCAGCGAATTGCTGAAAGGCATACCCAATTCGAAGATAACGCTGAAAATTAAACGTCCCGGAGAAAAGAAACCCCTTAAAATAGAAATCATCCGAAAGCAAATAGTAGTGAGTCAGGTGCCTTACTACGGTGTACAGGGAGACGGCATCGGCTATATCAACCTTTCCGGATTTACCGACAAAAGCGCCCAGGAGGTGAAAAACGCACTGGAGGATTTGATACGCAACCATCATATCAAGGGATTGGCGCTCGACCTGCGCAACAACGGCGGAGGCGTGCTCGAAACGGCCGTTCAGATTGTGAATTTCTTTGTCCCGAAAGGAAAAGAAGTCGTTTCCACGCGCGGAAAAATTCCTCAGCGAGACCGCACTTACCGCACCTCGCTCGAACCGGTAGATACGGTGATGCCGATAGCCGTCCTGATTAACCGCAACTCGGCATCGGCGGCCGAGATCGTATGCGGCGCGTTGCAGGACATGGATCGCGCCGTGCTCGTGGGCGAACGCTCTTTCGGGAAAGGACTCGTTCAAACGACGCGCGACCTGCCGTACGGAGGGAAAGTAAAGTTGACAATCAGCAAATATTATATCCCAAGCGGCAGATGTATCCAACAGATAGACTATACGCACCGGCGCGAAGACGGCAGCGCGACAGCTATCCCCGACAGCCTGACGTCCGTGTTCCGCACCGCGCACGGTCGCCCCGTGCGCGACGGCGGAGGAGTGCGTCCCGATTTCGAAACGACAGACCTTAAAACGCCTGCCATGATATACTATCTGGCCGGCGACGACGCCCTGTTCGATTACGTAACCGAATGGACGCTGAATCACAAAACTATCCCTCCTGCCCACGAATTTGTGTATTCCGACAAAGACTACGAGGCGTTCAAGGCATATCTTCGGGAAAAAAGTTTTTCGTACGACTGGCAAAGCGAACGCTACCTGAAAGAACTGCGCGAAGTAGCCGAATTTGAAGGATACCTCGACGACGATTCCTCCCTCTTTTCGACGCTCGAAGCCAAACTTACGCCCGATCTGGAACGCGATCTGGAACGCTACGCCGAACAAATCAAGCAACTCGTCGCCCAGGAAATCGTCCAGCGATACTACTACCGGAAAGGCGAAATCATCGAAAGCCTGAAAAACGACCCCACGCTCCAAAAGGCTTTGAACGTACTCTCCGACACAGCCCTGTACCGGAAAACATTAGAAGGACAAACGCATTATTAAACATCTATAATTTATTAATTTAAAAAGTATCAGACATGAACAGAAATTTTATTTATCTCGCAGGGCTTTGCATAAGCCTGTTTTTCGCGACCTCTTGCGGGTCGTCCGGTTACACTCCCGATGCGGAAGGTTTTGCAAAAATCCAGAATGATTTGCAATCCAAATTCGGAAGCGACGCCTACTATACCCAAGTTAATGTGGTCAACGTGACAGGAAACAGACCCGGCAGCGGTATAGCGATAAACCTTACCGTAACAAAAGACCCGGCTTCGCTCAAAATGGAAGAGTGGGCTTACTCTTCCGTCGGCGGATGGAAACAGTCGGCAGAAGTAACCGTTGAAGTGCCGGAAGGAACCGATGCAAAAGAATTTATGTATCAGCTAACCGGGACGCTGGATTTGAAAAAAATAGCCGAACTGGTCGAACAGTCGGCTAAAAAACTGGAAGAAGAAAAACAGATCAAGGGCGCTGTGCTGGATATGCTGACCCTGAATACCGGAAACAGACCGGCTTCTTCAATGACTATCGGCATTTTCATGCAACCGGAAAACGGCGGAACTGATTTCAGATTCCGTTATGATCTGGATGGAAACCTGACTTCTTTCGACTATTAATACGTCGGGCTGCATTGTAAAAAGTATACTGTGATAATTATCCGGCAATTCGGAGGATAAAGAACAAAGCGCGCTTTATTATCCGGATTGCCGGATTTTAAGTATAAAATCCGGGTTGTATGTTCCGGCACAGTGTAAAAAAAAGAACAGTATGAAGATCGGAACGGTTGATCTGGGAGAAAGGCCGGCGCTTCTGGCGCCGATGGAAGATGTGACGGACATTTCCTTCCGGCAAATGTGCAAACGCTTCGGAGCGGATTTGGCATACACCGAGTTCGTCTCCGGCGATGCGCTGATCCGGCACGTCGGGCGGACGGAAGCCAAACTGGCGGTCGCCACCGAAGCACGTCCCGTAGCCATCCAGATATACGGCAAAGACACGGACACGATGGTCGAAGCCGCCCGCCTCTGCGAGGCCGCGAAACCGGACTTGATAGACATTAACTTCGGGTGCCCCGTCAAAAAAATAGCCTGCAAGGGCGCAGGCGCGGGTATGTTGCGCGACATCCCCCTGATGCTGCGCATTACCCGCGAAGTAGTAAAAGCCGTCCGCCTCCCCGTGACGGTCAAAACACGCCTCGGATGGGACGCCGCCAACCTCGTCATAGTCGAACTGGCCGAACGGCTGCAGGACTGCGGCATCGCCGCGCTTTCGATACACGGCCGCACCCGCGCGCAGATGTATACCGGCGAAGCGGACTGGACGCTCATCGGCAAAGTGAAAAGCAACCCGCGCATCCATATCCCGATCATCGGAAACGGCGACATCACCTCGGCGGAAACTTGCCGCGAAAAGTTCGACACCTGCGGCGTAGACGGCGTGATGATCGGACGCGGCAGCATCGGACGCCCATGGATATTCGAAGAAATCAAACACTATCTCCGTACGGGCAACCCCCTTCCTCCCAAACCGTTTGCATGGTACCTCGACATCCTGCGCCGGCAGGCGCGCCAAAGCGTAGAACGACTGGACGAACGACGCGGCATACTGCACATCCGCCGCCATCTCGCCGCCACCCCGCTCTTCAAAGGCATTCCCGACTTCAAGCCGACGCGCGTGGCCATGCTGCGCGCCGAAACGCTCGACAGCCTGTTCGAAATCTTCGCCCGCATCGAAAACCTGTTTCCCTGAAAAAAGAACCGTCCCGACGGAAAACGGGATGCGTACTGAAAATAAACATTATCTTTGCGCCGGAAAAACCGGTAATTTGATTGCAAAATCCGGCTCTCTTTCCGAAAATATTTTACAATTAATCACGTCCGAAGAAAAGGACACTTACATTTAAGGAAAATGAAAGAAAAAAAACGATGCGCGGAAACGCAAAAGCAAGCCAAAACGCAAAAGTCAGGCTACATTGAAACGGGAACCCCCGTAAGGCAAAAGTTACGTCACGCTAACGTGTGGACGGTATTATTGATTTCGGTTTTGCTGCTGACGGCGGCGTGTGCAGAGAAAAGCACAGGCTCCGATCAAACGGCGAAAAACGAACAGACAGTCAAGCAAT
>JAISNP010000081.1 GCA_031276175.1 Tannerella sp.
CGGATGCAAACTTACGCTAAATTTTTAAGAAATGCAATGCAAAGCGATGAACAATGAGCAATACGCAATGCGCGCGTCAACCTCCCCCGTCCGAACGAGATGCCGGCTCATCCCGTCCAGCACCCCAGATTCCATGCGCCGCAAACCAAAACCCCGCAAAACCACTCCCCCCGTCCGAACTAGATTCCGACTCATCCCGTCCACCACCACTGATTCCATTCGAAGCAATCCAAAACCCCGCAAAACCAATCCCCCCATCCGAACGATATTCCATCTCATCCCATCCATCACCACAGATTCCATCCGAAGCAATCCAAAACCCCGCAAAACCAATCCCCCCGTTCGGACGAGATTCTATCTCGTCCCGTCCATCACCACGGATTCCATCCGAAGCAATCCAAAACCCCGCAAAACCAATCCCCCCGTCCGAACGAGATTCCGCCTCATCCCGTCCACCACCCCAGATTCCATCCGAAGCAACCCAAAACCCCGCAAAATTAATTACCTTTGCCCCCCATAAAAAGATACATCCGCCAATGCCGCTCCGTGCACTCCGAACCATAAACTCAACACAGAGGCAAGGAGGCCACAAAGGCGATCAGACAAAGCAGATAACGGAGTAAACGCTTCATGTCCTCCGTGCCTCTGCATTAAAATAGAAATAAACAGTAGTACAATTACAAAAATAAAGCCGTCCGAGCTTACAGGAAAATAAATATTATATTCAATAAAACATTTACATATGAATAAAGAAACAAGCCTCCACGAAGAAATGGAACACCGTCGCACCCGCGTCCGCGAAGCGCTGCATCGCGCCGGAGCGGATGCCTGCCTGATAGGCACAAACGTAAACCTGTTTTACCTCACCGGCAAGGTCTTCGCCGGTTACTGCTACATGCCGGCAGAAGGCGAACCGCGCCTTTTCGTAAAGCGTCCGCAACCTTTCGACGGTGAAAACGTCTTCTTCATCCGCAAACCCGAAGATCTCGCGGATCATTTTGCCGCCGCCGGACTTGCAATGCCCCGCACGCTATGGCTCGAAACCGACGAGATTCCTTATAACGAATGTCTGCGCCTCCTGTCCACCTTCCGATCGCCCGAAACCGGCAACGCCTCCATACTGATGCGCCGCGTACGAATGATAAAGACCGCCCGCGAAATCGCCGAGATGCGTTACTCTGCCGCGCGCCATGTCGCAACATATGCCGAGGTCGCCGCATGTTTCCGTCCGGGGATGACGGATCTCGAATTTCAGGCCGAGATAGAACGGCGCATGAGGCTAAACGGCTCGCTGGGCATTTTCGGCGTATACGGACATCAAATGAATATCTTCATGGGCAGCGTGCTTGCCGGAAGCAACGCCGGAGCGCCCTCGCCGTTCGATTTCGCCCTCGGCGGCGAAGGGCAGACACCCCTCTGCCCCGTCGGAGCCAACGGAACGGCCATCCGCGAAGGAATGACGGTGATGGTAGACATGGCCGGCAACTATTCGCCCTACCTGACGGACATGACGCGTGTGTTTTCCGTCGGACAAGCGCCCGACGAGGCCGAACGGGCGCATCGCGTGTCGCTCGACATACAGGACGATTTCGTCCGCACCGCCCGACCGGGCGTTTCGTGTGCCGCGCTCTACAACCGCGCGCTTGAGATTGCCGTCAAAGCAGGCCTGAAAGACTTTTTCATGGGTACGCGGCAGCAGGCGAAATTCACAGGCCACGGCATCGGCCTGCATATAAACGAACCGCCCGTGCTCTCCCCCCGCTCCACAGATGAATTGCAGGCGGGAATGACGATTGCGCTCGAACCTAAGTTTGTCCTGCCCGGTATCGGCGCCGCCGGGGTGGAAAACAGTTTCCTCGTCACGGAAACGGGCGTAGAAAAGCTCACCGTTTTTGAAGAAGCGATCATCCCGCTGCTCCCGTAGCCCGACGCGCCGCTTCACTGCGGCGTCATTACTACCTCTATACAATTCCCCTGCCCGACGATCTGCGCCGCAAACCTGCGCACATGCTCCGGAGTAATGGCGCGCAGGATGTCTTTATACGGCGTCAACTCGTCGATGCCGTAGAAACAGTATTCATCAATCACCCCGAGCCAAAAGCTGTTATCCTGCAACGCCTCGTCGCGCTGCTTGAGCATGTGGTCGCGCGTCTTGATAAAATCAGCCTCCCTCGGCCCGTCGCGAACTATGGCGGCAAGCTCGTCGCGCACGATGTCGGCGAGCCGGTCTTCCGACGCAGGGTCGGTATCGAACACAATCTGCAGGAAAGCATCTCCCTGCGGGAAATCGGATACGGCCACGCTCGTGGCGACGTGGTATGAGCCGCTTTCGTGCTCGCGCACCTTTTCGTTATATACGAGGTCGAGGATTTGTTTCAGCATCGAGGCAAGCACAAGATTCTCCACGCTATAATCCGTCCGTCCCGAATACAGCGTCAAGACGGTAGCCTTCGGCGTTTCCATCGCGCGGGCAAAGCGGTTTACATATTTCCCCTTCCGCGTCGCAGGCAGGCGCGACGCATCGCCCCGCTCCGTCCGTTGCAGCGACGGAAGAGTGGCCAGATACTGTTTCATCATGGGAATCATGCTGTCTTTGTCTATATTTCCCGCGAAGATGAAAGTAAAGTCCGACGCGTCGGCAAAGCGTTCGCCATACATTTCCATAATGCGGCGATAGCTTGCTGTCTCAACATCTTCGGTACGGATGCGTCCCGCACGCAGATTGTCGCCGTAGAGCGCGCGCGTCACCGAATCGCCGAAAGCCACCGACGGATCGAATTGTACATTTTCCAGCTGTCCGCGCAGGCGTTCGGTCAATGAGGCATAGGCCTCGTTGTCAACGCGGGGCGCGGTGAAGAAAAGATATACCAGCTCGAACAGCGCGCGGATGTCGGACGGCACGGTTTCGCCGACGATACTTTCGGCGTTTCCGGTTAGCCGAATCCCGCAGGATACGTTTTTACCCGTTAGCGCCTTCACAAGCTGTGCGGATGTGAAGTTGCCGAGGCCGCCGATGTCGACCGCGCTGTTGAACAGCTTCAAATTGCTTGCGTCTGTGTCGTCGAACTGTGTACTGCCGCCCGGACTTGTGCTTTTCATTACGATTTGATCTTTCCTGTGATCTGTTTCTTTCAGTACGACTTTCACGCCATTGTTGAGCGTATACACCGTGGCGTCGAAAAGCGTATCGTGTTTTATGTTGATAATCTCTCCAGGCGCCGGGAGCGCATGGTTAATAAGTGCACTGCTGTATTCTTCGTCCGCATATTTCTCGACGGGAAGCGACTGCTTCTCACGGAAAGCCGTCAGCAACGTTTCTTCCGACGGATATGTCCCATTATCCGGGCCTGTCAGACTGATAACAATATTACTGTCGCCTATACACAAAGCGATATATTCGTTGACATCTTTAATAGTGAAGACTGAGTCTATCAATTTAGTTAATCCGTATTCAATCTCGATACCGGGAATATATTCACCGTGGGTAAAGTGGCGCACATATTTGTTGGCATACTCGCTGTTTCGGCGATTGTCGCGCTCATTGTATGCCGATTCCATCCATTTGAGGACATTCGTCCGCGCACGTTTGAATTCAGATTCTGTGAAGCCGAATTTTTTTGCGCGGACGGTTTCCGTCACCAGCGCTTCCAGCGCTTCGTCGATGCAACCGGGTTTAACCGTTGCCGCCGTCGTCCATGCCTCTTTTGTACGTGAAATCATGTATTTTCCATTGCCGGCATAAGCTTGTATAAATGGGGGATTCGCCTTCATGAGTATATCGCTGAAACGTTCGTGCATGACGGACGAAACGATCATATTTAAATAATCTATCATATAGTCCAGGACGTATCCCCTTATTTCTTCACCTATCCGGTTATACTTATAATAAATGCTCAGCGTGGTTTGCGCAGACTCGCTATCGGTAGCAATGGAAACGATCGGTTCATTATTGTCCGGGACGAGTATCGGTTCCCGCGCAACAGGGTTGACAGGCTTCGGAATATCTGCAAACGTCGACTGAAGCGTTTGTTCTACTTCCTCCGCATCTATATCGCCTACTATGATGACGGCCTGAAGATCTGGGCGATACCATTTGCGGTAATATTCGCGCAACTCCTCCGGCTTGAAATTATTTATTACGTCTATCGTCCCGATTGGAAGACGTTCGGCATATCTGCTGCCGCGATACATGACAGGTAATTGTTGCTCCCATAATCGCATCTGTGCATCGGTTCGCATCCGCCATTCTTCACGAATAATTCCACGCTCCTTTTCTATCATCGAATCGGTAAGCGTCAGACATGCCGACCAGTCATGCAATATTAAAATACATGAATCTACTATTCCTTTTCGTATAACGGGCACATTCGTCAGCATATACACCGTTTCGTCGAAACCGGTATATGCATTCAGGTTCTCGCCTGATCGCATCCCGATATATTCGGTATATTCTTTGATACCAAGTTTTTCGTGCGGAAAATGTGTTGTCCCGTTAAACGCAATGTGCTCGAGGAAATGCGCAAGTCCGCGCTGATATTCCTCCTCTTGTACGGAACCTGTGTTCTGCACGAAATAAAAATCTGCACGCTCACTCGGCAAATCGTTATGCCGGATATAATATGTCATTCCGTTTTGTAGCGTGCCGTAGCGTATCATCGGATCAATCGGCATATTTTCAAGAAAATAAGATTGTGCGAAAATACTTTCGATCGACATAAAAGCTATCGTCAGTACGGCAAATAAATAATTACGTTTTTTCATTTCGATTCGTATTGTATTAATATGTCTGCAAAGCTACTTAAAAAAACAGACGTAAAAAGCATTACTGTATTAAAATAATATTCTCCGCCGATAAAAAAAATAAATATATACTTGCATGCAGTAAAAAAAAGACATACATTTGTTGTCGATAAACAGCATGTATAAATATTGTGGATAATAGAAAGTATAAAATAATGGATTGCGGTTTTTCTGCCGATAGCAGTGTAAAAGTAGATACACTGTGTATTTTTTCTGCCGACGTTATCGGGAAGAAAAATACATTGTGTATTTATTTCGCCGACGTCGTCGGGAAGAAAAATACACTGTGTATTTTTTCCGCCGATATTGTCGGGAAGAAAAATACATTGTGTATTTTTTCCGCCGACGTCGTCGGGAAGAAAAATACACTGTGTATTTCTTTTGCAGAAAGTATCGGAAAGAAAAAAGCAGGATGTATATCAATTAAAAATATTTTATTATATAAAAACTATTGTGTAACTAATTAAATGTATAAGATATGACAAAATTTGCAGCTTTATTATTCAGGTATTTGCCGAACGAGGCACATTTTAAGGCATTCGACAGATTTACAACCGAACTCAACAATGCGGATATAATTGTAAAAAATGCCGTCGGCCCGCTCATGGATGAATTAAATGACTGGTTCGACAGGGAAACGGAGTGTATCATGTGGTATCGTAAAAGCAGTTTAACTGCCCTTATTGCCGATGCTAACCGTCGCCTTGATCATGTTTTGGTCGGAATGTCCGCGCAGGTAAATGCGGCATCATATAGTCCTTCTATTGCTGTTTCTGCTGCAGGTACTCGGTTGAAAATTATGCTGAAAAGTCACGATCAGGTAATTAAGAAGCCGTATTTGCAGGAAATCGGCGCGGTGAAAGCTATTCTCAGTCATCTTAACGGCGATATGGCAGACGACGCTAAGGAAGCTGGGATTTTATCATGGATTACTGAAATCAACACGGCATTGAATGATTTCATTACACTGTTTGAGCAGCGCGAGGCGCAGACACTTGTAAGGCCTGCATATAGTTTTCCGGAAGTGCGTCGTAATATTGAAAGCGTATGGCGTCAAATCGTAAGCGTGGTAAATGCAGGGGCAATACTTAATGTGTCGAATAGTTTCCAGGTGTTTATTGATAAGCTGAATCCGGAAATCGCTTATCTCAACAATGAGTTTCACCGTGTGAAACACAGTATAGCCTCATCCATGATTCTGCCGATCGATGAACAGCCTTATACCGGCGAACCGTGCACGCCTGTGCCGTCGGTATTTTACGAATCGACGAAAGGCGATGTGAAACTTGTGCTGGGTAAAGATTTTAACGTGTCATACAGGAATAACGTCAATGCAGGTAATGCCAAGTGCACCATCAGCGGGAAGGGCGCATATAAAGGCAGTAAGACCGTGACGTTTATCATTGCTCGTGCGGATTGAGAATTAATCATGCAGATTTGAAAGAGATGAACAGATTGTGTAATTTTTTATTGATGGGAACATTGTTTTTAAATTTTGCGGCGTGCAGTAAAAAGGCGCCGGAATGTGGCGGTATGGGATCGCAGTCGACTGTATCCTCCGCTTCGTGGAGGGATGTGCTGACGGCTGAACTTCCTTTGTTGGGGCATCGCAACTGGATTGTGGTAACGGACATGGCTTATCCGCTGCAAACCGGGGCGGGAATAGAGACGGTCGATACGGGCGAGGACTATATGAGCGTACTTGAGTTTGTGTATCGTGAAACGGAAAAGGCGCCGCATGTCAAAGCAATCGTATATCAGGACAGGGAATTGACATATCTGCGCGAAAAAGACGTGCCGGGGATAGACGCGCTTCGCGGACGGATGCAGGCGCTGCTGGGCGATAAGCGGACTTTCGTGCCGCACGAGGAGTTGATCGACCGTCTGGACGAAACAGGACGGAAGTTTCACGTCGTGATACTGAAAAGTACATTGACCGTGCCTTATACGTCCGCGTTCTTCGAGCTTGACTGTAATTACTGGGACGGCGGGCGCGAAAATGCGCTGCGGCGGGCGATGGCGGACGGGGATTAGCGGAAATACGGAAGGCGCCCCCGGTTTGTAAAGGGCGCCTTTGTGTTTAATCTATTTGAGGTACTTATCAAACCATGCGGTGATTTCCTCCAGACGTTTCACCCTGTTCACGGGTTTTCCGGAACGGGAAAGGTTGTGATTCTCGTTTTTGAAAATCACCATCCGCGTCGGCACTTCAAAGTATTGCAGGGCGTAATACATCTGCAGCCCTTCACCCAAGGGGCAGCGGTAGTCTTCTTCACTGTGGATAAAGAGTGTCGGCGTCTTCACCCGGTCGGCGTATTTCAAGGGCGAGCGATCCCATAACTCGTCGAATCCGTTCCACACGTCCGTTCCCAGGTTGGACAGCGTGAAGGTATGCCCGATGTCGGCCGTATTGCTGTAAGACAACCAAGACGATGCGCACCGCTGCGAAGCGGCGGCTTTAAAGCGGTTGGTATGTCCGATAATCCAGTTGGTCATAAAGCCTCCATACGATCCTCCGGTTACGCCCAGGCGATTTTCGTCGATGAAGTCTGTTTGCTCCAGTACGGCGTCTACAAAGGACATGATGTCGCGGTAATCAATTGTACCGAATTTGCCGCGCAAGTTGCCGAAGTCGTATCCCCTGCCTGCGCTTCCCGTAGGATTGGTAAAGAACACGGCATATCCCTGGTTCGCCCAGTACTGCATTTCATGGAAAAAGACGAGGCCGTAAGCCGATCGCGGCCCTCCGTGAATGTCCAGCAGGCCGGGATACTTCCGCCCCTTTCGGTAATCTGCCGGCGGCAGTACATATCCGTTCAACTGTCTGCCTTCTTCGTTGGTAAAGGTGATTTCAATGGGCTTCACGATTTTGTATTCGTCGAACACCGGTGCGTTAACGGATGTCAGGGGAGACAGGTCTCCATTCTTATCGAGAAAATAAATTTCGCTTCCCTGCTGTCCAGCCAGAGCAATGACTAAAAAACCATCCTTATAGGGGAGGTATTCCTGAATGGTTGCTTTGTCTTTGGAGAGGAAACGGACTTGGGCATCTTTGAAGTCGACGTGAATCAAGGGCGCATGGTCTGCGTCTGTGGTGATGAAGCGAATCCCCGTCTTATCCCAGGTGATGGGAGAGCCGCCTCCCCCGCCTATATCCGACCCGATGCTGTTTCCCAGGTCATACCGTACGGGTTCGTATATCTTCACGGCCTGCCCTGTATTCAGGTGCAGTCGATAGACGGCGCTTTTGCCTCCGTATTCATTCTCCGGGTCTGCGTCGCGAATGGTGAGGATTATCTCGTCGTTGGAAAGGAAACGAACGCCTCCCCCGGATGTTTTTTCCGGCAACGGGATGGCTTTTTTCTTCAGCGTAGCCACGTCGAGCGATACCAGGCGGCTGCCTTCCCGCGGGGCTTTGCCGTAATACGCATCCCGTTCGGTATAAATCAGCGTCTTTTTATCGGGGCTTAATTCGAATCCTGAGGCTGTGCCGAACGTATCGGTCAGGAGCGTGCGTTCGCCGTTGTTGTAGTAATACAGGTGGGTGCGCGTTCCGCTTGTGTATCCCCTTCCGTTAGACCAGAAGGGGAGTTCGTCGAGGATATAGTAATTCGGGCTGTCTTCTCCGGCATGATGAGTATAGGAGGAGGTATAGAAAAAATGCGCTTTGTCTATCCATTGTATTTGTCCTGCGGCAAAGGGCAGCCTCAGCCATTCTTCGGCTTCGGCGTATCCGTTGGGGCTTAATTTTTGGAATATAGTGGGGCGTTCGCCTCTGCTTGTTCTCCGGAGGTCTGCTTCTTCTCTGGCTCCGCGAAACACGACGTCATCCTCCCATAAGAAGTAGTCGGATATGTTTGAATGGCTTAACCGGACGGCTTTGCCGTCAATCAGCTGGTACAGATGGCGGGGGTAGGTGTTTGTTTCCTTATCCGGCTTGCTCATTACGAAAAAGATGTTCCCGTTTTTCTCTTTCAGGTTGGAGATGCTGTACACTTGGGTAAAGAAATCAATGCCTACCGCTTTTTTCACTTTGGCGGAAATGCTTTCGTTCTGAGCCTGCATGGAGGCGATTAAAACGAGGTGCAGGAAGAAGAATCCTGCGACGTAATTTTTACGAATCATATGGCGTGAGGGTTTTATTGTATTCATGTATTAATTGGATGGATTGGGTTCCAGATAAGGATCCCTGTCTAACTGGTTGATTGGAATGGGGAATAAATATCCTTCATCTTCTCCCAGCACGGCGTTCAGGCGGTTTGTCCGCCTCAGATCGAAGAAGCGATGGTTTTCTACGGCAAATTCTATTCTGCGTTCATCTTCCAATGCCTGCAAGGCTTTGTCTAATGAGTCGTAGCGGTCGGCAGGCAGCGGTGTCACATCGGCTCTCGCTCTTACGACATTCAGGTCGTCGAGGCTTCCGCTCAGGTTGCCCCGGTGTGCGCGCGCTTCGGCCCGTATGAGGTATTGTTCGGCAATGCGGAACAGGTATTCGGGGTCGTCACGCTGTCCTCTCCAATAGAATCCGTTATATATTTCCTTGCGTCTTTCCGATTCCAAAACCAATTCGCCCCGGTTTCCTCCCGTGTCCGGGTCTTTCAGCAGTCCCACAATTACGTCGTTGAGCGAGGCCTCATATCGTCCTCCCAGTTCGGACGGTCGCCACCAGTGGCTGCTTGTATTTGCTTCGGAAACGGTAAATTCCAATTCAAAGATAGATTCCGTTGACGCTTTGGTGGTATAAAACACGGAATAAGGTTTCACCAAGGCATATTTACTGTTTGATATAACGCGCGTGGCGTAGGCTTCGGCCTTCTCCCATTCCTGCCGGTATAGCGCAAGGCGGGCGATGAGCGCCTGTACGGCGCCCAGATCGACAAAAATGCGCGACGGCTTTGAGTCGAGGAGCGCCTCTGCCCGAGCGAGGTCTGCGCTAATCTGCTCATATGTTTCTTCGGGCGAACTTCTTTTGATGCCTGTCACATCGTCCGGGCTGGTGGTGGGTTTGAGCGTCAACTGAACGCCTCCCCAGAATCGGGTCAAGTCAAAATAACTCAGCGCCCGGATGAAATATGCCTGTCCCAGAATATCGTCCCGTTCTTCTTGCGTGAAGTTAGGGTCGTCCACCTGAGGTATTTTATCAATCAGATGGTTCGCACTGTTGATCGTCCGGTATATAGCCTCCCATACGCCGCCAAGGGAACTGTTGTCCGATTGCAGGCTGGTTTTCCCGTATCCGTTCGGACGGACAAATATTTTATAATACGTCTGGATGCCGACGAATTTCACATTATCGGCAAACAGATAGGGGATGAAATTAAAGTCTAATCCGTAATAGCCGCTTCCTTTCAGTGAATTGTATGCACCGTTGAGTGCGGCCACGGCGCTTTTTTCATCATAAATGGATCGTTTGTCACTTATACCCGTAGTCGGTTCCGGCTCTAAGAAGTCGGCGCATGAAACGCTTGCTAATATCAATGCGAAGAACAGTATTCGTCTGCTTATTTTTGCTTTCATAAAATATAAATTAAAGTGTTATATTGACTCCGAATAAAAAAGAACGTGGAGTAGGCGATGTTGCAAAATCTATCCCCAATGTGTTTTCGCTATTCCCCGCCACGTTTATTTCCGGGTCAGTGCCCGAATAATTCGTAAGGATGAAGAGATTCGTCGCAGTGGCAAACAGTCTAAATGCCGTTACCTGAAATCGGTTTAACAGTTTCCGGGGAATATTATAACCTAACGTCGCCGAACGAACTTTAAGAAACGAACCGTCTTCCATGAATCGGTCTGTCCGCAAGGCATAATTAAGCCCTGATGCGGTCATGCGTGGGACATCGGTTATATCTCCGGGTTTTTGCCAACGCTTCAGTTGTTCTTTCGTATAACCCCATGCCGGGCGCGTCCCTCCGTGTTGAAGCATATATTGGAACATATACAAGACATCGTTTCCATAGGAATAGGTAAGGAATACGTTCAGGTCAATGTCTTTGTATCTAAACGTATTATCCAGTCCGCCATTTACCGTCGGCAGCGCATTGCCTACATACTGCCTGTCGTCGGCATTGATCTGTCCGTCGTGATTGTAATCATCAATTACAGCATTGCCGGTCTGAGGGTCTACATATAATTGCTTGTATGTGTAGAACGAAAACATGGGCTGGCCTTGTTCCATCCTGATCCAGCTGTACGATTCGATGGTGTTTTCGAGCTTTTCTATCCTGTTTTTGTTGTGGGCAATATTAAAGGAGGTTGTCCACGCAAAGTTTTTGTTGTCCACGTTTGTGGAGTTGAGGGCAAATTCGATTCCCCGGTTGCTTACCTCCCCATTGTTTTTGGTGATGCTCGAAAAGCCGGATATGGTTGGGATGGGCGAACTGACCAGCACATCGCGGGTATATTTGTCGTAATAGTTCAGTTCTATTTCCAGGCGGTTGTCAAAGAAGCGCGCGTCAAGGCCGGCATTGAATTGCGAGGTTGTTTCCCATTTCAATCCCGGATTGGCCAGTTGCGAGGACCGCAAGCCAGACTTGTCGTTGTAATTAGCTCCGCCCGTCCATAAGCCGTATGAGGTATAATCCCCTATCCCGTTCTGATTTCCCGTAATTCCGTAGCTGGCTCTTAGCTTCAGTCCGTTCACCTGTTTTAACTTGAACCATTCTTCTTCCGTCAGGTTCCAGGCGATGCCGGCCGAAGGAAACGTACCCCATTTATTGTTTGTCCCGAACTTTGAAGACCCGTCCATACGTACATTCAAATCCGCAATATATTTATTGTTGTAATCGTAAGCCACCCTGCCGAAGAAAGATATAAGCCCGTTTTCCGAGCTTGACCCGTCGCCTGTTTGCAAGGCCGACGACTCGATTTCCTTGAAATCATCGCTTGGGAATCCTGTCGCCACGATTAAGCGGGAAGAAGAATTATTCTTTTGAACCGTGTTCCCTGCCAGAAAAGACAAGCTGTGCGCGTCGTTCAGTGTCGTATTGTAGCGTAAGGTTTGCTCGTTGATCAGCGTTTGCCTTTTCGAGTATGCCGACGTCGCCCTTCCGTTTACCGAAACGGCAGTGGCCGTAACACTGGGGTAATAAATATTTTCGTCCACCGTATTGTAATCAATATTCCAATTGGTTCGGAACACTAATTTGTCGATAATCGTATACTCTCCGTACAAGGAGCCTATCAACCGGTTGCTCGACGACCGGTTATCCAGGTCGTTTATCATTGCCAGATAACTATCATGTATGCCCCATACTACATAACTCCCGTCATCATACCGGGCAGGCACATTAGCCGGAGGATATATGGCCGAGGGAACCGGCGCCGCCGTATTATTACCCGTCAAGGCTATTATGCGGTCTACGCGGGATAAAGACGTGCTTGTACCTATCTTCAGTTTATCGGACACTTTGTGATCGAGATTGGTACGCAAACTATACCTTTTCAGGTCGTCGGGCTTGTTAGTCCCCACCTGCTCGTTATAATCCAATCCCAAGTAGAAAGTTGTCTTAGCGTCTCCTCCCGAAAAGTTTACGAAATAATTCTGTTGCAATCCTGTCCGGAAAATATCTTTTAATTTCTGTTCAATGTACGAAGGCTCGTTTTGGGGATTGGGATAAGGCAAATTCGCCGGGTCTCCTCCATCGTTCAGATAAACTTCATTGGTCAGTGTGGCATATTCAGGCCCATCAGCCATATGCCACAACTTCCTGACGTTTGAGAATCCCAGGCGGGCGCCGAAAGAGACGTTCGTTTTTGAATTATACGCACCCCGTTTGGTGGTAATAATGATCACGCCATTAGCTCCGCGCGAACCGTAAATAGAAGTAGCGTTTGCGTCTTTGAGCACTTCTATCTTTTCGATGTCGTTAGGATTAAGGTCGGCCAGTGAGTTGACCACCTGCCCTCCGTTGCCGATTTGCTGTATGGCACCGCTGTTCACAAATACGCCATCGACAACGTAGAGAGGACTGTTTCCGGCGTTGATCGACGTTGTTCCCCGGATACGTAGGGCGACGCTTGTGCCGGGAGTACCCGAATTACTGGATACAACGACACCGGGTATCCTGCCCTCTAATTTCTGGTCGAAACTGGCTGTATGGATATTGGTAATTTCATCGGACTTTACATCGAAAACGGAGGCGGTAATCACCCCCCTCTTTTGTTGTACATATCCCGTTACAACCACTTCATCCATTAAATAGACGTCTTCGATCAACGTGATGCGAATGGCTTCACTTGCATCATACACGTCCACTTCCCGGGAGCGGAATCCTATGCTGCGAATGACCAGTGTTACCGGTAAAGCACCTTTCACGCTGAGTTGGAAAGCCCCGTCGACATCCGTCACAACACCGTTTGTGGTAGATTCCTGAAAAACGGTGGCACCTATAATCGGTTCGTTTGTTTGTTCGTCTATAACGACGCCTTTTATGAGCGTTTGTCCGTAGGATAAAGCGGAAAACGATAACATAACGGTCAGGAGAAAGGCAAAAAAACCTGACTTGCGGAGCAACCTGCTCTCTATAAAACCTGCATGTGTCATACCAATTAGTTTGAATATAAATAAAGTTTGTTGTTTGTGCTACGCTAATAATATCTGATTATGCACCGCAAAGTTAGAGCACTTTATTTGCCTGTAAAATACCACAAATATGGTGTTATGATTAACCTCGTTTAAACGCCCGTATATCCCCGGCTATTTATCTGCCGTTTAAGAATAAATGTCTCAATATAGCGATAAGCCCGAGTGTCGTTATCGACTGCCACAGCCGTGACGGAATGAAAGACTGCAATTTGATTATATTGTGTGCAGAGTAGTTTTATATAATTATTTAAATCCGACGGATAACGAAGGATAGATGTCTCCGTTTCGGTAAGTCTTTATGTAAAATATTGCGCGATCATGTGGTGGTTGCCGATATATCGAACAAAATATATCTTTTCGAAATCATTGCGATATATATTAAAGAATACATACCACGACGTATTTCGGTTTTTTTGAATACTTCATAAAACATTCCTTTTCCATACTTGTCGAAATAAGCCGGAGCCGGTTTCCTGCGCGTAAAGACATATGCGAGGGGGTGTAAATAAATAAAAACCCGCTGACACAGCGGGTTTTTACGGCGGAAAGCGAGGGATTCGAACCCCCGGTACAGTTACCCGTACACCGCATTTCGAGTGCGGCCCGATCGACCACTCCGGCAGCTTTCCTTTCCTAAGCGCGCCCAAAGGTAGGAACTTTTTCCGAATATCGGCGCTGTCGTCAGGTTTTTCTGTGCGGCAGGGCGGAAAACGGAAATCATATCCTTTCGAGCGTCTTTTCAATCAGCCCTTCAAGGCTGTCGCGATACGACGTGTTCATACTGTAATCTACCCGTCCGGCAATGATGCAGCAAACCGTAGCGGCACGATGCCCCATCAGTGCGGCCAACCCTGCCAGGGCGGAACTCTCCATCTCGAAGTTGGTAATCTTGCAGCCGTGATAGTCGAATGTTCCGATTTTGGCATTGAGCGACGGGTCGTGGAGCGGCAGGCGCAATGTGCGTCCCTGCGGACCGTAAAAACCGTTGGCGGCTATCGTTATGCCGCGTCGGATGTCGTGCTGCGCGATTTGTTCGACCAGCGAAGCGTCGGAGTGCACGACGTACGGCCGCAAACCGTTGCAGGGCCATTCAAGTTGCCGCAGCAGGGCTTCTTCGAAGCGGATGTCGCGCACTTCTTCGTGGCGGGCGTAGAAATAGATTACACCGTCCAGCCCGACAGCGCGTTCGGCCGCCACGTATGATCCGACCGGCACGAACGGCTGCAAACTTCCCGATGTGCCGATGCGCACCATCGTCAGCCGGCGAAAGACGGGTTTGACCGCGCGCAGGTCGAAGTCTATGTTGGCAAGCGCATCCAGTTCGTTGACTGCAATGTCCATATTACCGCACCCGATTCCGTGCGACACGACGGTGATGCGTTTCCCTTTATAACTTCCCGTGATGGAATGAAATTCCCGGTTTACGACGTCACATTCCCTGTTTTCCAGATACTCGGCGATAAGCGTCACACGCGCCGGGTCTCCGGTGAGAATCACCCGTTCGGCCAGATGCTCAGGCTTGAGATGCAGATGGAAAATGCTTCCGTCTGCATTGACGATCAGTTCGGACGGCGGGATTTGCGTCATCATTTTGGGGTTTGCGGGGTCAGTCTTTGATAGGTTTGCTCGGATTGGTAGAAGGCTTGGCGATGGAATCGCGCATGGATGTGTCGGCTTCGATATTTTTCATCCGGTAGTAATCCATGATGCCGAGGTTGCCGTTGCGGAAGGCTTCGGCCATGGCTTTGGGTACTTCGGCTTCGGCTTCGATTACCTTGGCGCGCGCTTCCTGCGCTTTTGCTTTCATTTCCTGTTCGGTTGCGACAGCCATTGCGCGGCGTTCTTCGGCTTTGGCCTGCGCGATGTTTTTGTCGGCCTGCGCCTGGTCCATTTGCAGGGCGGCGCCGATGTTTTTGCCGATGTCTATATCGGCAATGTCGATGGACAGAATCTCGAATGCCGTCCCTGCGTCCAGTCCTTTGCGCAGAACCAGTTTGGATATGGAGTCCGGGTTTTCAAGCACGCTTTTGTGATTTTCGGAGGACCCGATGGACGAAACGATGCCTTCGCCCACGCGGGCGAGAATGGTTTCTTCGCCCGCACCGCCGACTAACTGTTTGATGTTGGCGCGAACGGTCACACGCGCTTTGGCAATAAGCTGGATGCCGTCTTTTGCTACTGCGGTGACGGGCGGCGTATCAATCACTTTCGGGTTTACCGACATCTGTACGGCCTGAAATACGTCGCGCCCGGCCAGGTCTATGGCGGTAGCCATCTGGAAAGAGAGGTCGATATTGGCTTTCGATGCCGAAACAAGGGCGTGTACGACACGTTCGACGTGTCCGCCTGCCAGATAGTGCGCTTCCAGTTCGTCGCGCGTCAGTGTACTCAGTCCTGCCTTGTGCGCTTCGATCATCGCCCTTGCAATGACGCCGGGCGGCACTTTACGGATGCGCATCAGGAATAACTGTATCAGGGAAATGCTTACGCCGGATACTTTTGCAGATATCCACAGTAAAAACGGCACGTAGTACCAGAATATAAAGAACAGGATGACTACGGCGAAAACCAGTAAGTAAAAAATAAAATCTGTCATAGTAGTGAATATTAATTTTGAATATGTTGAATAGATTTCACGATAACCTGATAGCCCTCTATGTGTACGATGGCGACGGGCGTCTGTTCGTCGACGAAGTTTTCCATCGCCCTGGCTTCGACGATCGTATTGCCGAAACGGGCTTTTCCGGCGGGGGCCAGCCGCGAGAGCGTAATGCCTTCGTCGCCGGGGTTAAGCCCCATGTCGCGCGCAGAAACGACTTTGGAGTCGATATTCGTATTGAGCGCAATCTTACGCAACGATTTCGAGCGGAGTATCCGGTAGAAAAAGTATCCGTACACGGCGAGCGAGGCGCCCAGCGTGACGTGTCCGCCGGTTATTCCCAAAGTATAATAGCCGTAGGCAACTCCGCCGACAGCAAACAGCGCTCCGCCGATGCCTGCCAGCGTGACGCCGGGGAAGAGGAATATTTCCAGTAAAAACAAAATGATCGCAATGACGGCAAAGGCAATAATAATAGAGATGTTCAGTATCATAGCTGTTCGGATTAATGTTGGTTTTCCATGTTGCGGGTTTTCTTTATCCACTCGTTCATCTGCGCGTAGAGCGTGAGCAGTTCTTCTTCCGATTTCAGGATAGCCGGTTTCAGCCGGCTGCGCGCCGCGTCGTTGCCGGCCGTATATTTGTCCCGCGATTCGTTCAGTTTTTGTTCGACGGATTCGATTTGCAGGCGGATGCTTTCTGCTTTCCGGTAAGCGTTTGCCGCTTCGGCGCTTTTGAAGTCCGCCCACGTATAATGGGTAGTGCGGTCGTTCACGACAAATTCAAAATCGTGCAACCGTTTCGGAGCAGCCAGCGCCGATTCGTCCGTCCTTGCCCTGCCGATCAGCACGGAATAGTCGCGATCAGCCGCCCATGTATCTTTGATAGAGGCCAGCGTCGCCCTGCGGCACAGTTGGAGGTCGTCGTCGCTTGCGGCAATCCGTTTGCGGGATTCGTCGGGGATAAACAGGTAGACGCACGCTTTTCCTTCGGGCTGATTGCGGTCGGAGACAAACCAGCCGATTTCTTTTGTTTCGTCGATGACCATCAGGTAGTCGTTGGCCGTAGAATTAAAAGGCATCCCCATTTGTTCGGGGGCAAGGAAAGCGTTGTTTTTGTAGCGGGTGACAAACAGGTCGTATCCGCCGATGGAGCCGTTTCCTTTCGAGGCGAAATAGAGCGTGACGCCGTCGCCAAGGATGAAAGGGTAGTTGTTGTCCGCCGTGTCTGCGGCGAAGACGGGACTTTCGTCCGTCCACGTGTCCATCAGCCGGGACTGGGTATACAGTGCGTAGCGGCCGTTTTCGTCGGGGCGGCCGTAATAAGCCTGATCGCCTTTGGGGTTGACATATACGGTGGTCTGCAAATCCGTCGACCTGAAAAAGTCGCCGTACGACTGCAACGAACCGCAATCTCCGCTCAGGAAATAAGTCGAAAGGATTTTATCTTTGGAAACGACGATACTGTCTATCACCTGCACGTCTTCCATCCTTTCTTTCATGCGGAGCAGTTTTTCCGCATACGCCAGTTGCGCTTCGAGGGCTTCGAGGGTTTCGGTGTCTTCCTGTTTTTTCTTCATGTGTGCGATGTATCCTTCCCACATGCCGACGGCTTCGGCAAAACGGTACGACGAAGTGTAGATATTTGCCAGATAGCGGTACGATTCGGCAATATCGCGCTTATTGGCGACCAGCAGATGTATTTCGGCAAGCGCCAAATCGCCCGTCTCGAAGCAGCATACTCCGTACCACAAGTTGTAGGACGGGTTCGAGGGTGACTGCCTGACTAATTTTTCAAAAGCAGGTTTAGCCTCTTCGTAGGCTCCTTCGTTATACAGTTTCTTTGCCTGATCAAGGCTTTGCGCATGTCCTCCGAGCGGGAGGCAGGCGAACAGAATCATACATGCGATTATTTTACCGGACCACGTTTTCATTAATATTACGTCAAAACAAAATTTGCCCTCAAAGATAAGGAAAAAAGTAATTATCCCGATAATATGCCGGAAATAAAGCTGAAAACAGGAAAACAGAAGACGGGCGGGCGGGCGGATATGCGTTTTGTGAAGCTCCACATTTCTTTCGGGGCATCCAACGAAACTTTCGGAGCGTCCAACGAAACTTTCGGGGCGTCCAACGAAACTTTCGGAGCGTCCAACAAAACTTTCGGAGCATCCAACAAAACCAGGGTACATCGACTTGTAACAAGTTCAGTCCAGATCTGCCACCGTAATTCCCGCACCTCCAAACCGGACATCTTCGTCCTGCAGACGTTTGACGCCCGGAACGGAGTGTAAATAATTGCGTATTAACTCCCGCAAGACGCCTGTCCCTGTCCCGTGCAGGATGCGTACCCGTCCGGCGGCGACCTGTATGGCGTCGTCGATAAAGTACGCGACCGCCTGAAGGGCTTCGTCGCCACGCATACCGCGCACGTCGATGTCCTGCTTGAAATGAAGCTGTTTTTCGTACATGCTGTCGACCGTTTGACTGCCGGAGAACATGCTTTTCCCGACTTCTTTCTTTGCTTGCGAAGGACTGACTTTTTCGATCTGTTCGAGCTTGACCGTGCTTTTTATCATCCCGAACACGATCACCGCCTGTTTGCCGTTCAGTTCAATCACGGTTCCGATGGCCTGTTGCCCCCTGATGCGGACGGAATCGTTGACCGCCAGCGTTTCCCTGTCGACGGCCGGTTTGTCGTTGCGGCGATTTGCGGCCTGTTTGTTTGCCGTCGGCGGTACTTGTTTCTTCTTTGTACGGAAGGCGGCGCGGTTGCCGGGCGTTTCTTCCTGCACGGACGTTGTGAACTTGTCCAGTTCCCGGCGCGCGGATTTGGTACGTTCTTTTTCGGCCTGTGCTTCCCTGATTTCGCGGATTGTCTGTTCGATTCTGGCGTTGGCTTCGGCAATAATCCGTTTTGCTTCGTCTTTCGCCGTATTCAGGATTTCGCGGCGCTGCTTGTCGACGGCCTCAATGTCCTGTTCGTATCGCGCGCTCAGTTCTTCCAGCCGTTTTTCCTGCCGGCGTATGTTTTGGCGTTTGCTTTCCCAGTAGCGCTTGTCTCTTGCAATGTCTTGCAGGTATTTGTCTTTTTCGACATACCCGGCGCCGGCCTTGTCGGCTGCGCAGGCGATTACTTCTTCGGGCAAGCCTGTTTTGCGGGCAATCTCGATGGCAAACGAACTGCCCGGATTGCCGACGGACAGTTTGAAAAGCGGCTGCATCAGGTGACGGTCGTAGAGCATGGCACCGTTGACAAGTCCTTCCGTTTCTTCGGCATACTGCTTGAGGTTGGGATAATGCGTCGTGATGATGCCGAAACTGCGGTTGCGATTGAATTGTTCCAGCAAAGCTTCTGCAATGGCGCCGCCGATAAGCGGCTCGGTGCCTCCGCCGAACTCGTCAATCAGCAGCAGGGTGTTCCCGTCGCTGTGTTTGACGAAAAACTTCATGTTTGTCAGGTGGGAACTGTATGTACTCAAATCGTTTTCTATGCTTTGTTCGTCGCCAATGTCGATAAAGAGTTTTTTGAACAGTCCCGTATGCGAACGTTCGTGTACCGGTATCATCATTCCGCACTGGAGCATGTATTGCAGCAGTCCGACCGTTTTGAGGCATACCGATTTGCCTCCGGCGTTCGGCCCCGAAATAATCAGCAGTCGGTTTTTGTCGTCGAGTACGATGTCAAGCGGTTCGACAGGCTTGTGCTGTTTCCGGTGCGAGAGGTAAAGCAGGGGATGGACGGCGTTGCGCCAGTCTATCAGCGGACGTTCGCCGAGTTGCGGTTTTATGGCCTGTATGTCGATGGCAAATAATGCTTTGGCGCGGATAAAATCAATTGTTGCCATGAACGTGTACGAATGTAGTATGTCGGGCGTCAAGGGGCGTATCAGGTCGGTCTGTTCCGTCAGGATTCGTATGATTTCGCGCCGTTCTTCACCTTCGAGTTCGCGCACGCGGTTGTTGGCTTCAACGACCACTTCGGGTTCGATGTATACCGTTTTACCCGAAGCCGATTCGTCGTGCACAATCCCGCGTATCTTGCGTTTGAAAGCGGGAGCGACGGGTATTACCAGCCGGCCGTCGCGCATTGCGGGAGACGCATCCTTGTCCACAAGCCCTTCGGCCTGAGCCGTACGCAATATGCTTTGCAGGTTGCGCGAAATGCTGCCCACCGTGGCATTAATTTCCTTGCGGATGCGCATCAACGCTTCGGAGGCGCCGTCTTTCATCTTTCCGTATTTATCCAGTACGGTATCAATCCTTTGAACAAGCTTCGGGAAGACGGGGATATTGCCTGCCAAAGCCGTCAGGACAGGATACATCGTCCTGTTTTCGTCCGTGCCGAAAAAACGGACAATGTCGCAGACTGTTTGCAGCGAATGTTTTAAGTCGAACAATTCTTTTTCGTCCAAAAACGTACCTTCCGGACGGATGCGGTTCAACGCCGTGCGAAGGTCAATATAATGGTCGGAAGGAAACACTTTGTCGCTCCCGAGGATACGCACAAATTCTTCGGTCTGTTCGAGATGCGCCGATACGACGGCCGGTTCGTCCGAGAAAGCCATTTCGTCGACACGCTCTCTTCCCGCCGTGCTCAGGCATTTTTCGCCGACAAGCGTCCTGATCTTATCAAAACCTGTCTTCTGTTCAAAGATTTCCGGATAAATCACAAAGCATTAAATATCGTTCTTGCCTTAATTCAGTTCAATCGTCTTTTCCGAATAGAAAACGGGGCGCACCACTATCCTGATGCGTTCGCCGTTACGACGTATGTCAAACGCACAGGACGTACTTCGCGTCGGGTTGATATACGGCTGGAAGGCATACAGATACGAAAAGGCCGTCATATTATTGTCTCGGGCAAAGTCTTTGGCTATCTGGTTATATTTGAATTTATCCCAGAACATGCGCCCGGCAAAACCGTTTGCATCCGTGAACCGTGTATCCCTGTCCCTGTACTTCAGCGTATTTGTAATGAACTGGCGATAGGCGGCAGTAAATTCCGGGACGGTATAATCCATTCGTTTATCCTCGATTTTCTCAATGATGTCGCCGGGCAGGATACCCGCTACGGCGGCAGGCGAGCCGGCATCGACGCTTACGACTTCGTTGATACGGTAAATGTTATAATTGATACCCGTGTAGTTATACGCCTTTTTCGTCAGGATAAACTGTACGTTACGGCTGTATTTTACGTAAGGAAACTGCATACACATCAGCGGGATATGCGTTGCGGCATATTCTTCGAGCGAATACGGGGCGCTCATCAATTCGTTGGCTTCACATTCCCATAAAACCCTGCCCCGAACAATGCGCCGGTCGATAAAGCGTATCCCCAGTTGCAGGACGTATTCCGCTTCCGCTTCGGGCGTTGCGGGCGAATAGAAGGGGAATTTCATCACTCTGTCGCGCGTGATGTCGTACCTGAACACGGGTGCCTGCTCTTCCGTTTCTTTGCTTTTTTTCCTGAAACGCGGATTCTTGTCGAACGAATAATATGTATGTATCATAATGTCCGGGTTCAGCGCATTGACGCTAAGGCCTTTTTTCTTCAATACCGTTTTCAGCGTTTCGTTGATGACGGTTTCGATGCCCGAAGTCGTTTTAGCATCTTCCGTCACGGCGAAATCGAATGTCTTGAACTGTGAAAAATCGACGGCATTCTCGGTTTCCACAGTAACAAAGGGACAAACAAACAGGCGGTCGTGCGTATCTTCCACGCTATACATCGAAAAGGCGTCGGCCAGCTGGCTTTCGTTAAGCGATTTGTTCGAATAACATTCTTTTGTGAGGGGTATCACTCTTTCGGAATCCGAAAAATTACATACCGTCAGCACGATGTGGCTGTCTTCGGTAGCCGTCAGTAGCGAATCCACGTCGTCCATCGTAATATCCGTCACTTTCAGACTGTTTATTTGCGCGATAATATCATTTTGCCTGACGCCGGCCTTTTCTGCAGGGGAGTTGGGATACACTTTCATAATGACGGGCTTGTCTTTCCCCCAATTCATATTGTTACTGAACTCGTAACTGAATCCCAGACGGCAACGCATCTCGCCTTGCTGTGCCGGAACGGCCGTCAATACATGCATAAAAATTACGGATAAAATTACTCTTCTCATTCTTTGTACTGTTTTTTTATTCACAAAAACGGTATTTCTACCTTCAATCGGCACGCAAAGATAGTGATATTTTCAACCGCCCGGAATGATTGGCAAAATATTTGATATAATGTAGCAAAGAGGATTTGCTTCGAAAGAGAGGTCACAAGACGTTTTGTCGAAGCATTGCACCGTGATAATAAACCGAATAAAAAAAACTATTTGTATATGAGTAATAAAAACAAATCAAACACACATGCGAAAAAGCAAGTAGAAGACGATAAAGAGATGACAAACGTACGGGAAGAATCTGCAAATACGGCGGAAAAGGAATTAACGGATGACAATATGACGGACGAACCCGTCATGTCGTCGGACGAAAAAAGCGAAGAAAACATTAACCTCAAATACGCGGAACTGAACGATTCTTACCTGCGACTGATGGCGGAATTTGACAATTACCGTAAACGCACCATGCGCGAAAAGGCGGATTTAATCAGGAGCGGGGGCGAATCCGTACTGACAAACCTGCTGCCGATCATCGACGATTTCGAACGGGCGATAAACAACAGCAGGAATACGGAAGATATCGAAGCCGTATTGCAGGGAATCGAACTGATATATAATAAATTCATAACCTATTTGTCGCAACAGGGCGTCAAGGCGATAGAAGCTGTCGGCAAACCTTTCGATACGGCACAGTTTGAAGCCATCGCCGCGATTCCTGCGCCTTCGGACGATAAAAAAGGCGTGGTACTGGATTGTGTGCAGGCGGGATACGTATTGCACGAAAAGGTGATAAGGCACGCAAAAGTAGTAGTGGGCGAATAAGAACCAACATGGGAGCGAAATAAAAAGAACATGGCTAAACGAGATTATTACGAAGTATTGGGCGTAAGCAAAAACGCTTCGCTTGACGATATAAAAAAAGCCTACCGGAAAAAGGCCATACAATATCATCCGGACAAGAATCCGGGCGACAAGGAAGCGGAAGAGAAATTCAAGGAAGCGGCGGAAGCATACGACGTGTTGAGCGACGAACAAAAACGCAGCCGCTACGACCGGTTCGGCCATGCCGGCGTGGGCGGGGCTTCGCAAGGCGGTTTCGGCGGCGGAGGAGGCATGACGATGGAAGACATCTTTGCCCAGTTCGGAGACCTTTTCGGAGGCCATTTCAGCGGATTCGGAAGTTTCGGCGGAGGAAAGGCAAGGGGAGGTTTCACCACGACAAACAGAGGCGCTGATTTGCGTGTAAAGGTAAAAGTGACTCTAAAAGAAATCGCAACCGGCGTAGAAAAGAAAATCAAAGTCGGAAAATACGTAAGCTGTGCCAAATGCCACGGCAGCGGCGCCGAAAACGACAAAGCCTACACTACCTGCCCGACCTGTAAAGGACAGGGCTACATCACACGTGTATCCAATACCTTGCTGGGGCAGATGCAAACCCAAACCATCTGTCCGTCATGCGGCGGCGCAGGAAGAGCCATTACGAAGAAATGCCCCGAATGTAACGGCGAAGGCATCGTCAGGGCGGAAGAAATCATCGCGCTGAATATCCCGCCCGGTGTAGGCGAGGGGATGCAACTCTCCATGCGGGGCAAGGGCAATGCGGCGCGGCGCGGCGGTGTAAACGGCGACCTGCTGATTGTCATCGAAGAAGAAAAACATCCCGAACTGATCCGGGACGAAAACGACTTGATATACAATCTGCTGCTGACAATGCCGCAAGCCGTTTTGGGCGACTCGGTGGAAGTGCTGACCGTCGACGGCAAAGTAAAAGTAAAAATCGAACCGGGCACGCAGCCGGGTAAAGTACTACGCCTGCGCAACAAAGGACTTCCGTCCGTAAACAGCTACGGAACGGGCGACCTGCTGATTAATATTAATGTATATATTCCGGAAAACCTCTCCTCTTCCGAAAGGGAGAAAATCAAGGCGCTGGCTTCGTCGGATAACGTCCGACCAAGCCAATCCGTCAAAGACCGCATTTTAAACAGATTCAGGAACCTTGTGGATTGAACTGAGCGGCGCGGATACACACAAAGCGTGTCAATCCCCCGACATTCAATCCGACAGGTAACGCCCGTCCAATCCCCCGAAAGCATCAATGCGACGGTCGCGCAGGAAAGGCCACGCCCGGCGCACCTGCTCGGTTCGGGATGTGTCCACATCGACCACCCGCACCGCTTCGTCGTCGTCCGGCAGCGTGCACAGCCATTCGCCCTGCGCTCCGACGGCGAAACTGCCGCCCCAGAACTCAATCCCGCCGGTTTGTCCCGACGGATCGGGTTCGCACCCCACCCTGTTTACCGCCACCAGCGGCAATCCGTTTGCGATGGCATGACCGCGCTGGACGGTTTGCCACGCATCCTGCTGGCGTTTCTTCTCTTCCGGCGTGTCGCTGCTTTCCCAGCCTATGGCTGTCGGATAGATCAGTATGTCCGCGCCGCGGAGAGCCATCAGCCGCGCCGCTTCGGGAAACCACTGGTCCCAGCACACCATTACGCCCAGTTTCCCCACGGACGTAGCAATCGGGTGGAAACCCGAATCGCCCGGCGCGAAATAATACTTCTCGTAATAGGCCGGGTCGTCGGGGATGTGCATCTTGCGGTATCGCCCGGCTATGGAGCCGTCTTTTTCTATGACCACAGCCGTGTTGTGGTAAAGCCCCGCCGCCCGTTTCTCGAACAGCGAAAGCGTCAGCACTACGCCCGTTTCCGCAGCCAGCGCGCCGAACATTTCCGTCGAACGGCCGGGGATGGTCTCGGCTTCATCGAACTGCGCGGGGTCTTCGGTCTGGCAAAAATACAGGCTGTTGTGTAATTCCTGAAGCACGACCAATTGCGCTCCCTGCGCCGCGCATTTCCGTATTTTTGACTGCAATCCGGACATGTTTGCTGCCGTATCTGCCGTGTTGCGCTGCTGTATAAGTCCTGTTTTCATATCTTAAACGATTTGTGTTTGAATTACTCCTTCCGGATACTGCATCGTAAGGCAATGCAGCGAACCGTGCTGTGCTATCAGCGGCGAGCAGTCGATGCCGGTTACTTCCCTGTCCGGAAAAACCGATTGCAGGGCGGACTGCGCCGACCGGTCTTTGTCGCTGCCGTAGAAGGGAAGCAGCACGGCGCCGTTAATAATCAGAAAATTGGCATACGTGGCCGGCAGACGCTCGCCGTCGCGGACGACTTTGTCGGCCATCGGCAACGGAACCAGCCGGTAGGGGCGACCGTCTGCCGTGAGGAACGATTTCAACTCTTCTTCCATCGCCTGCAATTCGTGGAAATGCTCGTCCGACCGGTCACTGCACTGCACGTATGCAATGGTCTCTGCGTTGCAAAAGCGCGCCAGCGTGTCCACATGCCCGTCCGTATCGTCACCCGCCAGACAGCCGTTCCGCAGCCGAAGGATGCGTTTCGCGCCGAAAAAGGACTTCAGGGCGGTTTCGATTTGCGACATGTTCAGGCCGGGGTTCCTGTTGGCCGAGCACAGGCATTTTTCCGTAGTCAGCAGCGTGCCCCTCCCGTCCGATTCGATGCTGCCGCCTTCCAGCACGAACGGCGCCATGTCCAGACGTTCCACCGTGGGCGCAAACGTATCCGTCCGAAACAGCTTTTCGGTTATCAGGTTGTCATGCCCGGCAGGATATTTAAGCCCCCATCCGTTGAATACGAAATCGCAAACCTTCGGCAGTCCGTCTTTGAACACGGTGATGCCCCCGTGGTCGCGCGCCCACGTGTCGTTCGTCTTCATCTCGCGGAAGATGACGCGACGCGCGTCGAAAACGCCCAGTTGTGCGCGCACTTTCTCCGCGTCCGCACACACAATCAACACGGTTTCCCGCTTCATCACCTCCCTTGCAATAGCCGCGAAGCAGGGGACAACCCTGTCCAGCATCGGCTGCCAGTCGGTATCTTCATGCGGCCACGTCAGTTGCACCGCACTCTGGGGATGCCACTCGGCCGGAAAAACGATTGAGTCCATACGCGCTGTCATATTTGTTTTTTTACGGCGCAAAAGTAGTGTTTTTATTGTTCAATCCGACGGTTTTGATTCCCGTTCCGAAGCTGCCCCCGAAACCGGAAGCCTCGTTGCCTGTCGCCGGGCGTCGCAAGCCCTGTTTTTCGCCTGTCCGAAGTGAAGAATTATGGGGGAAACGCGCTTTGCGCTGCTACGGACGGGGTTTGCCACGTGTGCTTTACGCAAGTCCGGCTTTTCAAACGCGCGTTTGGGTTTTCCAAACGTGCGTTTGAGTTTATCAAACGTGCGTTTGGGTTTATCAAACGTGCGTTTGGGTTTGTCTTGATGGTGTTGTGGTTGGCGGCGCGCGGCATAGTTAAGGGGCTTTGTCTAAAATTGTTCCGCTTACATAGGCACCTTCCAGATGTGCATCAATTAAAATAGCACCTTCCAAATGCGCCCATCGTAAATCAACTCCCTCCAAATACGCCTTCATTAAATTGGCACCTTCCAAATGCGCCTCGCATAAACAGGCTTTTTCCAAATGCGCCTCATTTAAAACAACTCCTTCCAAATGCGCCTTATATAAATTAGCTTTCTCCAAATGCGCCCCTCTTAAATTGGCGCCTTCCAAATGCACATCATATAAATCGGCTCCCTCCAAATGCACCCTGCTTAAACTAATCCCTCTCAAATTACTTTCACACAAATCAGTCTCATAATCCTTATATGTCTCCCACGAATCATTTCTAAACAATACATCCACAATTGTCTGAAAGACGATAGCCGGTTTCTTCCTGACATCCGGATCCGAATTTTCCCTGATAATTCCGCATAAAATCTCTTTCACCACGCGAGCATAATCCTTTTGACTTGCAATACTGCTTGCGTCGATCCCGACCTGATTCAGCGCATAAATCCCCGCCAGCATCGTACTGTCATTTCCCAGCAGCATTGCGGCATCCTTAAAACGAGTATCCAGCTGTCCCTTTTCCATCAGCCGGGTATTTTTTTCTATTAACCGGTTATTCGCATCCGTCAGCCGGTTCCGGCGTTCCGTCGCCAAAAGATTTCCCAAAAGAATAATGCCTCCGGCAATTACCCCCAGATACGTCAAAACCTCCGACAGAGGCTTTCTTCCACCAAAAAACCACAACAAAACATCAGGAAACAAAAAAACAACACCAGCCCGCCGGCAACAACCAGAATCGCCGACACAGGCGCCCAATACCTCCCAGCCTTTTTCCATCCGATTCCCCTTAATTTATAGTGCATAGTTCATAGTTTTTATTTCTTCCGGCACAAAACGGTTTCCGGGGAAAAACGCCTCATTTAATCATAAACCCTGCGTCAATCCAGTTACCATAATCAAGCATACTGCGCGTTCCGGCGTCCATGCAGACCAGATTAATCCGGTAACTGCCTTCCGGTATTTCTACATCGAACCGCCAGGGTTCCTGCGAAATACGCATTACCGGACTTTCGACTGCCGGACTGCCGTCGATAAACAGTTTGAAGACCACGCTGTTGTGTTTGGCAATAAAACGTCCGTGGTTTTCGTCGAGCATATTGTCGTCGATTCCCGCGCGTGCGACGAAACGTGCGTATTCCGGTTTGATGTCGTACTGAACCGACGAAGGCGCACGGAAACCCATCCCGTGCGAATATGTAACGCCGCGTACCCGCAGAGGCTTGCCTTCAAACGATGTTCCTTTCTGCGGATACCATAAACACATCGGAGTCGTTTGCGTATATGCATTTGAAATATACGGCAAATCATCAATATACACGTCGGGTTGCGGCGGTATTTCCGAAGGTAACTTGACATAAAAGGCTTCGCTCGGCAGACTAACCCGTTTTCCGTTACGGAAAGCCGCTGCACGAAGCGTTTGCGTACTGTCTATCGTCAGGGGCTTTGTATATAACGGCGATTTCGCCGTCGGTTCGCTACCGTCGGCGGTGTAGCGTATTTCGGTATTTTCCAGCCACGGAGCGGTCAGCGTCACCACCGTCCGACCTTCCATGAAGTAAGGACGTGCGAAGCGTCCCCAAGGCGTGAAGCGGACATAATCGACCGGGTCGGCGGACTTCCACAAACCCGCTTCCCTGAAATTGTCGCCCATATTGATGTTCGGAATACCCGCCTGTTGGAGGTTTTCGTCAATCTCGGCCGTACCTGTGTCGGGCGTATAGTTTTTGTCGGGGTCATACGTAGAGAACCCGTCGTTGAGGTCGCGGGCGAGCATACAGTGAAATCCGGCGCTCCACATACTCGACATTGCTCCGGGCTTGCCGAACACGCACATGTTTGTGTGCACGCCCATATAGATAATGTCGGTGATGCCTCGCTCGCTCAACAAAGTGTATATTTCATCGGTAGACGACGAAAACAAGTCGTTATCCCCGATAACCAAATCGGGATGCATGGCGTCCCAGCCGTAATTCACGATGCAGTGTATTCCGGCTCCGCACATACATGCCCCTTGAGGCGCAGTAAACTTAGCGGATAGCGGCTGGCGGATTTGCGGAGCCTGACGATGTTCGACTGCAACGGCTCGTTCGTATTGCGGATAACCGGAATAGGCGGTTACCACGTCGCTCGGATTCCATACGATCTGCATCCCCAGTTCCCGTGCAATCGACAGCACACCGTTCATGCGGGGAACCATTGCCGACACACGTTCCGATGCAGTCATGCACCAGTGGAAATTCCACATATCTACAACAATAATTGCTGTTTTCTTAGGATTCAGAATCATTTGTTCCGTAACAAATTTCCCGGTAGCGGAATCATACTTTTGTACGCTCACCGGCAGTGTTTTCACATTGCTCCGGTCGCAGGCGCCGGAAACAATTGTCATCGCAAGTAAAACGGCCGATAGCAGGTAAATCTTTTTTGTGTCCATATCACTAACTGTAATTATTAAATATTCGGATTACACGAAAGACTGCCGAAAAATATCTTCGTGCATTTTGCGTACAAAATTAATATTATTTTTTCAATAAATCCGTGCATCCCGAATTCGGATGTACGCGATTCACACAAGTTCGACGATGGTTTGTTTCAGGTACGGCTTTCCGTTCACGCACGTAAGCAAAACCTTTTGTGCATCCGGGCGGTAGTTTATGCTCATTTGCCCTTATCTTTTAATAAAATATACCTTACCTTCTGATCAATACCCAACGAGCCTTTACCTGTGCGACCTACATCACATGAATATGCGACCTACATCACATCTTCGCATGACGCAGGTCGCATCAGATCGTGACGCAGGTCACAAACATAATCCATAACTTCGGATTAATCAAAACCCGGTTTGGAAACAAACAGAACAGCATGTATTCCAGACTACTTCCGGGTAATGAACAAAAGAGAAAGAGGCTACCTGTTGTTTTTGCGACTGTTATTTCCCTTCATCGCAGACTTTCGCCTCCGAATTATTGCTGCGACACGCAGGCATACAAAAAGAAAGAACATCCTCCTCTCTTTCGAGGAAGGATGCTCCTGAAAATCGGCAGCTACCTGCTCTCCCACTTTTACGCAGTACCATCGGCGTGACGGGGCTTAACTTCTCTGTTCGGAATGGTTAGAGG
>JAISNP010000088.1 GCA_031276175.1 Tannerella sp.
TCAAAACAAAAGATTTGTATTTTTTTCTTGGTACTACAAAGCGATTTCACAACATTGCTCCTAATCCATTCATAATTATAGGGGCTTTTTATCCACCAAAGGCTTCAGCACAATTAACCCTTTTCGACGATGTAATGTAATCTTATGGCTTTCGAGATAAAGGGCGATTGCGCTGTCGGTCGGTTCCGTGTAGAGCAAATCGTATTCAGGTTCGCAGGCGAAGCCGTCGGAAAGAGAGTATTTGGCAAAAGATATGTCCGGGATATTGTTCCTTCTGCTCATATTAAAGCATATTGCAGAAATTGCGAGGGAAACAGAGGTGTGGGATAGTCGATAATCCCGACCACATGATACATTTAACGGAGATGAATTTATTGTACCAAGATAGCAAATGGATTGAGAGACTAAAACATTTTCATGCTAGTACATATTATGATTGAATATGGTAGAGGCATTATTTTCTTTTCCGTTTCAATAACTCCACTCATCCATTCAATTAATAACAACTTGGTCGTTATCAAAACGGACGGGCAGCCGGATATAGCGTCCCATCAATTGCATTCTTTGGATTTCAGCGGTTGTCCATGTAGATAAAACAGTCTTTCTTTCCTCCTGTACCGGCATAACATACATTGTTCCAAAAGAAAATGACCGGACAGCGTCGTTTCGACAGACTGTTCCGGTCATAGTATTGTTTTCCCGTAAAAGCGGGTTGTGTACAGCTATTCTTCCATTTGCGTGGCTGCGTACTCCTTCAGCAATTTTTCCTGTATGTCGGTCGGAACAAGTTCATAGCCGGAAAACTTCATTACGAACGACGCCCGTCCTCCGGAAATGGAACTTAACGAGGTCGAATAGCTTGACATCTCCTTCAGCGGCACTTTTGCCATCAGTTTCTCGTAACCTTTCTCGCTGTTCATTCCCATAATCACGGCGCGTCGTCCCTGCAGATCGCCCATCACGTCGCCCATGTAATCGGCCGGCACATATACTTCCACGTCGTAGACAGGTTCCAGAATCTTCGGCCCGGCAGCCTTAAACGCAGCGCTGAACGCATTTCGCCCGGCAAGCATAAAAGATATTTCATTGCTGTCCACGGGATGCATCTTTCCGTCGTAGACGATAATCCGCACGTCGCGTGCATACGAGCCGGTAAGCGGCCCCTGCTCCATGCGCGACATGATGCCTTTCAGGATAGCCGGCAGAAAGCGCGCATCAATAGCTCCTCCGACAATACTGTTGACAAACACCAGTTTGCCACCCCATTCCAACTCTATCGTCTGCATGTCTCGCGGTGAAATCTTATATTCCTGCCCGCCGAACCGGTATATGCCCGGATCAGGAATACCGTCGTAATACGGTTCGACAATCAGATGCACTTCTCCAAACTGTCCGGCGCCGCCCGACTGTTTCTTGTGTCGATAATCGGCGCGAGCCGCCTTCGTAATCGTTTCGCGATAGGGAATGCGCGGTTCGAGAAATTCGATTTGTATCTTCTCGTTGTTTTCGACGCGCCATTTCAACGTCCGGAGATGAAATTCTCCCTGTCCCGACAAGAGGGTTTGTTTCAATTCCTTGGACTGTTCGATAATCCAGGTGGGATCTTCTTCGTGCATACGGTTCAGTATCTCGCTCAGCTTTTCCATTTCCGCGTCATTGACTGATTTCACTGCCCTGCGATATTTCGGGTCGGGATATTGAATGAAATTGAATTGATATTCGTATCCCTTTTCGTTCAGCGTATTGCCCAGACGCACATCTTTCAACTTAACCGTTGCGCCGATGTCTCCTGCGACCATTTCGCTTACTTCTATGCGGTTCTGCCCCGATACCGAAAAAATCTGCGCAATGCGTTCCTTCGATCCGCGGCTGGAGTTTATCAGGTCGTCGCCCGGTTTTACTTTCCCTGATACCACCTTGAAATAAGACACCTGCCCAATGTGCGGTTCGATTGTGGTCTTGAAAAAAAAGAGGCTGGTCGGACCATTAGGGTCGGGTTTCACTTCCAAACCGTCCGTATTTATCGGCGGCGGCATTTTATCTATTGACGGCACCACGTTTCCCAGAAATTCCATCGTGCGCCGCACGCACATATCTTTCCCGGCGCTCACGCAAAATACGGGAAACATGCCTCTTGTAATCAGGCCTGCCCTGATACCGGCGCGCATGTCATCTTCCGTTAACGAGCCTTCGTCAAAAAACTTTTCCATCAAGGCATCATCATGCTCGGCGGCGGCCTCCACCAGCTTGGCGTGCAAGTTGTCCGCCTTTTCCTTTTCCGAACCGGGAATATCCAGCACTTCCGGCACACCTCCTTCGGGTTTCCATCTGTACATCTTCATTTTCAGCACATCCACTACGGCGTTAAACGAAAATCCCTGATTGACGGGATACTGTATCTGCACCACCCTGTCGCCGTAATTTTCCTTCAACTGGATGACGACGCTGTCATAATCGGCTTTGTCGTTATCCAGTTGATTTACGATAAAAATCACTGGCTTACGGAATTGTTCGGTATATCGGAACTGGTTGATTGTTCCTACCTCCATTCCGTATTGCGCATTCAATACCATCAATGCGGTATCGGTTACGTTCAATGCCGATACGGCTCCTCCGATGAAATCGTCCGCCCCCGGACAATCAATAAAATTCAGTTTCTTTCCGTTCCATTCCACGCTGAAGGTGGTCGAAAACACGGAATAACCATACTCTTTTTCCACCGGGAAATAGTCTGTTACCGCATTGCCTGTCTCGACAGACCCACGACGTTTTATGACACCACCCTCGTAAAGCATTGCTTCTGCGAGGGTGGTTTTCCCGGCGCCTTTACTTCCCAAAATGGAAATGTTTTTAATCTCATCTGTTTGATAAACTTTCATAATATAAATATTTACATAAAATACAAAACAAAATGCCCTCTTTCGTTATTTTGGGCGGCAAAATAGAGATTGTTTACGAATTAATGCGTCTTTATTTCATTGTTTAAAAACAGTGTTGTAAAACATAGCATATTGTACTCAAAAAAGTATATTATAAATGAATGCTCAATATCTCCCTGTAAATCATCCTTGGAGTTATAAATAAGCTGAGTTGATTAAATAAGAATATCAACAAAATCAAACGTCAATTATGTATTTGTCGGATGAGCCTTTTTTACTTAACTTAATGATATCGGATGGAATCCCGTCTGAATGGCGGCGCAAGGATTCCGCCGTTTTATCCATTGTCACACGTATTATTCTATGGAAAGTACGTACATTTGCGGCGAAATACGGATGCAACTCATTCACAAAATGACCCGACTGGAACTTTTCAATCATATTATACGAAAGCGTTCATTTCTCTGCGTAGGATTAGATACGGATATTCGTCTCATTCCACCTCACTTGCTGAGCGAGGCGGATCCTGTTTTTGCGTTCAACCGTGCGATTATTGATGCAACTGCCGAATATTGCGTGGCCTACAAACCCAATCTCGCCTTCTACGAAAGTCTCGGAGCCAAAGGTATTGAGGCTTTTGAAAAGACGGTTACTCATATCAGGACGCATTATCCAGATCAGTTTATCATTGCCGACGCCAAGCGCGGCGACATCGGCAACACGGCCGGTCTCTACGCCCGCTCGTTTTTCGAACATGCCGGCGTAGACGCTGTGACGGTAGCCCCGTATATGGGGGAAGACAGCGTCAAGCCGTTCCTTGTCGAAGGGCGGTGGGTCATTCTGTTAGTCCTCACTTCCAACCGAGGCGCACAGGATTTCCAACTGACCGAAGACGCTCAGGGCGAACGCCTGTTCGAGAAAGTCCTGAAAAAATCGCAGGAATGGGCGACGGACGAACAAATGATGTTCGTAGTCGGCGCCACGCAGGGCAAAATGTTCCTCGAAATCCGTCGCCATGCGCCCCGTCATTTTCTACTGGTTCCCGGAGTAGGGGCGCAGGGCGGATCGCTCGAAGATGTATGCAAATACGGAATGAATGCACAATGCGGATTAATAGTAAATTCCTCTCGTGCAATAATCTATTCCGATCGGACGGAAGATTTTGCCCGTGCCGCCCGTCGTGAAGCGCATAAAATTCAAGCAGAAATGGCCGGATACTTAAAACAGGGAACAACTAAAATAATATAAAAACATGCGTATCAGAAAAATTATTCTCAACTTTGTCGGGTTTCTGTTAAAGAAACGGCAATTGTGACATTTTTTTACGCCGTTTTTTGCAGGAAACAGAGAAATAATAACAAAATAAAAATGGAGTTTTCCGCTGAAGAATTAGCAACCATTCTTAATGGAAAGATAGAAGGTAATCCGAAAGAAAAAGTGAACCGTTTCTCGAAGATCGAAGAAGGCAAAAAAGGTTCCCTCGCGTTTCTGGCAAATCCCAAATATGAGCACTATCTCTATCAGACCGATGCGAGTATTGTTCTCGTAAACAATGATTTTATACCCTCTGCCGCAGTCCGTGCGACGCTAATCCGTGTGGCCAACGCTTACGCCGCGTTGGCCACCTTGATGAATATGGTCGAACAGGCGCAACAGGAACGCAAGACGGGTATTCATCCCTCGGCATGTATTGCCGCGTCGGCAAAGATAGGGTCGGGCAGTTTTGTAGGCGCCATGGCCTGCATCGGCGAACATTCCGTCGTCGGCGAACGTTGCGTCATTCATCCCTTTGCCTGCATCGGCGAACATGTGACAATCGGCGACGACACAATTGTTTATCCGCACGTGACTATCTACGACCGCGGCATAATCGGGCAGCGGTGCATTATCCATGCGGGCGCCGTCGTCGGCGCGGACGGATTCGGTTTTGCACCCGAAGGACAGACATACAGGAAAATCCCCCAGACAGGAAACGTCATATTGGAAGACGACGTGGAAATCGGCGCAAACACGGCGATAGACCGCGCCGTCATGGGTTCGACCATTATCCGGCGCGGCGTAAAGCTGGACAACCTGATACAAATAGCACATAATGTGGAAATCGGCGAAGACACCGTAATGGCGGCGCAGGCGGGCATTGCCGGCTCGGTAAAAATCGGCAAGCATTGCATGTTCGCCGGACAGGTCGGCATCGCCGGACATCTGCATGTGGGCGACGGCGCGGTAATTGCAGCACAGGCGGGCGTTATGCGCAACCTTCCGCCGGGTGAAACCGTGATGGGAACACCTTCGTTGCGCTCCAAAGACTTTTTCCGCTCGACGGCCGTTTTCAACAGATTGCCCGAAGTCTACAAAACACTGCATCGCCTGCAGCAGGAAGTGGAAGCACTGAAAAGTAAAACAAACATATAATAACTTCGAAACATGCAAAAACAGAAGACGATAGCATCCGCATTTTCATTACAGGGGAAAGGATTGCATACAGGATTGAGCATCCGTGTCCGTTTCCTTCCGGCCCCGGAAAATCACGGCTACAAGATAAAGCGTACGGATATTGAAGGCGAACCGGTCATTGATGCGCTTGCCGAGAACGTCATCCACACGGAACGCGGCACGGTAGTAGGCAAAAACGGCGTACAGGTCGGGACGATCGAACATGCCATGGCTGCCCTGTATGCCGCAGAAATAGACAATTGCCTGATAGAAGTCGACGCTCCCGAATTTCCGATACTCGACGGCAGCGCACGCTTCTTCTCGGAAGCAATCGAAAAGGCGGGATACGAAGAGCAGAATGTGCCGCGCGGCTATTACGTCGTTCGCCACAAGATTGAAGTAACGGACGAAAAAAGCGGCTCGTCGCTCGTGATTCTTCCCGACGACAAGTTCAGCATGAACGTACTCATTTCGTTCGATTCGCCCGTGCTTTCCAACCAGTATGCCGCCCTGACGGACATCAGTTGTTTTGCCGGCGAAATTGCGGCTTCGCGCACATTCGTCTTTGTCCGCGAAATTGAAATGCTTCGTAAAAACAACCTCATCAAGGGCGGAGACCTGGATAATGCCATCGTTATCTACGACGAAAAAATGCCCCGGGAGGAACTGAACCGTCTGACCGATGAATTCGGACTGCCCCACTACGACTGCGAGAGGCTGGGTTACGTAAACGACAAGCCTTTAGTATACAACAACGAGCCTGCACGCCACAAGTTGATCGACGTCATCGGCGACATCGCCCTGATAGGCAAACCCGTCAGAGGACATATCATCGCCACCCGTCCGGGACACAAGATTAACAACCAGCTGGCGCGACTGATTCGCAAGGACATAAAGATTAACGAAGTACAAGCTCCTATTTTCCGTCCCGAAAATCCGCCCGTCATGGACATCAACCGTATCAGGGAACTGCTGCCGCACCGCTATCCGTTCCTGCTGGTCGACCGGATTATTGAAATAGGCGGCAACTACATCGTCGGCGTAAAGAATGTGACCGTCAACGAACCGTTCTTTCAGGGGCATTTCCCGCAGGAGCCCGTCATGCCGGGCGTATTGCTCGTCGAGGCGATGGCACAGACGGGCGGATTGCTGGTGCTCAATTCGGTAGACGAGCCTGAACGCTATTCGACCTATTTCATGAAAATCGACGGCGTGAAGTTTCGACAGAAAGTGATTCCGGGCGATACGCTTATTTTCCGCCTCGAAATGCAGGAGCCTGTACGCAGAAATATTTCTACGATGAAGGGATACGTTTTTATCGGCGAAAAGGTTGCCTGCGAAGCCGAATTTATGGCGCAAATCATTAAAAACAAATAATTTATTTACAACATGCACTCTCCTCTGGCAGTAATTCATCCCGATGCGAGAATCGGCAACGATGTCTTCGTCGGGCCATTTGTCGTGATTGAAAAAGATGTTGTCATCGAAGACAATACTCATATTTTCCCACATGCCGTAATTCTCGACGGAGCGCGTATCGGCAAGCGATGCAAAATTTTTCCGGGCGCAGTGATCGCCGGAATCCCGCAAGACCTGAAATTCAAGGGCGAGACGACAACCGCCGAAATCGGCGAAGACACAACCATTCGCGAATGTGCGACCGTCAACCGCGGAACAGCCGCGAAAGGCCGGACTACCGTCGGAAACAACTGCCTCGTCATGGCCTATTCGCATATCGCCCACGATTGCGTGGTGAAAAACCACGTCATCATCGGCAACGCCTCCCAGATAGCGGGCGAAGTCGAAATAGACGATTACGCCATCATCAGCGGCGGCTCGCTGGTGCACCAGTTCACCCGCATTTCCAAACATGTAATGATTCAGGGCGGCTCGCGCATCGGGAAAGACATCCCGCCATACACCCTTATCGGGCGCGACCCGATCGTGTATTGCGGAATCAACATCGTCGGGCTGCGGAGGCGAGGATTTACCAACGAACAGGTTTACCTTATACAGGACATCTACCGGACGCTCTACACGCGCGGACTGAACAATACGGATGCCATCAAATGTATTGAAGTGGAATACGAACCGAGCGTGGAGCGAGACCTGATCCTGAATTTTATCAAGTCGTCGAATCGCGGCATCGTCAGAGGTTCCATCGACGAATAATTACCGAAGGCGAAAAAACTATTACTTCAAAGCTCATATTTATATTATTTCCTATTTTTGGCGCTGTAAATACACAAAAAACTATGATATACCGATTTCTTATTCTTTCGGATGAAGTGGACGAATTTAAACGGGAGATACAGATAAGTTCCGTGGCCACTTTTCTTGATTTGCACAAGGCGATTCTGGACGCTACCGGATTCGGGGAAGACGAGATATGCTCGTTCTTCACTTGCGACGAAGACTGGAATAAAAAGGCCGAAATCACACTGATTGATATGGGCGCTTCGTCCGAAGTGGACACTTTCGTGATGGAAAATACCCTGCTCGAAGAACTCCTGGAAGACGAACATCAAAAACTGCTTTACGTTTTTGACTACATGATGGAGCGGGCGTTTTTCATGGAACTGAGCGAAATCATTCCAGGCCAAAACCTCGACAAGGCTGTCTGCACCATGTCCACAGGCCTGCCGCCCGTCCGGAACATCTCGCCTGAAGAAATGGAAAAACGACTGGAAAACAGCAACATCGACGAAGAGTTCTACGGCGACTCGGAATACAACGACGACGAACTCGACGAATTGGGCTACAACGATTCCTCCGAAGAGTATTTCGACGACGAACGCTATTGATGAACGCGCTGCTTGTGCTGCTCGGACCAACCGGAGTCGGTAAAACGGATTTGAGCCTGATGCTTGCGGAAAAGTACGACGCGCCGATTATTTCCGCCGATTCGCGTCAGCTCTACAAAGACATCCCCATCGGCACAGCCGCCCCCTCGCCCGAACAGCGTGCGCGAATCCCTCACTACATGGTCGGGACGCTCGAACTGTCCGACTACTACAGCGCAGCCCGCTTTGAAGCCGACGTCCTGACGCTTCTGGACGAACTCTTCAAGCAACGCCGCACCGTACTGCTTGCCGGCGGATCGATGATGTATATCGACACCATCTGCAACGGAATAGACGACATGCCGACCGTATCGGCAGACATCCGCGAGGCCGTCTGCCGACAATACGCACGCGAAGGGCTGGAGCCGTTGCTGGAAGAACTCCGGCAAGCCGACTATGCCCATTACTGCGAAGTAGACCGCAAGAACCACAAACGCATCATCCACGCCGTCGAAATCTGCCGCATGACCGCGCGCCCATACTCCTCGTTCCGCACGCGCCGCATCAAGCCGCGTCCCTTCCGCATCATTAAAACAGGACTGTTGCGTCCGCGCGAAGAACTGTACGCACGCATCAACAGCCGCGTCGACCGAATGATGGCCGACGGAATGCTCGACGAAGCGCGCAAAGTCTTCCCCTTTCGCCACCTCAACTCGCTCAATACCGTAGGTTACAAGGAACTGTTCCGCTATCTCGACGGTGAATGGACGCTGGAACAGGCCGTCGAAAAAATAAAACGCAACACGCGCGTGTATGCACGCAAGCAAATGACGTGGTTCAAACGCGACAAAGACCTCGAATGGTTCCATCCCGACGACAGGGAAGCCATTGTCGCCCGTATCGAAGAAAAATTGCGGATGGAACCGTAAGTCCTCCGGCAGAGCATAAAAATACCCCTGCCGCAATCGTGTCGCGACAGGGGCATTTGATTTCAAACGCTTGCTACTTACTACTTATTTATTTCGCATCGCTTAGTTCCCGGATCTTTATGCTTCGGTAGGCCACTTCGTCGCCATGATCCTGAAGCAGGATGTGCCCCTTCTCCGCTTCGCCGAACAGCCCGGCGGCGTTGTACGACGGCGCGGCGTATTTGCTGCCTTTGACTAATTCGCGGAAGGCGTCCGAGCCGCGTTCGTATTCCACGCATTTGAAGCCGTTCAGCCAGTGTTCTACGTGATTGTTCGGAAAGACTTTGATGACGGCCTGATTCCACTGCCCTGCGCCGTTGCCGCGCTTGTTTTTTGCGGCAATCACGTCGTAGAGGCTGGCCAGCGTGCGGCTGCCCGGATGGGTGGTATACAGTTTGGCATCGGGATGCAACCGGTCGTCCAGCACCTGATATTCCAGTCCGTAGGCCGAGCCGCTCTGCTGCTCGCTTTCGGTCACGAAATATTTGATGCCGCTGTTGGCGCCTTCCGTGTACTTGAACTCGGCGCTCAGTTCGAAGGCCGAAAACTCGTCGTTCGTCACGATGTCGCCGCCGTGTGTCGATTCGCTTCCGTCCGTTTTGAGGACGATCAGTTGCCCGTCTTCCACCTTCCAGCCGTTGTCGGGGAAGGCGTCTTTGTGCGCGCCGCGCCAGCCTGTCGTGGTCGTCCCGTCGAACAGCAGGCGCCAGCCGTCGGCCTTTTCCTGCGGCGAGAGGGTGTTCGGGATGCGGTTTACTTCGGGCGCCAGTTCGCCCTGCATCCGGTTGGCTTCGAGGTCGGAGGTCAGGATACGGATGTTTTTCCACTTGATTTCCTTGCCGTCGTTCGCCGTGTTGTCGCCGATGGCGTGTACCTGAAAGGCGATGAATCCGCTCGGCGTCTCGCTGTCGAGCAGGTTGGCCGTGTTCACGCCGTTCAGCCAGACGCGGATGCTGTGGCCGATGGCTTCGATGCGGTAATGGTTCCAGTCCGTCTTTTTGTAGGCGGCCTGCCCGGCCTTGTTGTCGGTCAGCGTCACGAGCCATCCGCGGCGGGCTTCGTCGTAGATGCCTCCGCTCCATGCGCGGTCGGAGGGGTCGATTTCGCACTGGTAGCCGTGCACGCGCCCGTTGTTGTAATCGGGGAGGCTCAGGCTGCGGAACTGCACGCCCGAATTTACTGCCGGGTCGCACAGGACGTCAAATTCGAGGATAAAATCCCCGTACTCCGCCTCGGTCGCCATAAAGCTGTTGGGCTGCGCAGGTACGGACTTGCCTACCATCATGCCGTCTTCGACGCGATAGGGCGCCTGTCCGTTCAGCTGTTTGAAGCCGCTGAAATCTTTTCCGTTAAACAGCGTCGTCCAGCCGTCGCCGTTGTCGCACGATACGCATAGCAGCGTAATCGAAAATACCATACATTTAATTAAAGTCTTCATGTGTCTGTTGTGTTAAAAAAGTTGTTGTTCCTGTTTAGTAATATATTTGTCTTATTTACGGTGCTTGACCAGCATGACGACCGGATTGGATTCTTCGTCCAGCCCGGCGGCGATTTCTTTCAGCCGGCCTTGCA
>JAISNP010000130.1 GCA_031276175.1 Tannerella sp.
GTATCCAAAGTGGATAATCAGATCTTTGAAACCCGCCCTCTTACCAATGCGATGAGCGCTTTGCAGGGAGCCTTGTCCGGTGTGACGGTAACGCGCGGAAGCGGTCGTCCCGGCGGCGAGAGTTACAATCTTCAGATACGGGGAACCTCGTCCTACAGCGGAAACAAACCGCTTATCCTGATCGACGGCGTACAGGGAGATATGAATTACATTAATCCTAACGACATTGCGGACATCACCGTATTGAAAGACGCGGCAGCATCCATTTACGGGGCGCGTGCAGCCGACGGCGTATTGCTCGTTACGACTAAAAGGGGAAAATCAGGTAAGCCTTCGCTTGCTTATTCCGGCAACTTCGGTATCAAAAAACCGCATTTCCTGAAAAAGATGACCAACACGACTCAGTTTGCGGAAATGTATGATGAAGCGCTGAAGAATGCCGGACAACAAGGCTTATCCGAAGAAATCTTCAATAAGATAAGCACGAATGCAGCGCCGGATGTTACAAGTGGCTGGCTTAGGTATCTGGAGAATTATCCGAGTTTCTTCGGTTACACGGATTGGAATAAAGAAATTTACGGAACAGGTACTGTCCAGACGCATAACCTGAGCATTTCAGGTGGCAGCGACAGTAATACGTATCTTTTCTCTGCCGGATATGAGCGGGACGGCAATATTTTCAAACTCGGTGAAAACCATGCCGACCGGTATAATCTGAGGCTGAATTATGATTTCAGACTGTTTGACCGTATTAATCTGGAAACGCGCACCGGTTTCGACAACCAAGTCATTGTCGAGCCGTCAATGCTGGACTTGATGTTACAGAGGACCATCATGTCGGAACTTCCCATGCTGCCCGTTTATAATCCGAATGGAGATTTCTATACTTTTCAGGGATTTCAAAACCCGGTACAGATGCTCGTGGACGGTGGAAAAAAAACGTCGGACATGTCCAAATTCACCACCAATATTAAAGGCGATGTGGCCATCATCGACGATTTGAAATTAGTTGCGCAAATGGGGCTTGTTCTGACATACAATAACAATAGTACGATTCTCTCTACATTCAACCAATATGCCTGGGACGGACATGTGGAAAGTATTAAAAACTCCCCAAACAATGCATCATACAATAATTCAAAGAACTTGTACAGCTCTTATACCGCCTATCTGGATTACAGTAAATCGCTGGGGAAAAGCAGAATTAATGTAATGGCAGGTGCAGCACACGAAGAAAACGATTATCAGTATCAGTCCGCAACAGGCTACAATTTTGTAAGCAATGAATTGTTTACGCTTAATATGGCCGATAAAACCAAAGTAGAATATATCAATTTCACAGGCAATGCCTCCGACTGGGCGCTAACTTCCTGTTTCGGGCGTCTGGGATATTCCTTCGACGGCAAATATTTTCTGGATGTAACGGCCCGCGTGGACGGCAGTTCCAAGTTTGCACCGAACAAGCGCTGGAGCGCCGTATTCCCTGCCGCGTCCGCTTCATGGAATCTTTCGGAAGAACGTTTCGTCAAGTCGCTGAATGTATTCGACAATCTTAAATTGCGGTTGTCGTGGGGCCAGGCAGGCAATCAGGAATTGAGCTTCGGCAACTATGATTATATTTCGCTTATTTCCGTTACCGGAGCGTATCCGATAGGGTCGCCCAACGTGGGATTGACCGGAGCCATTCCAAGTATCGCTTCCGAAGCACGTACGTGGGAAACTATCGAGAGCCGGAATATAGGTATTGATTTTGTGGTTTTAAATTCCCGGTTGTCCGGCAGCTTCGATTATTACAACAAGTATAACAACAAGATGCTTATCCGCGAAGAATTACCGGCCGTACTGGGAGGAAGCGCTCCAACAATGAATATCGGCAAGCTGAAAACGGACGGTTGGGATTTGACGCTTGGCTGGCGGGACAAAATCGGCGATTTCAGGTATGGAATAGCTGGTATCATCAGCGACAGCAAAAACAAACTGATTGAACTGAAAGGAAACGATACCTACGGCGAAGGACTGGTTTTCGCCCGCGAAGGCTATGCGCTCAATTCCTATTTCGGCTACGAGTTTGACGGACTTATCCAAAATGAACAGCAATTGACCGAATATAAAAAGACGGGGGGCCTTGTACCGGCAAATATCAATCTCGGCGATGCGATGTTTCGCGACCTCGACGGAGACGGGAAAATTACCGCATTCGGCGACGGTACTCCGGAACATCCCGGTGATATGAAGTATCTGGGGAATTTAAATCCCCGGTACGTTTATTCGGCGAATATAGACTTATCTTATAAACAGTTCGATTTAAACCTCTTTTTTCAGGGAGTAGGACAACGAAACGGTATACTTGAGGATGGAGTAGCCAGCAAGCCTCTTAACTCTATATGGGATCCGACATTAGCCTATTTTTACGGTAAAAACTGGACGCCGGACAATCCCGACGCGCCTTATCCGCGCATCATGGCCGGCGCTCTTGGCGTTGACAATATTCGTGACTGGAACTGGCGAACGTCTTCCATGCGAATGAACAATTTATCTTATTTGAGGTTGAAAGTGGTCAGCTTTGCGTATAACATGAATCCGTCACAGTTGAGTAAACTCAAACTGCAAAACGCCCGCGTGTATATCAGCGCCCAGGATTGGCTTACATTCTCGAAAGGGACATGGGATAACTCATTCGATCCTGAAGAAATATACGAGCGCAAAGACGCTCAGACGTATCCGTTCAGCGCTGTGATTTCATTGGGTTTGGACATTAAATTCTAACATATAAACAAGAGATATTATGAAACTTAATAATTATATTTTGATGCTCGTTTGCACATGCCTGCTGTTTGCAGGATGCAGCAAAGATCTGGACTTGATTCCAAAAGATACCATATCCGACAAGTCTTTCTGGAAGTCGGCTGCCGATTATAAACTGGCTGCAAATAACCTGTATTTATCGCTGGAAGGATTTGCCTTCTTCGACTTAAATTCGGATATGGCATTCAATACGCCGAACAGCACCAGTAACGGAACACTTCAGCCCTCCGAAACGGACGCCAACTGGACAAATGCCTATACTTATATCCGCAGATGCAACAATATTGTATTGAAAGCGGCAGACTCGCCGATTCAGGATGATGTAAAAGTATATGTGGCCGAAGCCAAATTTTTCAGGGCGTATAATTACTGGCGTATATTCAGGCTCTATGGCGGGGTACCTCTTATTACTGGCGTATTGGATATTGACAGCGAAGAATTGTATTCGCCGCGGGCAAGCCGTAAGGAAACGATTGATTTAATAATAAAAGATCTGACCGAAGCCGCGGCCGATTTGCCCGAAAGCAAATCTTTGGCCGCCGCCGACAAGGGAAGAATTACCAAAGGCGCCGCCAATGCGTTGAAAGCAAGGGCAGCCCTGTTCGAAGGGACGTGGGGAAAATACCGTAACGACGCCGACGCAACTGCGTATCTTGATATCGCTATCGAAGCGTCAAACGCCGTAATAAACAGTGGGCAGTATACTCTTTACAAAGGCATGGCGGAAGACAGTTACCGGTACTTGTTTATCGAACCGGGCGACGATTCCGACGAATGTATTCTGGACAGACGCTATCAAAAAGATATTTCGCACCACTCTTTTAGCGGTAATATCCAAGAGGGCAACGGCTATTTACCTGCAAAAAAACTGGCGGACATGTATCTGTGCAACGACGGTTTGCCTATAAGCAAGTCACCCTTATTTCAGGGATATAATACGCCGACATCCGAATATGAAAATCGTGACCCGCGTATGACCATGACATTTATGACTCCGGGCGTCATGGCATATTATCCTCTTTATGCCGACCGGGTCGAATGTTGGCCTTTCTATCCCTCACGAAATCCCAGTACGGGTTATACTGTTTTCAAATTCATGTCCGAAGATGTTGAAGGGATATCCTATCTCCGTAAACTTAACTTCGATTACCATATTATTCGCTATGCGGAAGTGTTGCTGATTTATGCGGAAGCCGTTTTTGAGAAAAACGGAAGCATCGGCAATGCCGATCTGGATAAAACCGTTAATGTGATTCGCGAGCGAGTTAACATGCCCGTGCTGACTAACGATTTCGTTTCGGCCAACGGATTGGATATGAAACAGGAATTACGTCGTGAAAGAACGGTTGAACTGGCAATGGAAGGCGTAAGATGGGACGACTTGCGAAGATGGAAAACGGCTGAAACCGAAATGAAAGAAGACATTAAGGGGATTAAAATCAAAGGCTCCGAATGGACGGCCCCGATTTTCATAGAAGGTATCGACAGAAATCCTTATGCGCAGGAAGTATATCAAAACCGTACGGATGCGAACGGATTTATCATTGTCGAAACAGGCCGTACATTCGATCCGAATAAACACTATTTATTACCTTTACCGACAAAAGAGGTAGCAATCAATCCCAAACTGGAGCAGAATCCGGGATGGTAAAATTAAAACCCGACAGTAATTCGAAAGTATGAATATCGGATATGATACCTCAACCGGCTGAAAGTTGCAATCTTCATAACCGCAGGCCGGCGGCTCACAGAGCAGTTCCCGTGCTGCCAACCCGCCGGCATTGCAGTTATGAAAATAACAGCCTTTCGGGCTTACAGATAATGAATACGATACTCATTCTAAAAAATGAAGGGTAAACAACAGGAAATATTTACTTCCGGGAAGCAATCCGACTATGTCGGAGCCTTTTTCAGGGATGACTGCGTGTATGAAATACGTTAAACAGATAAACGGTAAAAATGAAATTAAAATTAGAACCAACGATTATGAAGCATTTATTTTTAGGGACATCACTCCTTTTTTTAGTGATAAACTGTGCGCCGAAGATGCAGGAAATGAACCTCGGCGATTTGGGCGACGCAGGTAAAAAAGAAGCCCTTTTCCGGCTCGACGGAAAAAAAGGGCGCTTCACGGCAAATGCCGTGATTGACGAACGTGCTGAAGGCAACCCTGTCGCGATTTTCTACGTCGTGACCGACAAAGGCGTGGCTTTCAACAGCGGAGAGATGCGTAAGGGCGACGCTCCCCGGCCGGTCGAAGTCGACTTGAAGGGCGTCGCCGAGTTATGTCTGTATGTGGACGTGAGCGACGACAAAGCGCTTGAACATCTTCGCTGGGCGGATGCAAAATTCCTTGTGCAAACGCCTCCCGCTTCCGGCGCGGCCGAACCGGAAGCGCCTTATATCCTGACGCCCCCGCCGGCTCCCGCGCCGCGCATCAACGGCGCCAAAATCACCGGCGCTTCGGCCCGCAAACCCTTTCTGTTCACCATTGCCGCGACCGGCGAACGCCCGATCACCTTCTCGGCCGAAGGACTGCCCGAAGGCTTGACGCTCGACGCCGAACGCGGCATCATTACCGGCGTTGCGGCAAAGGAAGGCGACTACGTCGTGCCCCTGACGGCAACCAACCGCAAAGGCGTCTGTCGCGACACGCTCGAAATCGTCATCGGAGGCGGGCTGGCGCTCACGCCCCACATGGGATGGAACAGTTGGTACTGCCATCAGACCATGGTTACGCAGGACATCATGGAACGCAGCGCCAGGGTGATGCACGACCGGGGGCTGATCAATTTCGGATACACCTATGTCAATATCGACGACGGATGGGAAGTGGTTGTGGACGACAGCTGGGTCAGGAAGCACCGGAAGGGCGACATCTCCGGCGGCGCGGCGCGCAATCCCGACGGCACCATCCGCACGAACGCAAACTTCCCGGATATGAAGCAAATGACCGACTTCATCCACAGCCTGGGACTGAAAGCGGGACTGTATTCGTCGCCCGGCAAAGTCACCTGCGGCGGTTATGCCGGCTCGCTCGGACACGAAGCGCAGGACGTGCGGTCGTATTGCGACTGGGGCTTCGATTTCCTCAAATACGACTGGTGTTCCTACGGTCAGGAAGTGAAAGACCCGGTTTCGCTTGAAGACCTTCAAAAACCTTACCGGCTGATGGATGCCCTGCTGAAAGAGGCACCCCGCGACATCGTCCTCAACCTTTGTCAGTACGGTATGGGCGAAGTCTGGAAATGGGGCAGGGAAGCGGGCGGTCATTCATGGCGCACGGCAGGCGATTTGGGCTGGAACACGGGCGAATTGAGCCGGACAATGTTTACTGCCGGTTTCTTCAACGAATCCATCCGCCAATACAGCGGTCCCGGCGGCTGGAACGATCCCGACTACCTGCTTTTCGGCAAAATATGGAACTGGCAGGAGGGCCGCGAAGTGTCGTCGCCTTTCACGCCCAGCGAACACTATACCTGCATGACGCTGTGGTGCATGATGTCGGCCCCGCTGATTTTCAGCGGCGAGTTGCTGTCGCTCGACGACTTTACGCAAAACGTGCTTTGCAACGCCGAAGTGATAGACGTCAATCAGGATAAGCTCGGCCGCCCGGGATACAGCATTTACAAACAGGATTTCACGGAAATATGGAAGAAAGAACTGCACGACGGTACAAGCGCCGTTGCCGTTTTCAACAAATCGCCCCTGAAAGCCACCGTCACCGTCGACTGGAAAGCGCTCGGCTACGACGGCGTTTACCGCCTACGCGACCTCTGGCGGCAAACGGATTTGGGTTTGTCCGACAGGGTGAAATCATTTGATATTCCGAGACACGGCTGCGTGCTGATTAGAATGTT
>JAISNP010000024.1 GCA_031276175.1 Tannerella sp.
CAAACGACGGGGATTGTTGGATTTACGGCGTTGCGCGCTTTCAGGACAAAAAGTCGGTTATGGTTGACGGAAACTCATTTATTGTCGACAGAAACTCATTTGTTGTCGACAGAAACTCGATTGTTGTCGACAGAAACTCGATTGTTGTCGACGGAAACTCATTTGTTGTCGACGGAAACTCATTTGTTGTCGACAGAAACTCATTTGTTGTCGACAGAAACTCGATTGTTGTCGACAGAAACTCATTTGTTGTCGACAGAAACTCATTTGTTGTCGACAGAAACTCATTTGTTGTCGACAGAAACTCATTTGTTGTCGACAGAAACTCGATTGTTGTCGACGGAAACTCATTTGTTGTCGACAGAAACTCGATTGTTGTCGACAATAATTCGGTTATTGCCGACGGTAACTCGTTTAACGTTGTTGTTTTTTACGGATACTGTCTATATTTCCGCGATCCTTTCGTCTTCCCGGCTTGCCATCTCCTGTTTTACAGACTCCATTTTGTCAAGAAATCCTTTGCGGTAGCATCGTCCTACGGGGATTTGTTTCCGGTCGGTCACGGCTTTTTCGCTGTTGAACGACCGGATTTTGCTTACGGCCACGATAAACGACTTGTGTGTGCGGACGAAGCCGGAGGCGGGCAAAAGGCTTTCGGCCGTTTTCAGCGTCATGACCGGCATGTAGGTATTGTCCGGCGTCACGATTTTGACGTAGTTGCTGAATGCTTCGATATACAGGATGGCGTGCAGGGGTAATTGCACGTGTTGATAATTGTATTTGAAAGAAATGGTTTTATCGTCGTCGCCCTGTTCGGGAGCGGACTTTTTCCGCGCCGCGAGGAAACGTTCTTCCGTTTTGGCATACGCTTTCAGGAAGCGTTCGAAGTCAAACGGCTTGAGCAGATAGTCCACCGCATCCAGTTCGAAGCCTTCGACGGCATATTCCCGGTGGGCGGTCGTGAAAATGACCATTGTTTCCCTTTCCAAAGCCCGGACAATGTGAATACCGGAAACGTCCGGCATACGAATATCCAGAAACAGCAGGTCGGGTTTCATCGAACGGATATAGGCGAAGCCTTCCACAGGGTTGGTATATGCGCCCAGCAGACGGATGGAAGGCACCCGGTTGCAATAATCCGTCAGCAGCTTCAGCGCCAGCGGTTCGTCGTCGATGGCAATACATCTCATTCCGTATCTATCTGAAGTTTTACGCGGAAAGCCGTGCGGTCGGCCTTTATCTCCAGCCGGTGCCGGCCTGCGTATGCCAGTTCCAGCCGCTTGCGGATATTTTCAAGGCCGATGCCCGTCGACAGTTTGTTGCCGCCATTTGGTGTCGGAATAATCGAATTGTCGCAGGTAAAAGTCAGCCGTTCGTGCTCAAGCGCGACCGAGATGTGAATAAAGCAGTTCACATACGCGCTGATGCCGTACTTGAACGCATTTTCCACAAAGGGGACGAAGGTGAGCGGCATAATCGTCCGGTTCCGGAAATCGCCGTGCTGACGAAACTTCAGTTCAAACTTCTCCGACGCCCGTAAACTCTGCAAGTGAATATATTCTTCCAGCATCCGGATCTCCTTCTCCATCGGGATACGGCTATGATTGCTCTCGGTCGTCACAAAGCGCAGGAAGTCGGAAAGCGAAAGAATGGCTTCCGGCGCCTTGTCGTTCTTGCTCAGGGCAAGATAATAGATGCTGTTCAGGCAATTGAAAAGAAAATGCGGATGAATCTGCGACTTGAGGAACGACAGTTCGGCCTGCACCATCGAAGTCTCCAGTTCCTGCAGGCGCCGCTTCTCGGCATACCATTGCGAAATCACCTTCAACCCTGTGCTTACAATAAAAACAATCAGAAACCGGCTGGAATGGGTATATATGCCCAGACTTCGGAGCAGATTAAACGGCGGAAACGCCCCTTCGCCCCGCGGCATAAAATCCGGACGGCGGGGCGGCGGCAACTCCGGCCTGAAACGCATCCCCGCCGCATCGGGGAGGAACAATTCCCTGCAAATCCATGGAACAACAAAACAAAAGAGGAGATACGCCGTAACCGTTATGCCCAGAAACAGCGCCATCTTTTTCCCCGAAAGAAACCGCGGCACAAAAACGCAATTGTTGCAGTAAAAATATACGGCTAAAAACACATAACTTATCAGGGAAAACCACGGAAGGGGCAAGCCGTCCGGCAACCGTTCGCCGCGATTGAAATGCGGCAAGGTGAGATAAACAAAAAGCGCCCATCCCGTAAGATGGAAAAACACCGGCAACGTCTTTTTACTTTTATACGCAAGAGAAAGCATTTTCACGATAAATCACGGACAAATGAACAGTGAATAACTTTAACTCCGGTTATTCACTGTTCATATTAATCATTTATTCATTGTTCAAGTTTGCCGATCACCTTGAGCATCTCGTCGCCGATGCCGATGGTATATCCCTGCGACACGTAGACGATTCGCCCGAACGAGTCGGCAATGATAAATATGGGCAACGTGTCAGCATCGGGCAGATGCAGTACGTTGGCCAGCCTGTCCGCCACATGGCTGATGTCGACGCCGTAGGTAATCGTCCCCGGCAATCCTTTAAATTCGTCCGCATCGAATTGCGCAAGCCCCTGTTCGTTCGGGAAAAGCAGGATCATGCTGCGTCCCCACGAATTGAAGCCGGCCGCGGCGCGGGCAATATCGTTCATGGCATGATTCGTCGGTTCCTGCCGCGAGCCGAGAATACCGATAATGAAATATCCCCGTCCGGTTGTGGACAGTAATGATTTCGGATCGCCTCCTTCGGCCGGCCGGTACAATGCTTCCGGATCCATGCTTCCGATTACCTGTATATCGTCTTTGCTTTCGCGAATAATCAGTTGCGCCTTTGCCGTCTTGCCTTCTTCTACCGTGAAAAACTCGATGTGCGCCAACACGCTCCCGTCCGCCATGCGCGTGCCCGAAAGCAGCATGTAAGTGCCCACGTCCATCGTCAGGGGCTTTTTAAACAGGATGCCGATGCTTCCGCGGTAGTTGCGCGCCTGCAATTTCCCGTTTTCGTCGATACGCGAAATCGTAAAATGCTGTCTGTACACCGGGTCGGGAATAAGTTTGGTCGGATGGTCGAACGAAACCGTTACACTGCCCTGCGGCAGGTTTGTTTCCGTCACCCCGGTAAAGTCCACATTGTGCCATGCGTCCGAATAATACTGTATCCTCCGGGTGACGGACTCCGTACGTGCCGGAATGCCGAGACTTCGGCAAAGGGCGATGAAAAACACGTCCCTCGACCCCGTGTCGCAAACGCGCGCACGCGCCACGCTTACCGGGCAGGACATGATGCGCTGCGGATTCAGTTCGTCGATCAGCGTCAACTCCTTTTTGCACCATTCAACCACCAGTTCGGGATTTTTTTGAGCCTGCTCCACGAAATCGGGCGTAAACATGTCGCGCAACGCCTTCTTGTAGGGCGTCAGCAATTCGCTTCCGACTCTCGGATTCAGGATATGGTACATGTATAGGGGCGATTCGCTGTTTATCGTTTCATCAAGATGCGCTTTCAGTACGGAGGCGGGCGTGTCCTGCAAATCTTTCCGCGAGACGACGTTCAACAAATCCACGGCCTGTTCGCGCTGTTCGGGAGGCGTTTCCGTCAGGAACTGCAGGATTTCCCGCCAGTTTCCGCGGCTTGCTTCCAGTAAGTCCGCAACGCGCCTGTCGTTAATCCCCAAGTCCCGGAGTTCTTCCATTGCTTCATCGGCGGTGATGAAAGTTGCCAGATAAGCGCCTCTGACGGCATCTTCTTCTGCCAGGCGGCGTTCGTTTTCACGCTTCATCTCGTCGGTCACCACTTCGGCCGTCGGTACGACGCCCGGCACGGGCGGCACAATGTCCAGGTCGAAACCGGTGAGTTGGGACGGCGTTTTGTCCAGTACAATCGTGATGTTTTCGTCTTTCCCGAAAGACAGTTTCCCGCAACCCACTTTGTCGCCTTTGGATACCCAGATAAACATATCGCCTTTTCCGGCCGTCAGGCGGCACCGGCCTTTGTCGTCGGACTGTCCGGACAGAACGGACGAAAAACTCAGCCCGTTGTATATCATAAACTCTACCGTGGCGTCTTTCACCGGGTTGTCGTTGCCGTCTACCACGGTAACGGCGCCCGCGGCTGTCGGGGCATAGTCCGGCAGCACGTTGATTTCCGTAAAATTGGCCGTGCGCATCATCACTTCTTCCGGGCCGTTGTATTTCCCGAATACGCGGGTATGCAGCAACATGGCGCGGCAGGCAGGCCCGTTAAACCAGCCCAGATTCAGTACCGGTTCAGGCTCGCAGGCGCCGAAGAAATACCATTTCCCATCGACCCACGCCTCAACCCACGCATGATTGCTGTCGGTATGCGCCCAGCGCGGCGTATAAATCTGACGCGCGGGAATGCCCACCGAACGGAGCGCCGTCACCGTAAACGTCGATTCTTCGCCGCAACGCCCCCAGGCCGTCTTGACGATGGCCAGCGGAGCTATCGTGCGCATGTCGGTAGGCGTATACACTACATGTTCGTGGCACCAGTGATTGATCTCAAGCACGGCATCGCGCATGGACATGCCTTTTATCCGCGCTTTCAGTTCTTCGGCAAATACGACGCGCGCCGAGTCCAGATCTTCGTTGTTTACACGTACAGGCAGTACGAAATGGCGGAAGACTGTCTCCGGAATACGGGCGCCCCACTCCATTTCATTCTTTACCTGCAAAGACGAGCGCACCTGTTGCAGGAAGAAATCGCCGTCCTTGTTCATGATGTCGGCTACGGGCATGTAGGCATACAGGAACCGAAGCGCCTCTTTTTCTTCCTGCGTCAAGCCGGACTTGTCGAACACGGCAAACAAATCGCCGTGAGGCAAAAGGGCTTTCTTCGCCTCAAAATCCTGTTCTACCTGCGCGCGGTAATCCGCATCGGTAATAAAATGCCTGTCGGAACAGGATGTGCCGACAAGCAAAACGAGTACAAATAAAATAACACAATGTTTCATGTTCTAATTTTCCGAATAATATATACTAAAAACTTTCATTCATTTACAATAGCAAACTCCCGTGCTTCGAGCACTCCCGCACGGGTAGCGCTCAGAGAAGTTTTTACGCCCAGCGTACCGTTGCCGTACACCCGCACTTTAAATTCCAGCGTATTGTCGGACTCGCCTCCGGCATAGCCCGCTTCCCTGTAATATTTGCCGGCAGAAGCGGTCGGCGGAGCCATTGCGGGATTGCGCGGTCGGCGAGGCTGACTGAGCGTACTGTCCAGCACCATGAAATGCGGCTTCTCCCCTTCGGCGGATTTTGACAGCGAGCCGGTAAATTCGATGTCGAAACGGTCGGGTTTCACGATTTTGACCAGATCGGCCTGTTTCAACGCCGTCGGGAGTTTCCCCGCGTTGCGATAGGTAATCTGTACGCGGTAGTCGGCCGAGTCGGTCTTGTAGCTTTTTATCTTTTTCACCGTATGTCCTTTCCATTCGAGTGCGGGCAGGTGCTTGACCATCTCCAGGTTGAAAAGCGCTTCGTTTCTAATCCAGGGTTCCAGATGCTTTGACGGCGCGTTCTGACTGAAAAATTTGGGATCCCAGCCGCCGATTTCCACTTTCCCGAAGGCCGGATGGTCATATTCCTGCCAGGGGATGAATCCCAGCCCGTCGTTCTCCTTTTCATCCCAAATCAGCTGGTCGAGTTCGTCTTTCTCGCCGTCGCCATTCAGGTCTTCCTTCGGGCGGGCATTGTCCCACAGTTCGTCGCCGTACCATATTGCGCCGTAGTAGAAATATCCGAAATCCGGACCGTGCCCGAATAGCGGCATCCCCGCGCCGTTACTGTAATCGTAGTACACGTCTCCCGCCCTGTCGTATCCGGTAATGCTGTTGCCCAGGCGGTCGAAATATTTGTACCATTCCAAGTCTTCGGGATACATCCGGTCTTCGGATTTGGACGTGCTGGGCGGACGAAGATGCATCGGCACGCGCGTATCCATCGAATTGACCACGTAGATATTCGGATTGTCGAGCAGGAAAGTCACTACCGAACGTGTTTCCGTCTCGCTCAGCGGATACTCTCCCGCTCCACCCTGCGTCCATCCCCGACCGGTATATTCCTTCATCGGGCGCCAGTTTTCGGGATAATTGCGGTGGAGGTCGAGGCCTCCGATGCCGTCTTCGCCTGTCCTGCCGTCGCCGTCGTGGTCGATGCCTTCGGATACAACCTTATAATCGCCCTTTCCGGCGCCGACGAACTTCATGATACGTCCGCTGACGTCGCGCGGGTCAATCACGTAATCGCCCTTGGCATCCTTGTAGCGCATCCGTACGATATTGCCGTCGCCGTTAAGGTCGACCGGGCTGTCTTCGTCGAGCAGGCCGTCGCCGTCCTGATCGAAGGGGCGCACGGTGCTCCTGTTCGCCTGAGCCGTGTGGATGTACATATTATGCCCGTCGGGATTGTTGATGGGGCGGAGATAGATGGCGTTCCTGTCCAGCACGCGCGTGATTTCCGCATCTTTGCCGTAGTTTGTCAGCAAATGATTCATCAGCCACAAAACCGACTCGGCGCTGGTCACTTCGCCGCTGTGACGGTTCCCTTCGAAGAAGGCTGCCGGCTTGTCGGTCGGTTTGCCGGTCTTCTTATTGGTGAGGGTCATCTGAATGATTGGGCGACCTTCGTAGCTTTTCGCGATTTCGTAGAGATCGACCAGATCGGGATACGTTTCGGCGAAGCGCTTCATGTAAGCATAAATGACTTCGGCGGAATGGAACTTGTCGAACCGTATGCCGGCTGTGGCTTCATATTCCACATGTTTATTCTTCACCTTCGGAAAGAAGCTGACGCCGTGACGGTATCCTGCTACGGTATACACCTTCGAAGTGTCCGATTCGGAAAACGCGGCGGATTCCTGCGGGCGAACCTGTGCCGCAGCAAGTAGCGGCAGGCACAAGGCGATGATTGCAATAAAACTTTTCATATCGAATCAGGATTTACCGGACAGTTTAATTTTGACGGTAGCTTTCCCGCCGAGGGGCGAGTCGAGGGAAAGGTCGAGCGTCGCATCGGGATTACCGCTGAGTACGGTGTACCGGAACACCTGCGTCGCGTTTCCTTTGGCGCGAAATTCGACCGTTTCGCCGGCAGGAGTAGCCTCTTTCCTGTACTGCGTGCGATAGTAGGCAGGTATGTCGGAGGCATTGTTCGGTATGTTGCCCGACGGGTTGATGATTTTCCCCGACGATACGGAAGCCTTAATCTTGTCGGGAACGTAGCGTTTCATCTGTACCGAGCGGTCGGATGCCGTGGGGAAAAGCCTGTCGTTTATTACCTCGACTTCGATTTCGTACAGATTGCTTCCCGTCTTTTTCACCGAGCAGTTACCGAACGACAACCGCGGCAGCTGTTCGATACAATAGACTACATACATGCTCTGCCTTTCGGCTTCCTGTTCGATGTAGCGTGGAGGAGGCGTACGTCCGATATGCTTTTTCGACGTGCCGCCGATCCATATCTCGCCGAATTGCGGATGCGTCACCCGGTGCGGTTTGACCCATGCGTCGCCGCCGAGATCGAGATCCGCCCATTTTTTATACTCGTCGTCCGAGACGTAGCCGTCCTGATCGGTATCGGCAAAGGGCGTCGGCGAACCCCACAGTTCGATCAGGAAGGAATATGCGCCGAACAGGTAATACGACGTCGCCAGATGTTCGCCGTACTCGTTGCCCGCTTCGGGTTTGTATGTCTTGAGGATATACAGCCCGGCGCTGACGGTTTTGTTATACACATCGGCATCGTGCCGGTATTCGGGATCTACGCGGCGCGGCGAAACGAAGTGATAGATGTCTTTCTTGTTCGAAGCGGCCTGTCCCCCGGTTCTGAACGTCGGCCCCGGTCTTTTTGCTTCGGGCGGCATCATGTACATGATGAGCCGGCCTGTGTTGTGATAGTTGAACGAGACGAGGATGTTTTTCTTCGAAAGCTGGAAGTTCAGCACATTCCGCGTTTCCGGTTCCGAGAGCGGATAGGACTTTCCGTTTTCCTTGCGGAAATCCCAGGGGAAGTTGCGGTTGGGGTCGATGCCGCCGAGATCGTCTTCGGCCAGTTCGAAGTCGCCGTCGTTATCAAACCCTTCGTTACCGAGACGTCGGAAGCGTTTCCCTTCCCACCAGTCGCCGGCCTCGATGCGTATGAAGCGCAATCCGTCTTTGCTCAGGCGGTAGTCGCCGCTCGGATCCTGTGCATACATTACCGACAGTTCGCCGTCGCCGTCTACATCCTCCGTCATATCCTCGTCATAGAGGCCGTCCTTGTCGTCGTCGACGGGACGGAACGGTTCGCGCGGGTTATTTTCGGTATTGGGGAAGCGCACATAGGAGTCGTTGCCGTCGACGTTGAATCCGGGAAGGATATAGACCGTCGAGCGGTTCAGCGCATCATATATGCGTGTGTCGTAATCGTAGCGTGTGAGCAAATACCAGGCGAGGTAGAGCGAACAGGTGATGCCGTTCACCTCGTTACCGTGAATCGCGCCGTCCACCCACACGGCAGGCTTGTCCGTATCTTTTCCCGTATTTTTCGCAGTGACGGTCATTACGTACATTTCCCGTCCCATGCGGCTCTTGCCGATGCTTTCGACCCGGCAGAGGCCGGGATACTTATCCTGAAGGTCGAACATGATCTTCACCCATTCGTCATAGGTGTAATACTGCTTCCAGTTGACGGCGAAGTCCGTTTCGCCGTGAGGCTTGCCTAACTTTTCCTGTTTACGGCTCTGGGCTGAGGCTCCGAGCGCCAGTGCGACGAGGAATAATGAAATTATATATCGTTTCATAGTGATGTGTTTCTTTATACATTAATAATTTACTTCTTTCACGACCGTGCCTCCCTTGAGCGACGAGGCGACGACCTTTAATTTCTCTTTGTTTTCGACGGCGACGATCCATTTGACTGTTCTTTTGTTACCGCCTTTTTGCTCGAATCCGGGGATTTGCATACTTCCGTAGAGATTGTCGATTTTCTCGCAGGTTTTGCCCGACAGGAAAGTGACATTATTGTTTTCGCCGATAAGCCAGACCACATCCCCGCGGTTAAAGGCCATCCATTCCGAGCGCGCAAGTCCGGTAGGCAGTGCGCCCGTGTTTTCCACTTCGGCGGAGATTTCGAGCACGGTGGTGCCGCCCGACGACTGTTTTTTCACGTCAATCGAATTAACGGCTATCTGCGGCATCAGTTGGGAGCGATAAAGATCGAACTGCCACTGCCGTTCGCAGATATTTTCGAGCGCCGCGCCGGGGAAAGCATTGTTGCGACCTGTGGCGCCTACCCATCCGCCCACTTCGACGTCGCCGTACTTCGGATGCTTCGCCGCTTTCCAGTCGAGATAATGTTTCATCTTTTTTCCGTCGAGATAAGCCAGTATGCCGCGTTGCAGCTCGACGTTTTTCAGCCCCTTCAGTTCGGGAATATCATGCGCGGGATTCCACAGCTCCGTCACGATGGAATAAATGCCGCACTGCTTGTACAGCCAGTCGAGAAAGAGGCCGTAATAGGCCGAGCGACCCTCGTCTTCGTTGTACGGCACGCGCCATTCGTACGGCAGTTTGTAGCCGCGTTTGGCGGCGAAGGGGTTTTTATCGTTCCGCAATTCTTCCCTGTACTGCGCAATCTGTTTCGGATTCCGCCAGGCCTCCGGCATTTCCGTGCCCATCAGTTCCGCATATTTTTTCCCCATGATGAGGTCGTACACGGCGATGTCGCGGCTTTCCATCTCGGCGTCGCCCGTCGAACCCATCGGACGGTATACGTGTCCGCCCTGCGTATGATATTCGTTCACCATAATGATGTTCGGATGTGTAATGATAAACTCGCAAAGCGCGTGCACTTCCGGCGCCGAGGTCGGGTATTCTCCCGTGCCGCCGGGCATGGTCGTGCTCACGTTCCACCACGCTTGCGGGAAGTTGCGGTTGATGTCGATGCCCCGGTCGGGCTGTGCCTCCGACTCGACATTGTACCTCTGAGGGTCGGGATATTCCGTATCCTCCTGCCAAAAGACCATGAGGCGCGGATCGACGGGATCTTTCACATATCGTCCCGCAGGCGATTTGTATCGGATTTGCGAAAAGAGGCGATCGCCGTTCAAATCGCGGCGCAGCGGCGCTGCCGCCGTGTCGGTCTGGTACATGGAATTACTGCGCTGCGGCGCGCCGAGGTCTACGGTATTGTGGAGGCCGTCGGGGTTGTTTGCCGGGCATATGTAGAACGCCTTCGTATCCGTGAGCGCAGTCAGTTCGGCATCTTCGCCGTAGCCCGAAACCATTTTGTCGATAAAATAGAGGCATACCTCCGTCCCGGTCTGTTCGTTGCCGTGGGTGGCGCCGGTGAGCATGTGTCCCGGCTTTCCGGTATGCAGCGGCATGACGGGAGGTTCGGGCACTTCGAGTTTGCGCTCGTACACGAGTTTTTTCTCCCGGTCGAGCGTCGTACCCGTTTTCCGGTTGGTGATGACAAGCACATAGATGGGGCGTTGCTGAAAACTCTTCCCGATTTCAAGCAATTCCGTAATGTGAGGATAGGCCTTATTGACGGCCTTCAGATATTCGACGGTCGCGGCGTAACCGTGATACATGTCGAACGTAATGGGGACTTTCCGCGCGGCCGACGCCGTCAGGCAGCACAGTCCCGGCAAGGTGACGAAAATAAACAATACGATAATACGTTTCATACAAAATAATATTTAATGTAAAACTCAAATTAATGTCTTTTTGAAAAGAAAATACGATTGCAAATATACAATTTATTGTAACGGGAAAGCATCTTATAACAATCTTTTTATCCGGCACGGCAAAAAAAGTTACGCGCGATAAATCATACGCCGAGGCATTGCCCCGCGAAGCCCCGCCCCTGCCCGCACACAAAGCCGCAACGCGCGCCGAAAAAATAAACCAAAATCCCCCCGGCGCCGAAAATTATTTTACATCTAATTTTACAAATACAACTGCCTGATGTTTAGGGGAAATTTAACCGGCACAAATTCCCGCTGCGATAAAATCAATAAAAAAACAGATATTTTATTTGCAGAAAGAAAAAAAAGGCCGTACATTCGCCGCGCATAATACAATAATGGAATGAAACACGAAATAAATACAAAAACAGCGCTTCTCATTGTCCTGTGCCTCATCTGCACGGTCGCATGTCGACGGCCGGAAATCGGGCTTACGCCTATATCGCTTCAGTGCGAATACCAGTCGGATCCGACAGGCATAGACGTGCCCGAGCCGCGATTGTCGTGGCAGTTGAACGACTACGAACGTATCAGGGGACAGGCGCAAACGGCGTATCACATCCTGATGGCCTCCGCGCCGGAGCTGCTCACGGAGACCGGCGCAGACGTATGGAACAGCGAGCGCGTAGCCTCTCCGCAATCATTCCTCGTGCCTTACGGCGGCAAAACACTGCAATCGAGCAGCCCCTACTTCTGGAAAGTACGTGTATTCGACAAAGACGGAAAGCCCTCGGAATGGAGCGAAACGGCACAATTCGTAACCGGCATCCTCAACCCCGCCGAGTGGGACGAAGCCGAATGGATACGACACCCCGACGCCCCGCGCACGAAACACATCTGGTTCCGGCGCAACCTCCCGCTGCGCGACCTGCCGCAAAACGCCTTTATACACGTCGCCTCGCTCGGACACCACGAACTCTACGTCAACGGAGAACGTGCCGACTATCGCGCGCTCGCACCGGCGCTCACCAACTTCAACAAACGACTTTTCTACGTCACTTACGACATCGCGCCGCTACTTCGCGAAGGCGACAACACCATTGCCGTATGGTTCGCATCCGGATGGGCGAGCTACGACTGCTTCTCGCGCACACCGGCGCTGCGCGTCCTGCTCTCCGGGCGCAACGCCGACGGCAGCACGCTTGCCCTCGCGTCCGACGAGACGTGGCGATGCGCCGTAAGCAACAGCAGCGACACGCGCGACACGATTACATATAATAATAACGGAGGCGAAATCGTCGACGCGCGGCTTGCGCAGCCCGAATGGAACCTCTCTACGTTCGACGACTCGCAATGGCCTTTCGCGGCAATCGCCGAAGGCAACGACGACGTGCAACTCGCGGCGCACGACATCCCCGCCTCGCGCATTTTCGACATGATGGAGGCGCTTAACGTTTCCGAGCGGAGCGACGGGGCGTATCAAATCGACTTCGGACGCAACTTCACGGGATGGGTCGAGGTATCGTTCTACGGACTTGAGGCCGGCGACACCGTCGTCATCGGTTCTGCGGACGACAACGAGTCTTTCGACGACTTCAACATCCGCAACTACTTCGTGTCTTCCGGCCAGCCCGTCGAGACCTTTTCCAACCGCTTCAATTACATCGCCGGACGATACCTCAACCTCAAAGGACTGCGCAATGCGGCAAAGCTGAGCGACGCGAGAGCCTTTCCCATAAGCACGGCGCTGGAGCAGACGGGCATGTTTATATCCGAAAACCGGATGTTTGAAGAAATATATAATATGGACCTTTGGACATTCATCGCCAACACGACCGAAGGCTACACCTCGGACTGCCCGCACCGCGAACGCTGCGGATACGGCGAAGAGGCTACCGCCACCTCGTGGGGGATAGGCCTGCCCAACTATGACGCCGGCGCGTTCTATCGCAACGTGGTACGCAACTGGCGCGACGTGCAGACCGAAGACGGATGGGGGCGACACACCGCTCCGCAGCCCAACGACGTACACTGGGGAGGCGCCATGTGGAGCAGCGCCGGAATGAACGTCGCATGGGAACACTTCAAGCACTACGGCGACAAACAAATACTCGAAATAATATACCCCACGGCAAGCCGCTGGCTCGATTTCCTGTATAAAAACACGCGCGACGGCCTCGTCGTGAAATACCGCAAGCATCCCGGACAGTTCCTCGGCGACTGGATTGCGCCCGGCTTGCGGAACGACTTCGGAGACAGCGAGCAGGCGCAGTATTTCAATAACTGCGTGTACGCGATGAATCTGCAAACGTTCATCAAGATGGCGCAGCAGCTCGAAATCCCCGGCGACGTCGAACTCTACACCGCACGCCTCAACGCGCTGCGCGACGCCATTCACGCGCGTTTTTACGACCCGGCAACCTCGCGCTACTGCGACGGTACGCAGGTGCAGCAGGCGTTCGCGCTTCTTACCGGCGTCGTACCGCCATACCTCCGCGAAACGGTGGAGCGCACCATCGTCGACGACATGAACATCTCGCATCCGTATTTCGACATGGGAAGCGCAGGCATCTACGTCATGCTACGGTATTTCGAAGAACATCCCGAACTGTCCGAAACCGTGATGAAAATCCTTAACAGCGTAAAATATCCCGGATACGGCTACTTTATAAAAAAAGGCGAAACGACATGGCCCGAAGACTGGACGTCCGACGTGCCGAGCAAGATTCACACCTGCTACACCGGCATCGCCGGATGGTTCACAAAAAGTCTCTGCGGCATTCGTCCCGACGAGAACGGCGAAGGATACCGTCATTTCACCGTTAAACCGGCGCCCGTCTGGTATCCGTACTCGGCGACTGCGTGGGTGCAATGCCCCTACGGCGAAATCTGCGTCAGCAGAGAATGTGAAGACGACTACTTCTTCCTCACCGTCACCGTGCCGCCCAACACCTCCGCCACGATATGTATCCCCGAATACTACGCACGCACAATCACCGAAAGCAGCGTGCCCATCGAATACTCCGAAGGGATAACGGTCACAGGACTTAACGGCGGATACTTCATTCTCGAAGTACAGTCCGGGAAGTATTATTTCACAGCTTCATCCGCCAAATAACTTATGCAAACAATTTCATTTATAACTGTTATTCCGGCAGACTGCGGGCAACACAAGTTTGTTACTGTCACGATACCCCGCAGCCTTGCATTGGATAGTTGTTTTCCTTTTAACTCGTACAATGATTACACAAAAGAACGTTCCGGAGACTTTCCGCAGTCGCGGATTGCGCGCGGAAATATCCGGAACGTTTTCCGCAGCCGCGGATCGCGCGCGGAAATGCGCGGGACGCTTTCCGCAGCTGCGGATTGCGCGCGAAAATGCGAAAGACGAAATCCGCAGCCGCGGATTGCGTCCGGAAATGCGAAAGATGAAATCCGCAGCTGCGGATTGCGTCCGGAAATGCGCGGGACAAAATCCGCAGCCGCGGATTGCGCGCGGAAATGCGCGGGGCAAAATCCGCAGCCGCGGATTGCGCGCGGAAATGCGCGGGATGAAATCCGCAGCTGCGGATTATATGCTACGTTCCTGCGAGATTCTATCTCGCAGTTTCTATCACCGGAGATTCCATCTCAAGACAAAGAAAATGCACGCAATAAAGGAATCTTAAGCGCACAACCTTCCCCAACAAATTCGGCTTACCCCGAAACATTCGGCTTAGTATCTTCAGATAGAATCTGCCGTAATAGACGCGACGAGATAGAATCTCGTCGGAACCACGTGCCCGCTACGTTCCTGCGAGATTCTATCTCGCAGTTTCTATCACCGGAGATTCCATCTCAAGACAAAAAAAATGCACGCAATAAAGGAATCTTAAGCGCACAACCTTCCCCAACAAGTTCGGCTTACCCCGAAACATTCGGCTTAGTATCTTCAGATAGAATCTGCCGTAATAGACGCGACGAGATAGAATCTCGTCGGAACCACCAAATGTAGAAGAATATGGCGGCAGCGTACAAAATATCAAATCAGGAGTCGGCCTACTTTTTGACATTCCGGGTAGTGGGGTGGGTAGATATATTCACGAGACAAATATACCGCGACATCGTGATTGAGAGTTTAAAATACTGTCAACAACACAAGGGATTGATACTGTATGCCTATGTAATCATGTCCAATCATGTCCATATGCTGGCGCAAAGCGAAGACGGCAGTTTGAAAGACGTCGTCAGGGATTGTAAGCATTTTACAGGCAGCCGGATTTTAACCGAGATAGAAGATGTCACCGAAAGTCGCCGCGACTGGATGAAGATAGTGTTTGAATATCATGCCAAACTGAAACCCCGGCAACTTAAACAATTATGGGAGCACGAAAATCATGCGGAAGAAATATACAGTCCCGGATTCTTTGCTCAGAAAATAAATTACATACACGAGAATCCCGTACGCGCCGGAATTGTGGAAAATGCGGAAGATTACCTCTATTCGAGTGCAAAAAATTACGCAGGGCTATCTTCGGAAATAGAAGTTACAATAATAGATTTGCCATGGAAAACGTATCGATGATAGCAGTAAGCACGAAACGGTTGGAGTCTCTACGTTCCTGCGAGATTCTATCTCGCAGTTTCTATCACCGGAGATTCTATCTCACGGACACAGGCACAACATGCCGGGATAGTATCCGTAACACGGGGACTTCTCCGAACAATACGAATTATTATACACGATTACGTTTTTCTCAAGTAGATGGAATCTACGGGGCATGTTCCTGCGAGATTCTATCTCGCAGTTTCTATCACCGGAGATTCTATCTCTCGGACACAGGCACGACATGCCGGGATGGCGTCCGTAACACGGGGACTTCTCCGAACAATACGAATTATTATACACGATTACGTTTTTCTCAAGTAGATGGAATCTACGGGGATAAACAGGACGAGATAGAATCTCGTCCGAACTTTCTCACAATATCCCGTCTCTCGGACACAAGCACAACATGCCGGGATGGCGTCCGTAACACGGGGACTTCTCCGAACAATACGAATTATTATACACGACTGTGTTTTTCTCAAGTAGATGGAATCTACGGGGATAAACAGGACGAGATAGAATCTCGTCCGAACTTCAAACACTACTATAAACCATTTAAATTATACCAATCATGAAGATTCTAAAAATCCGATTCAGTTACCTGCGCAACGAAGCGCATTTGCAGTTTTTACTGTTAGTGAAAAAGTTATTGAACGGCTACTCGGCGGTTGCCGCGATTGTGACGGAGCTAATCACGCCGTTCTTTGAACTTATCTCCCTCGAAAGTACGCTTGTCGACGCGGTCAGGGCAAGCGAATATACCGAGGAACTTGTCGAAGCCGATCGCCGCGTAGATCGCGATATTGTGGGCATCAACAGCGCCATCGAATCGGCGCTGCATCACTATGACGAAAAGGTGGTGAAAGACGCTAAGATACTCGAACTGCGGATGAAAGGCTTCCGCGGCGAGATTGAAAAGAAATCATACGAAGAGGAATCGGCTGCGGTAAAGATTCTCGTCAACGACCTGCTCACTACTTATTCCCCACAGGTCGCTACGCTCGGAATCGGCGGATGGGTGGGAGAAATTAACCTCGCGCAGGCCGAATTTGAGCAACTTTTTATCCTCCGGAATGCGCAGATTGCCGCACGTCCCAAACAAAAGCTGCGCGAAGTGCGCAAGGAGGTCGAAGCCGTATACCGGCAGATTGTCGAACGCATCGAGGCCTACTGCGTCATCAACGGAGACAAGGATTGCAGCGGTTTCATCGACGAACTCAACGGCGAAATAGTGTATTTCAACGAACATTCGCACCACCAGCGCCGGGTAGATATTAAAAATGCCGTCGTGTCCAGCATCGTCGACCAGCCTTATCAGGGCGAACCGGTCATCGTGCTCCCCGACGTATATTACGAAGGCAAAAAACTCGTTTTCACCAAAGAATATGAGCTGTCATACAAGCACAACACGCATCCGGGCACTGCCACCATCACGATACACGGCAAGGGCGCGTTCTACGGACAAACAATCATTACATTTAATATAATAGAAATCCCCAAAGCATAAGCGAAAGGACAATCGGAAGGATATGAAAATCGCGAACGGATTTATTTTGCTGTCGGCAATCGTGTCGGCGGCCGCAGGACTGTTGTGCTGTACGTCGACGGGCGACTCCGGCACGTTGCGGCAACTTGAACAGGGCTTTGCCGACCCGCCGGCAAGCGCGCGCTCCGGCGTATACTGGTATTTTATGGACGGAAACTTTTCGCGCGAAGCCGTCACCAAAGATCTCGAAGCCATGAAGGAAGCAGGCCTCGGCCACGTGCTTTTCCTCGAAGTAAACGTAGGTATTCCGCGCGGCACGGTCGATTTCCTGAGCGACGAATGGCAGGAGCTGTTCGTCCATACCGTGCGCGAGTGCGAGCGGCTCGGCATCGGCCTCTCCCTCGGCATAGGGCCGGGCTGGACGGGCAGCGGCGGGCCGTGGGTCAAGGGCGAAGAGTCGATGCAGCATCTCGTGCATACGTCGACGGACGTGCAGGGCGCAGGCGCGCGCACGATTGTCCTGCCGAAGCCGCAGCCCATGACGCCCATCTTCGGGCATGAACCCGCAGTGCGTGAGGAATGGGAAAGATTTTATCGGGATGTAGCCGTGCTCGCTTTCCCGGCCGCCGCGACGCGCTTTGCGACGGACTATGTGGACGACAGCGGCTATCTGAAAATGAAGCACATTGAAGAACGCGCGCTCTATTACCGGAAGCCGTACAGCTCGATGAAAGGCGTGAAGCAGTTTCTGCCGACATACGAAACATACGCCGCGCAGCCGGGCGACACGCCTGCGGAAAAGGAGCGCATCGTCGACCTGACGGACCGTCTGCAACCCGACGGTTCGCTCGTGTGGGATGTGCCCGAAGGGGAATGGACGGTGATGCGCTTCGGAAGCCGCAACAACGGCAATGCCACCCGGCCGTCGCCCTTCCCCGGACTGGGGCTTGAGGCGGATAAAATGGATACGGCGGCGATAAACCGGCATCTTGAACAGTTCACCGAAAAACTCTTCCGGCGCGCCGGCTTCACGAAAGCCTCGCCCGACGGCGGTTTGCAGATGCTGCACATGGACAGCTGGGAGATGGGATCGCAAAACTGGACGCCTCGCTTCCGCGAAGCGTTCACGCAACGCCGGGGATACGATCCGCTGCCCTTTTATCCCGTCTACGCCGGCGTGATGGTGCAAAGCCGCGAGGCGAGCGAACGCTTTCTCTGGGATTTGCGGCAAACGGCGCAGGAGCTTGTGCTCGAGAACCACGCGGGGCACGTCAAACGCTATGCCGCACGCTACGGGATGGGGTTTTCGATAGAACCTTACGACATGACGCCCACCTCCGACCTCGAACTGGGCGCTGTCGCCGACGTGCCGATGTGCGAATTTTGGAGTTTGGAGAACGGATACAACACGTCGTTCAGCGCCGGCGAAGGCGCGTCGCTTGCACACATCAAGGGACAGCCGCTCGTGCCCGCCGAGTCGTTTACATCCAACAGGGACGCATGGCGGCAACATCCGGCGTCGATGAAAAACGAGGGTGAATGGGCCTGGGCGTCCGGTATCAATCGCTTCGTATATCATACTTTTGCGCACCAGTCGCTGCCCGACAGCCTGCGACCGGGGATGACGATGGGACCATACGGCGTGCACTGGGATCGTAATCAGACGTGGTGGCGCCTCTCGCGGGCGTATCACGACTATGTGGCGCGCGGGCAGTTCATGCTTCAGCAGGGTCGCACTGTGGCCGATGTGCTCTATCTCTCTCCCGAAGGCGCGCCGCACGTGTTTCGCGCGCCCGACTCGGCCTTCGAGGGCGACGACCCGATGATGCCCGACCGCCGCGGATATAATTTCGACGCATGTCCGCCGAGTTTGCTCTATGATGCGGATGTCGCCGAGGGTTGCGTCGTCTTTCCGGGCGGCGCTTCGTATCGCCTGCTCGTGCTCCCGTATTTTGAAACCATGACGCCGAAGCTCCTGAAAAAAATAGTCGACCTTGTCGACCGGGGCGCGACCGTCGTAGGCCTTCCGCCCGTACAGTCGCCGAGCCTCGAAAACTATCCGGCCTGCGACAACGAGGTGAAAGCGCTCGCCCGCGAACTCTGGGGCAACGAACCCTTGCCCGAAACGCTCGCCGAACGTGTTTTCGGACGCGGAAAAATCATTTACGGCACGGAACTGAAAACGAAGGCCGACAACCTGTATCCGCCCTACGACCTCACGGCGCGCATCCTCTCGCAAAGCGTGCCGCCCGACTTCGCCGCCACCGGCGCGATACGCTATACGCACCGCACAACTGCCGCCGCCGACATCTACTTCGTGTCCAACCGCACGGCGCAGCCTGTCGATGCCGAATGTACCTTCCGTATCGCGGGGAAATATCCGCAACTGTGGAATCCCGTTACCGGCGAAATCGCAGCCCTGCCCGAATATCGCGACGCAGGCGGACAAACCGTAATACCGCTCAAATTCGATGCGCACGAAGGTTATTTCATCGTCTTTTCCGGCGAAAAACGCGCGCCAGCGCACAACGTGAATTTTCCGGAAGTCAAAACGCAGTTTACCCTCGACGCGCCGTGGACGGTATCGTTTGACCCGAAGTGGGGAGGCCCCGCATCGACGGTATTCGACCGCCTGCACGACTGGACGACAAACCCCGACCCCGGCATACGCTATTATTCCGGCACGGCCGTCTACCGGCAAACGTTCGATATGCCCGAACACTTCGCGGACGGTGCAATCTGCCTCGACCTCGGCAAAGTAAATAATATCGCGCGCGTCCGGCTTAACGACACTGACCTCGGCGTCGTGTGGACGGCTCCGTGGCGTACGGACATCAGCCGCGCAGTGCGGCCTGAAGACAACCGGCTCGAAATAGAAGTCGTAAACCTCTGGCCCAACCGCCTGATCGGCGACGAGCAGCTGCCTTACGATGGCCCCGAACATGGTCGCTGGCCGGAATGGCTGCTCGCCGGACGGCCGCGCACGAGCGGTCGGTATGCCTTCTCCGCATATCGGCACTATACAAAAGATACTCCGCTGCTGGAATCCGGACTTACAGGCCCGGTGACAATATGCACGTATATATACCCGGAACAGAAATGAAATTTGTACCTTTGAAGCCTGTAAAGCAGAAGTAATAAAATATATATAATCATGAACGAACAGATTAAACATGTGGCCGAGCGCCTTCGCGGACTGCGCGACGCGCTGGAAATTACGGTCGACGAGATGGCCGAAACGTGCGAAATGACGGCAGAGGAATATCTCGCGATGGAAAGCGGAACGACCGACATATCCGTCAGTCGGCTTCACCGCATTGCGCATAAGTATAATGTAGAACTTACCGCGCTCATGTTCGGCGACGAACCGACGATGAACGCCTACTTCGTGACCCGACGCGGCACGGGGGTGTCGGTAGAACGGACGCTCGCCTACAAATACCGCTCGCTGGCCGCAGGATTCGCGCATCGCAAGGCCGATCCGTTCATGGTCACGGTGCATCCCAAGCCGGACGACGAGCCTGTACATCTCAATACACATGCCGGACAGGAATTTAATTACGTAGTCAACGGCAAATTACTGCTCCGAATCAACGGAAAAGACCTTGTACTCGAAGAGGGAGACAGCATCTATTTTAATTCCGAGCTGCCGCACGGAATGAAGGCGCTGGACGGGCAGATTGTCCGTTTCCTTGCAATTATACTGTGACCACACGCAAAAAAACGGATAACATTCAAATAAAACATACATCAAAACATATGCTGGAAAAATTCTTAAAGCAGGTATCCTTCCGTTCGCAGGAAGATTTCAGTGAAAATTTCAGGATAATCGTGCCCGAAAATTTCAACTTCGGCTACGACGTAGTAGACGAATGGGCTGCGCGCGCCCCCGAAAAGAAAGCCCTCTTATGGACGAACGACAACAATCTTCGCGTCGATTTCACCTTCGGCGAAATGAAAGCCTGCTCCGATCGCACGGCGTCTTACTTCGCTTCTCTCGGCATCACGCGCGGCGACATGGTAATGCTGGTATTGAAACGGCGGTACGAGTTCTGGTTCTCCATCATCGCGCTGCATAAACTGGGCGCCGTAGTAATCCCCGCCACGCACCTGCTGACGAAAAAGGACATCGTCTACCGCGCAAATGCCGCCGGCATAAAGGCCATAGTATGCGTCGGCGAAGAGGTTGTACTGCGACACGTCAAGGATGCCATGCCGGAATCGCCTACCGTCCGGACGCTCATATCCGCAGGCCCGATTGTTCCGGAAGGATTCCACAACTTTCATGCGGGCATCGAGCGCGCCGCGCCTTTCTCCCGTCCCGCGCATGTCAATACGAACGACGATATATCGCTGATGTACTTCACTTCCGGCACTTCCGGACAGCCGAAGATGGTGACGCACGATTTTACATATCCGCTCGGACATATTGTTACGGCGAGTTACTGGCATAATCTCAATCAAGACAGTCTGCACCTCACCATTGCCGATACGGGATGGGGAAAAGCCGTGTGGGGAAAACTCTACGGCCAGTGGATTGCCGGCGCGTGCGTATTCGTATACGATCACGACAAGTTTACCCCGGCCGACATGCTCAGGATGATTCGCGACTATAAAATTACTTCGCTTTGCGCGCCGCCAACCATCTTCCGCTTCCTTATCCGCGAAGATCTGTCCCTCTACGATCTTTCATCACTGAAGTACTGCACCATCGCAGGCGAGGCGCTTAATCCCGTCGTTTTTGAACAGTTCTACAAATTGACGGGCATCAAGCTGATGGAAGGATTCGGGCAAACGGAAACGACGCTGACCATCCTCACGTTTCCATGGATGGAACCCAAGCCCGGCTCGATGGGCATCCCCAATCCGCAGTACGACGTAGACCTCCTTCGCCCCGACGGCACAAAGGCCGAAGACGGCGAACACGGTCAGATCGTTGTCCGCACCGACGGAGAGAAGCCCATCGGCCTCTTCAAGGAATACTATCGCGATCCGGAACTGACGCGCGAAGCGTGGCACGATAACATATATTATACGGGCGACGTAGCGTGGCGCGACGAAGACGGATATTACTGGTTTGTAGGCCGCGCCGACGATGTGATAAAAAGCTCCGGCTACCGCATCGGCCCCTTCGAAGTGGAGAGCGCATTGATGACGCATCCGGCTGTGGTGGAATGTGCCGTCACGGGCGTCCCCGACGAGATACGCGGGCAAATCGTAAAGGCGACCGTTGTGCTGGCGCAGGGATACAGGCACAAGGCCGGCGAGGAGGAATTTATCAAAGAAATACAGAATCACGTGAAGCAGGTGACGGCTCCTTACAAGTATCCGCGCATCGTTGAATTTGCGGATGAATTGCCGAAGACCATCAGCGGGAAAATACGGCGGGTGGAAATACGCGAAAAGGATGACGTGCAATCAGCGGGGACGGACTGAACGTCGGATTCATTTTATTTGTGGGAATAAGAAAAATATGCTACTTTTGCACGCATAAAAAATGAGGGCGAGATAGCTCAGCCGGTTAGAGCGCATGATTCATAATCATGAGGTCGGGGGTTCAATCCCCCCTCTCGCTACATTAAACAGAGGGGTTTGCGATGGAAAGCAAGCCTCTCTGTTTTTTTCATAATTGCATGATACATCAGTTCAAACTTTCCATCTCTTCTATAATCTTCATCGTTTCTACACTGACGCTACACACTCGTTTCAGCAGGTCGATGACCTGTTCTTTGTGGTCGACGAAACGATAGGTATTGAATGTTGAGGCGATAGTCGGATCTTTGGGTTTCGTTTCTTGATATTGGTCGAGAATCCATTCCAGCGCGCTGCGATTGCCGAGTTTGTACGTCCATGCTTCGGCGGGGATGCCGTGCAGTTCGGTGTTTTCGTCCAAAAAGATAATGCCGGCGTCTTTGTCGGCGCGTAACTTGGGTTTGGAGATTTGTCCTTCCTGTAATTTGTTCTTTTTAATTTGCAATGGATATAGATTGGTTTTTTCCAACAAATCATAACAATATGGAGTATTTGTTATTAATGACGAAAATGGTTTTGAACTTGATGTTCCCGAAAGAGCAATAACCCAATTATTGGTCTTAAACAATAGAGGTAGTTGATAACGCATTTCATTCAACTCCTTACTAAAATACAGTTGTTTTTTCACGAATGGTCTGTATAAACTTTCCGCAATTTCATTTTCATCAAAAACATACTTTTTGCCCTTTGCCAAATCATTCTTTACTGCTCTTGTCCATTTGATGGAATAATCAACGATATCTTTTATCTTATTTTTATCTTTCCCTTTATTTAAA
>JAISNP010000030.1 GCA_031276175.1 Tannerella sp.
CCGTCCGTGAGATTTTTCCAACAGATATATAACCGCTTGCAACTTCCGAAAACTTGCGTGCTGCACGTTGGAGATAATTTGAAAACAGACTATAAAGGCGCGATGGATTTCGGCTTTAAAGCGTTATTAATAAAAAACACAAACTATACATTAGATGACATCAGAGCAGCATTATAAAGGAAGGATCGAGCGCTTTTCGCTGCATCAAATTCAATCGACGGAAGAATTCGGATTTGCGGCGGAAGAATATTCCAGATTCAAGCACGGATCGGAAAACGTTGCTCAACAATATGGCTATGCACTGGCAGACGGTTTTACGGCTCATTGTCTTTCCCTTCATTACGGCGGAGAACCGATTGTGGTACTTTCGAGCGCCTATTCGCACATTCCCACGGCGTCGTTTTATATGAAAAACTATTTTACGGACAAGCTGAACGGCTATTTATTTGACCGGGGATATCCCGTTGTCGAAGAAGCGAAGATTTACCGTTCCGTTTCATACCGGGATGATTACGGGGAGATGTCTGCGGAACAGCGATACAACCTCATCAAGGGAGATACGTTTCACATCGACAAAACTTTTCTGGAAGGTAAGCTGCTGCTGTTTCTCGACGATATTAAAATCACCGGAACGCATGAGCGGATTATTCTTAATATGCTGAACCGGCATGATTTGTCCAATACGTGTCACATGCTGTATTTTGCCGAGTTGACGGATAAATCCATTCCTCCGAATATTGAAAACCGGCTAAATTATGCGTATGTAAAAGGATTGGATGAAATCGACGCCATTATAAAGAATGAACAATTCCGCTTCAATACACGTGTCGTTAAACTGATACTGAACGGTGAAGACCGCTTGTTCGACCGCTTCATCGAAAAACAGGAGATTCAATTTATCCGGGATTTGTACTATCGGGCTATCGGCAACGAATATTTCAAGTTTCCGAAATACCTCAGGAACTTAAACCGGCTAAAAGAGACTATCGGAAACATTTGAGACAGAGAATCAATTATCCATCATAATTTTCAAATAACAATTTAATCAAGCATAAAAATGGAACACAAACATCATTACACCGGCCTGACGGACGCCGAAGTGTTGGAAAGCCGAAAAAAACACGGCGAAAACGTCTTGACCCCGCCGGAAAAAGAATCGCTCTGGGCGCAGTTCCTGGAAAAATTCACCGACCCGATTATCATCATTCTGCTGGTTGCCCTCGTATTATCCGTGGGCGTATCGTGTTACGAGTTTTTTTCGGGACATGCCGGAGTAAGCGCTTTCTTCGAGCCGGCAGGTATTTTGATTGCCGTGCTGCTTGCGACGGTGGTCGGCTTCTTCTTTGAACTGAGCGCCAACAAAAAGTTTGAGGTACTGAACAAGGTCAACGACGATACGCTGGTGAAAGTCGTCCGCAACGGCAACATCTGCCAAATCCCGAAAAAAGACGTCGTTGTCGGCGATATTGTGCTGCTCGAAACCGGCGAAGAAGTCCCCGCCGACGGCGAATTGCTGGAAGCCGTATCGTTGCAAATCAACGAATCGACGCTTACCGGCGAACCGGTCTGCAAGAAAACCATCCATGCCGCCGATTTCGACAAAGACGCCACGTATCCCTCCAATCACGCGATGAAAGGCACGTCCGTTGCCGACGGGCACGGCATCATACAGGTCTTGAAAGTGGGCGACGCCACGGAATACGGCAAAGTGTATGAAGGCGCCCAGATAGACAGCAGCGTCGAAACGCCCCTCAATCAGCAGTTAGACCGGCTGGCCGGCATGATTACGAAGGCAAGCTACGCCATTGCCGCCCTGATTATTATCGGACGGATGACGGTTTATTTCCTCGGAATGGAAGCTTTCGACTGGATTGCGTTCGGCAGTTATCTGCTGAAAACCGTCATGATTGCCGTCACGGTAATTGTGGTGGCCGTGCCGGAAGGCCTGCCGATGTCCGTTACCTTAAGTCTGGCGTTGAGCATGAAGCGGATGCTGTCCACCAACAATCTGGTACGCAAGATGCACGCCTGCGAAACGATGGGCGCCGCCACCGTCATTTGCACCGACAAAACCGGTACGCTCACGCAAAACCAGATGAAGATTTACGAAACAAAGTTTTACGGCTCAACCGGTTGTCATTGCGGGCTTGACCCGCAATCCCCCGAAAAAGAAGCCGCACTAATCAAGGAAGGCATCGCCGCCAATTCTACCGCCTATCTCGACTATTCCGACCCGAACAAAATCAAAGCCTTAGGCAATCCCACCGAAGGAGCGCTGCTGCTTTGGCTGCACGACAACGGCGTCAACTACCTGCCGTTGCGCGAAGAGGCCGAAGTAGTCGAACAGTTGACGTTTTCCACCGAGCGTAAATACATGGCAACCATCGTAAACTCACCCTTGCTGAAAAAGAAAGTCCTGTACGTGAAAGGCGCGCCGGAAATCGTACTCGACCTCTGCAAGACCGTGCCGGCGCCGAAAGAAACCATTCAGGCGCAACTCATGGAATACCAAAACAAGGCGATGCGGACGCTGGGCTTTGCCTGTCAAATCATCGAAGACGATAGGGCATACATCCATGAAGGCAAGCTGCAAACAACAGATTTGACTTTTCTGGGCATCGTCGCCATCTCCGACCCGGTGCGCGCCGAAGTGCCGGAAGCCGTAAAGAACTGCCTGAACGCCGGTATCGGCGTAAAAATCGTTACCGGCGACACGCCGGGAACGGCAAAGGAAATCGGCCGTCAAATCGGACTCTGGGAGAAGGGCGAAGACGAATCGCACCACCTCACCGGGACGGAATTTGCCGCCATGTCCGACGAATCCTTGCTGG
>JAISNP010000044.1 GCA_031276175.1 Tannerella sp.
CGTCGCCCCGCCTGTCGTGGATCAACGAAGCGACGTCCGACGGCGTCCGCGGAGCGCATCAGCTTGCATACAGGATATGCGTAGCCTCGTCCGAAGAAAACCTGCTCAAGGGTAATGCCGACGTGTGGGACAGCGGAAAAATACCGTCGCAGGATTCGCGGCTGATACCTTACGGCGGACAGGCGCTGCAATCGGGCAAAGATTACTGGTGGCAGGTAATGGTGTGGGACAGCAGCGACCGTGCATCGAAATGGAGCCGTCCTGCCCGCTGGGGAACGGGTATTCTGTCGCCCGGCGAATGGCAGGCGCAGTGGATCGGCGCACCCTGGCAGGGCGAGGAGCCGCGCAAAGCTATCGAACCGGTCGCAGGGAAGCCGGAATATCCCCAATATCCCGCTCCCATGTTCCGCAAAACGTTCGACGCAGTCAAAAAGGTGGCTTCGGCAAAGGCTTTCGTAACCGGGCTGGGATACTTCGAACTGTATGTGAACGGCGAAAAGGTGGGCGACGACTGCCTTGTGCCCAACTTCACGAACTACACCTCCCGCGAAAGCATCAAGCACACCTTCATCGCGATCGACAACAAGTTCCGCGACCATCGGGTGATGTATCTCGCTTACGACATCACCGACATGCTCCGTGAGCAACGGAACGTGGTCGGAGCCATCGTGGGCGACGGTTTTTACGACTGCACCAATACCCGCTGGGTGGCTCCGTTCGGTTCGCCGCGTTTTCTGTGTCAGATTAAAATCACTTACGACGACGGTTCCGAAGACCTCGTATGCACCGACGAGACATGGAAAGTGAAAGGCTCGCCCATCGTCATGAACGGCGTGTACGACGGCGAAATATACGACGCCAACCTCGAGACGGAAGGCTGGGCGACCGTCCGTTGCGACGATACCGGCTGGCAGCAGGCCGTGCTGCGCGAAGCCCCCGCCGGTGTGATGACGGCACATACCGCGCCGACCGACAAGGTGACGGAACGTCTATCGCCCGTATCGCTCTCGAAAAATGCCGACGGCGCTTACGAAGTGGATTTCGGAGTGGAAATATCGGGCTGGATACGTTTCAAAGACATTCGGGGGCGCCGGGGCGATACGCTCAACGTCCGCTACATCTGCGAATCGCCCCTCGGCGTTCAGCAATATATATTTAAAGGAGAAGGGAAGGAATCTTACGCGCCCCGCTTCACCTGGTACGTGTTCAGCAAGGCCGTCATCAGCGGCATCGACGAACTGACGGAGGAAATGCTGACCGCCGAAGCCGTCAATACGGATGTGAAGGTATCGGCCGAGTTCCGGACATCGAACGCGCTGTTCGACCAAATCAACACCATCTGGCGCCGCAGCCAGCTCGACAACATGCACGGCGGCATTGCGAGCGACTGCCCGCACCGCGAACGATCGCCGTATACGGGCGACGGGCAGGTGGCCTGCGTCACGGTGATGCACAACTTCGACGCAGCCGCCTTCTACCGGAAATGGATCCGCGACATGCGCGACGTCCAGAACGTGGAGACGGGATATGTTCCCAACGGCGCGCCGTGGCAACCCGGCTGCGGCGGCGGAGTGCCCTGGGGCGCGGCTATGAACATCATGCCCTGGGAATTTTATCTCCATTACGGCGACCCGGCGACGCTCGCCGATAATTATCATGCCATGCAGGAACAACTGCGCTACATGCTGACGTGGCTGACGAAAGACGGCACCATGCTCGCGCAAAAAGCCAACTGGAACGACACCGAACCCAATTACTGGTTCAACCTCGGCGACTGGGCGCCGGCGTACAAACTCCCTGCTCAGGAACTCGTACACACTTTTTACCTCTGGCGATGCGCCGATTTCACGGCCAAAGCCGCCAAGGCATTAGATCATTCGGACGATTATGCGAAATACGCCGCGATAGCCGACAGCGTAAAGTCGGCCTTCAACCGTAAATTCTACGACGATGCCAACGAAACCTACGGCGATTACGGCAGCAACATTTTCGCCCTCTTCATGGGCGTTCCGGCGGAGCGTCGCGACAAAGTGGTGAACACCCTGCGGCGCGAGATTGCGGAGAAATACGACGGTCATCTCAACACCGGCATCTTCGGCACGCAGTTTTTCTTTGAAACGCTCGCCGCAAACGGGCTGAACGACGTGGCATACGAAGCCATGAACAAGCGCGACTTCCCAAGCTACGGCCACTGGATCGAGCAGGGCGCCACCGTGACATGGGAGCAGTGGAACGGACGCGATTCGCGCAATCACCCCATGTTCGGAGGCGGACTCACGTGGTTTTACCGCACGCTGGCCGGCGTCAATACCGACGAAAACGAACCGGGATACCGGCATATCATCATCCGCCCCTCGTTGCCCGAAAAACTGAACGAAGTATATTATTCCAACCTCACGCCTTACGGCAAATTAGTCTCGCACATCAAACGGGCGGACGGAGGGCTGGAGATGAACGTGACCGTCCCCGTCGGCAGCCATGCCACCATCCGGATACCCGTCGCCGCCGCCGATGCCGCCGTTACCGAGAGCGGCCGCGATATTCAACAGGCGTCCGGCGTAGAAATCGTCGGTGTGAAGGACGGATACTGCACCGTAAAAGTGCGGCAGGGCGTGTATCGCTTTAAGTCGTTGCGGTAAGTCTGATTTCGGAATGAATAAAAACGGCCGGATCTTTTTCTGAGGCGCTCGATCCTCGAAAAAGATTCGGCCGCTTTTTGATGCCGGTCGGTAATATTGCATACCTTTGCTTTCGTTTTATTTAACCGCGGATTTATGAAATTTGTTTCCTCTCTTGTTTTTTGTGCGATATGCGTATCCGTCTTTGCGCAGCAGGATACGGTTATTCCTTTCGAAAAGGCGTATAAACGTGTCTACCGGATCACGAAAACCGACGGAAGCCGTCCGGTAATAGACGGTCGGATAGACGACGAGTTCTGGAAAAGACATGGCGTGTGGACGGAGACGTTCGTGCAGGTGACGCCACGCGAAAGGCATCCCTCGTCTTCGCCTACAAAGGCCAAACTGGCTTTCGACGATAAATATATATATGTAGCAATATACTGCAAGGACGATCGCCCGGAGAAAACCATCCGTTTCATCGGCAACCGCGACGACAATACGGTGGGCGACCTCGTCAGCATTGCCTTCGACACGTATCACGACTACCGCGCCGCGCCGGAGTTCAACATCAACGCCGGAGGCAGCAAGACAGACCTTATCGTAACCGACCGGCTGAGCGTCAACCGCAGTTGGAACGCCGTGTGGGAAGGCCGGACGCACGTCGACGCGAAGGATTCGAGCTGGACGGCCGAACTGCGCATCCCCTTCGGACAACTGCGCTACAACCGCTTCCCGGAAGACGGGCTTTGGGGGCTGCACATCCGCCGCGTCATCCGCCGCAACAACGAGGTGCAGAACTGGAGCATGATTCCGCTCAAAAACAACGGCCACGTGTTCTCGTTCGGCGTGATGGAAGGCATGAACGACCTGCCGAAATCCAAAGGAATAGAGATTACGCCGTATGTCATGGCCAAATACCGGCTCGACCCGGAGATTGCGGGCAACCCCTACCGGAAAGGACGGATGTGGGAACGAAACGCCGGCATCGACGCCAAGTTCGGACTGTCGGACTTTACGCTCGACCTGACCGTCAACCCCGACTTCGGACAGATAGAACTCGACCCCTCGGTGATGAACCTGACGGCATACGAGACTTTTTACGACGAAAAACGCCCCTTCTTCCTCGAAGGAAAACATATTCTCGACTTTGCCGACGGCGGCGACATGATGTTCTACACCCGCCGTATCGGCGCGGCGCCGTCGTATACGCCGGAGACTTCCGCCGCCGACGGCAGTTTTGCCGAACCCAAAGGCAACGTCCCTATTATCGGCGCGCTCAAACTGACGGGCACCAGCCGGCAGGGGGTGACCGTCGGCGCGATACAGAGCCTTACCGCCCGCTCCACGGCGCGCGTCACCCGCAACGGCGCGGAAAGCAGGGAAACCGTCGAACCGCTCACAAACTACACCGTAGTGCGCGTGCAGAAAAACCGGAAGGGAAACACCCTGCTGGGCGGAATGATTACCTCCGTCAACCGATTCCCCGATCAGCCACACCTGAAAAGCCTCATGGTGCGCAACGCCTTCACCGCAGGGATAGATTTTACGCATTACTTCAACAACCGGCTGTACTACATCGACACGAAAGGCATGTTCAGTTCGCTCAACGGCAGCCGCGAAGCCATCGAACGGCTGCAAAACAATCCCGTGCACTACTTCGGACGGGAATCGGCAACCGGTTACCTCGGCGTCGACCGTGCGCGCACTTCCCTCAACGGCACGGGCGGATATGTACGGGCAGGGCGTAGAGGGAATGACAAATGGGCGTTCTCGGAAAACTTCGCCTGGGCGTCGCCCGGTTTCGACCTGAACGACGTCGGCTACCTCAAGCAGGCCGATATACTGCAAAACACTTCGGAAATACAGTTCCGCCGCACGGACATCTGGAGCGCCTTCCGCTCGAACACCCTTACCCTGACGCAAAACAACCGCTGGGACTACGGCGGGACACCTTTCCTCAACACCGCCGGGCTGACGTGGCAAACCATGTTCCTGAACCGCTTCGAACTGACGGCAACGGAGACTTACACGTGGAACCGGCTCGACAGCCGTAAACTGCGCGGCGGCCCCGACCTGCGCTACGATCCGAGTTACGCCACTGCGCTTGCCTTCAACACCGACAAGGCAAAACGGATAGTCTTTACCCTGAAATATCAGGACACGTACAGCGTCAATGAAATCGACAGGGAGCAGACCGTCATTCCGGGCGTCGCCCTCCGCATGGGCAACCACGTCCACCTGACGGGCGAATTTACTTACAGCCGAAATACGGACAACACGCAGTATGTGACCGCCACGTCCACATATTCGTCCGTCTACTTCGCCCCCGTAATGGGGCGTATGGATCAGAAGACATACGGCCTGACCATGAAATTGCAGGTCAACATCACTCCCGACGTCTCGCTGCAATTCTACGGCGCGCCCTTTACCTCTACCGCAAAATACGGCGACTTCAAAAAGGCTGCCGACACCCGCTCGCGTACGACGAGCGCACGCTACCGCCTGTTAGCGCCCGAAGAAGTCCGATACCGCGACGGTATCTATACGATAAACGGCAACGACGGGGCGGGCACATACTTGTTTCCCGATCCCGACTTCAACTTCAACGAGTTCCGGTCTAATCTGGTAGCCCGCTGGGAATACCTGCCCGGCTCGACGCTCTACTTTGTCTGGGAACATCGCATGTCCGGCCGCGAAAACCGTTTCATCCCCGCATGGAACGACAATCTGGAACGCATGTTCTCCCTCCCGTCCGCCAACACGCTTATGGTGAAGATGAATTATTGGTTCGACTTATGAATTATTTCTTCTCCTTTCCGATATTTTTGTAGCGTTTTCAGGCAGTTTCACAAAAAGAACGTATCTTTGCCGCGCGTTAAAAATACGTGCATACAGGACATTTAATTTACTTACATTATAACGATAACGATTCAGGTTTTAACTTTATGACTGCATTAAAAGAAAAGCTTTTTTCGGAATTTCCGCCCGTCTCCACCGAAGAGTGGATGGCGAAAATTACGGCAGACCTCAAGGGTGTGCCGTTTGAAAAAAAACTGGTTTGGAAAACCGGAGAAGGATTCCACGTAAACCCCTTCTACCGGTCGGAAGACATTGAAGGGTTGAAAACCGTTTCTTCCCTTCCGGGAGAATTTCCCTACGTCCGCGGGACGAAACGGGACAACGACTGGAACATACGTCAGGACATCGACGTAGACGACTTCAAGGCCGCCAACATCAAGGCGCTCGATTTGCTGCGGAAAGGCGGCGTCACTTCGCTGGGTTTCCATTTCCCGGGAAGACATGTGACGGCCGAAAACATTGCCCTGCTGCTCGACGGCATTTGCCCCGAAGCGGTTGAACTGAACTTCAAAACGTGCAACGCCAGATGCGCCGCACTGCTCGGTCTGCTGGCTAACTATTTCGACGCAAAAGGTGCAGACCCCGGCAAATGCAAAGGTTCCGTGAACTATAATCCGTTCAAGGCGCCGCTCGTAAAAGGCATGAACGTCGACGACTGGGTCGAACAGGCCGCCGCCGTGCTGAAAGACGGAAGAGCGCTGCCCGAATACAGGACGCTTGCCGTCGACGCCTGCCTCTTCAGCAATGCGGGCGCATACCTCTCGCAGGAACTCGGCTACGCCCTGGCATGGGGCAACGAAATCATCGCACGGCTTACCGACGCAGGATTCTCTGCCGACGAAACAGCCCGGAAGATAAAATTCAACTTCGGTATCAGCGCCAACTACTTCATGGAGATAGCCAAGTTCCGCGCCGCCCGCTGGCTGTGGGCTGAAATCGTGGATGCCTATCGGCCGGAATCAATATGTGCATCCAAGATGCTTGCACACGCACAGACGTCGGAATGGAACCTGACGATATACGACGCCCACGTCAACCTGCTCCGCACGCAGACCGAAGCCATGTCGGCCGCCATTGCAGGCGTCGATTCCATCACCGTCACCCCGTTCGACGGCATTTTCCGCACGCCCGACGACTTTTCCGAACGCATCGCCCGCAACCAGCAACTGCTGCTCAAGGAAGAATGTCACTTCGACAAGGTAGTCGATCCCTCGGCCGGCTCGTATTACATCGAAACGCTGACCTGTTCTCTGGCCGACGCAGCCTGGAAACTTTTCCTCGACACGGAGGATAAGGGCGGGTTCTATGCCGCAGCAGCGTCCGGCGAGGTGCAGAACGCCGTCAATGCCTCCGCTGCTGCCCGACGGAAAGCCGTCGCCACTCGCCGCGAAATCCTGCTCGGCACGAACCAGTATCCGAACTTTACGGAAACGGCGGCGGAAAAAATCAGCGCGACGAACGACTCATGCTGTTGCGCCGCCGGCACGGACGTCCCTACGCTCGATTTCAGCCGCGGCGCATCCGAGTTTGAAGACCTGCGTCTGGCCGTGGAGCGGAGCGGCAAGACGCCGAAAGCATTCATGCTCACCATCGGCAGCCTCGCCATGCGTCTGGCGCGTTCGCAGTTCTCGTGCAACTTCTTTGCCTGCGCGGGATACAGGGTGATTGACAACCTGGGCTTCGACACGGTAGAGGCCGGCATCGACGCCGCGCTCAAGGCCGAAGCCGACATCGTAGTCCTCTGCTCGAGCGACGACGAATATGCACAGTATGCTCCCGCCGCTTTTAAGGCGCTGAACGGACGCGCCGAATTTGTAGTAGCCGGTGCGCCGGCCTGCACCGACGAACTGCGGGCACAGGGCATCACGAATTTTATCAATGTCAAAAGCAACGTGCTCGATACGCTGAAGGAGTTTAACAAAAGACTGATTTTAATTTAAACACAGAGACACCAAGACACAAAGAAAAAGAACAGGGAGCAAGGTTGGAATGACGGCATCAGGCAGAATATGGTATAATGAAATCGGTAGGGAGATAGTCGGCGCAGCTATCGAAGTACACAGAGAACTTGGGCCTGGACTGCTTGAGGCTGTCTATGAAACCTGCATGATGAAGGAACTTGCGGACAGAAGGCTGTCTGTAACAAATCAGGTAAACCTGCCGATTGAATATAAAGGCGAATCCTTGGATAAATATTTCACGATAGATATTCTTGTAGAAGATGCGGTAATTATCGAACTCAAGTCGGTTGCCGAAATGCAGGGAATTTATACGGCACAGATACTTACCTATCTGAGATTATCCGGGAAAAAGTTAGGCTACCTGATTAATTTCAATGTCCCGTTACTGAAAAGCGGCATTCGCCGCTTTATTAACGGCGAAATATAAGCGTCGTGTTCCCTTTCCCTCACTTTGTGTTCACCGTGCCTCCGTGTTGAATAAATAAAAAGAAAAAAATATGAGACCGAATTTCAAAAACATAGACATCAAAAACGCCGGATTCCCCGCAGCAGACGCGCCGGAACGGGCAAAAACCAACGGCATCGAAGCCGACTGGAAAACCCCTGAACATATTCAGGTGAAGAGCGTATACACAAAAGAAGACCTCGAAGGGATGGAGCATCTCCACTATGCCTCCGGCCTGCCGCCATACCTGCGCGGGCCGTACAGCGGGATGTATGCCATGCGTCCTTGGACTGTCCGCCAGTATGCCGGGTTCTCGACCGCTGAGGAGTCGAACGCCTTCTACCGCCGCAATCTGGCGTCGGGGCAGAAGGGATTGTCCGTAGCCTTTGACCTGGCTACGCACCGGGGATACGATGCGGATCATGAACGGGTCGTCGGCGACGTAGGGAAGGCCGGCGTGTCGATATGCTCGCTGGAGAACATGAAAGTCCTTTTCGACGGCATCCCGCTGAACCGGATGTCCGTATCCATGACGATGAACGGCGCCGTACTGCCCGTACTTGCCTTCTACATCAATGCCGGGCTGGAGCAGGGCGCGCAACTGGAGGAAATGTCCGGAACGATTCAGAACGACATCCTCAAGGAGTTCATGGTGCGGAACACCTACATCTATCCCCCTGAATTTTCGATGCGCATCATTGCCGACATCTTCGAGTATACCTCGAAGAAGATGCCCAAGTTCAACTCCATCTCCATCTCCGGCTACCACATGCAGGAAGCCGGCGCGACGGCCGACATCGAAATGGCCTACACGCTGTGCGACGGCATGGAGTATCTCCGCGCAGGCATCAACGCCGGCATCGACGTCGACGCCTTTGCGCCGCGCCTCTCCTTCTTCTGGGCTATCGGGATGAACCATTTCATGGAGATAGCAAAGATGCGCGCGGCGCGGATGCTGTGGGCAAAAATTGTGAAAAGCTTCGGGGCGAAAAACCCCAAGTCGCTGGCTCTGCGCACGCACTGCCAGACGTCGGGATGGTCGCTCACCGAGCAGGATCCGTTCAACAACGTCGGACGCACCTGCATCGAGGCAATGGCCGCCGCCCTGGGGCACACACAGTCGCTGCATACCAACGCGCTCGACGAAGCCATCGCCCTGCCGACCGACTTCTCCGCCCGCATCGCCCGCAATACGCAGATATACATTCAGGAAGAAACGCAAATCTGCAAAGAAATAGATCCATGGGCAGGCTCCTTCTACGTCGAGACCCTCACCGACGAACTGGCGCGCCGCGGCTGGGAACTGATACAAGAGGTGGAACAGATGGGCGGCATGGCCAAAGCCATCGAAACGGGACTGCCGAAGATGCGCATCGAAGAAGCCGCTGCACGCACGCAGGCGCGCATCGACGCAGGCGCGCAAACCATCGTCGGCGTAAATAAATACCGGCTGGAAAAAGAGGCACCGATAGACATCCTCGAAATAGACAACACGGCCGTGCGCGAAGAACAAATCAAACGACTGCACGAACTGCGCAGCAAACGCGACGAAGCAGCCGTGAAAAACGTACTGGCGGAAATTACGGAATCTGTCCGCGCCGGCAAGGGCAACCTGCTCGAACTGGCGGTAAAGGCGGCAGGGCTTCGCGCCACGCTGGGAGAAATCTCCGATGCGTGCGAAGCCGTAGCCGGAAGATATAAAGCAATAATCAGAACCATATCAGGAGTGTATTCATCGGAAACAGGAAAAGATGCAGACTTTGTGGAAGCCTGCGAACTGGCAGAGAAGTTTGCCGAAAAAGAAGGCCGCCAGCCGCGCATCATGATTGCCAAAATGGGGCAGGACGGACACGACCGGGGTGCAAAGGTAGTAGCCACAGGCTATGCCGACTGCGGTTTCGACGTCGACATGGGGCCGCTGTTCCAGACGCCCGCCGAAGCGGCGCGACAGGCGGTGGAGAACGACGTACACGTGCTCGGCGTCTCCTCCCTGGCTGCAGGACACAAAACGCTCGTGCCGCAGGTGATTGAAGAACTTGGGAAACTGGGGCGTCCCGACATCCTCGTGATCGCCGGCGGCGTCATCCCCGCACAAGACTATGATTATCTCTACAAGGCAGGCGTTGCCGCCATCTTCGGGCCGGGAACGTCCGTCTCCAAAGCCGCCGTACAGATACTGCACATCCTGCTGGGATAACTTTTCATATTTATTTCGACACAAAGCCGCGCACAAAGGATAATCCGGTAAAACAAACGACCGGATTATCCTTTTGTATTCTCCGTACCTCTGCCTCATAAAGGTAAACAATGCACCGCGCGTTCCGCCGAGATTCCATCTCTCATATACACAGAGTGGATGCATAAATTGAATCTGCCGGGATAGCAGGAACGAGATGTAATCTCGCCGGAACACGACGAAAACCATTATTACGCAACAAATGTCTTTTGCCGATTATTATGTGGAGCAACGCTCTGCCAACACATCCGTTTTCTATAACCGGATCAATACCTTTGTTGACCGGAGTCAAATCGAAAACGTAATCAACTGTTTGTCTTTCGCTAGAAAAAGTTGACTTCCAAAAGAGTTAACGATGGAATTACGAACAAAGAAACAACGAGCGTATTTTAAAGAAGTGATCGGATTACACCGAGAGTATGGTTATGGTGAAAGTCGCATATTCCGGATTATACCGGCAGGTCATGCTACGGTATCAAGATGGATAGCTGTCTTTAGGGCGGAAAACGCGGGAAAAACCGTTCCGATGAAAAAGAAAAAGCCTAAGAATCAAACAGAACCGTCGCCTGCCGGCGATCCTAAGGGTACTGCTATGAAAGCCCTTCGGGCGGGGATAGTCCGTTTACAGTCTCAGTTTAAACACGAGCGGATGCGAGCGGAGGCATACGATGAGATGATCAACGCGGCAGAGAGTAAGTTTAATATTTCGATACGAAAAAAAGCCGGTGCCAAACGGTAGTAAACCTGCGTGTAAAGAACCAAAAGTCATATCCGGTAGCGGTTCTTTGCAGGCTGTTTGGCGTGACGAAGCAGGCATATTACAAATATGATGAACGGGCGGTTCTTTTCAAAGTCGCTCAAGAGGAATGTGTATTGAGGTCTATGCAAATGTGCAACTTACGCCATGTCCGGTGTTTTGACCGGCCATGTTTCCGAACTTTCCATTCTCCTTCTCCATAAACCTTCAATCCATCGAATCTCCCTATCGCTAACTTCTCGCCCGATTCCAGTTGTTTTCCTGTTTCTACCGGCAGACTCTTTCGGCGACGGCACAGCGTACTGTAATCCGGTACGGCAAAATGACTTCTGCCTATCAGCATAAACAGACTGCGCATAAAGCTCGTACTTTGACGCAGGCGCAATATATAGTTGATCCTCAGCAACACACAGCATTGAATGAGGCTGTCGGAATAAGTCCGTTCGCCGGCTTCCTTCTTCTTTTTACTCAACTCTTCCCATTCCCTGAGAACCGAATATTTCGGCCACAGTGTTAAACTGCCTCGATGACATAAACTCTGATTGTAAGTCTTCCGATTTCTAATTTTATACCTGTTTTTGTTCCGGATTGTTGGGAAAGTACTCATGTATCTGTATTTTGGGAGTTCCAAATACAAAAATACATCCAATAACCCATTTTTTATTCTCCGTTGCTACAAAGTCTGGTAAAGATACAAAATATACCAGACTTACTTAAATTGTCATGATACTATCTTCTAATTTTGGTTGCGACTTACCTTCAAAATTTGCTATCTTTGTGATCGTAAACAGCAAGCCGAACCTAAAGCCCTAACCCCGATTTATACTTTACGCGGCATGGTTTTGTGCAATGAAAGCAGACCTATTCTTCCCTGTCAGGGGGAAGAATATCAATAGAAATATCGGTCGCCTCGCTTTCCCTATTCCCCGTTTAGGGGATTCATAAACAGCAAGTGAATGCCCTGACGGGCAATGAGGCGCGTTAGCAGATGCTCTTTTCTATTGATAGGAATGCCCTAACGGGCAATGCACAAAACGATACCGCGTACAGTATAGCTATTTGAATTTTACAATCATTAAAATCGGATTATCCTCTACATCAAGCGTTTTTACCAATTTTTCCAGTTTGCCTTTTAATTGCTTTTCTTCATATGCTTCTTTTAGTCTTGACATTTGTATAAGCATGGCAGACATATTTTGTGGAAGATCAGCATACATAAACGGATAGTCCCACCATGCCCTTGATGGATGATCTTCATTCACAAGCGAAATTTCGCTTGTCTCTCCGGTTGTAAATTCATACATCAATTCAGTGATGGTTATGTTTTGATTATTTTTTTTAGCTGCTTCAAAGTCCAATGGGATTTTATACAAATATATAAATTTATCGGTTGCAAACTGGTGCGTCAACACTGTTCTTGGCTCAGACGAATGAACGGTTGGTATACGAACAATAAGTGGCTTCAACTCCTTATTTTTCGTGAATAGGTAGACTGTATCTGAAGACAGGTCGGCAATTAAAAGATTATTACCATAATATCTATTGTTTGGAGTGAAAATCGTAAAAGGAGTAATGAAAGTTTGTCCGTTTACTTCTACTTCATCAACTATTCTGTTCGAATATCTTACGGGCAGAGAAATATCCAAAGTGGAAACAATGCTGCCGTCATTCTTTGACATAAGCATATAAGGCTTTTCCCCGTACGAACCCTGCACACCTGATTCATCATAAACAAGGAAAGCATCACCGTCAAAATTGTAAGCGGTAAGCCGTAAATAATCATTGGAATATTTTATAGTTCGCTTATATTCGCCTGCTATTGAATAAACTAATATTCGATATATTTGTGGATTATCAAAAACAAATATTTCTTCGTTTTCTTCGTCAAATATGACGTTCTTCATCATTAAATATTCTTCATTTCCAGGACCTTTGTGGTTGAAATGTGTTATTATCCTGCCGTTTCGGTCAAAAATAAATATGTCGCACAGCCTTGGCTCCCATATAACAACATATTTATCGGAAAAATAAGCCAATTGACAAACTCCACTCAACAAAATATCATCAGTTGTTTCTAACGGTATATATTCTATATCGGCAATACTTTGGAGAAGGACATTTTTTTGGGGGTGTTTTTTTGAAATGTCAATTACATGTAAATTGCCTGTTTTTGTTGTTTCCGAACCGCCAAACTGACATCCATAAAAGAATATTGAGATTAGGAAAAATAATAAAAACCGATGTTTCATTATATATAACTATTATTTAGAAAATATGATTATCGTATATGATACCTAAATTCATTTTTGTATGCGACCGAAGCCACTAACCCCCGCTCAAACTGCTGCTCACCAAAGTATCTGCGATTGAATTTGTAACAAGACTCATTCAAATAATTCTGCAGATATTCGGGCTTTATATCGTGGGAAATATCAGGCAGCACCCTTTTTGCATTGCCTGTCGCAATGTGTACCCAAGGCAATGCCGTGCCAATCAATTCTTTCGGAATGACTTTCGGACGATGTTCGGCTATCAGCTTACTTAAATTGGTATATGATGTCGAATCATCCGAATCTGTTTCCGCGTCTTTATCGATATTTGCTGAAACTTGATTATCAATGGTCTTTGCCTGCAAATTGTCTATAACAATCATCTTTATACGGGTCACTCTGCGAGACTTGCCTTTCGTTTTTTTGCCGTCTTCCTGCTTGAACGGCACGCTTTCCGCCATTACCAAAACCTCGCTCTTTTTCCGACTGCCGCGACCGCGCTTCAAGGGTTTGTCTTTTTCTCTTTCCGAAATTTCCGTGCTGAAAAAACCTCGTCGAGCTCAATGATTCCCTCCAATGCGTATTCCGAATCACGCCTCCCCATTACCGAACGCAATTTGTGCGGCAACGCCCAATCCGGCTCATAATGTTTATGCCCCAACTGCCGTTCAACTCTTCGGCAGAAAAACCTTTCTTCGTGGATGTCGGCAAATGAAACGCTACAAACCGGTAGCGGAACGGCAGGCGAGACCCGTGCATTACCGTATTGGCCCGCAAGCCCTGACGATATTTGCAGTTCTTGCACTCGTAGCATTTCCTGTCCGATTTCCAATAATGATCCCTGCCGCCGCAATGGGGACACACAACGCCCTGTTTATCCCGCATCGCTTTCCATTTGGCTTTGCAACTTGATTCGTCCGGAAATGTTGTGCTGAATTTCAATAGATTCATATCAATATCCTTCTTTATTATATCTATCATAGTTAGTAATTTCTTGTTAGGTATGCAATACGATATTCATTTTATAAAAATAGTTTACCTTTGCCGGGCGGTTAAATCCTTACTTTCATACAACAAAAGTAAATATTTAACCCCGATTTTTTCAACCGCAAACTTAAGGTTGCGAAAATATAGCCCTTCGGGCTTATCTGGCAATGAATACGATATTCATTTATATTATTATTGCCTAAAAACACCGGATATATGCGACGGAATACGTATTGTACAAAAAATCTTTCATTCCGTGTCGAAATCTGAGAGACAAGATGTTTTGCCTATATTCGAAATTGAATTTCGTACGCAGCATTGCAGGGCGGTCACCGTTATTTTTGTATCCACTGAAGCCTGAGTAGTCGACCGAAAAAGAAGCATTTCTGTAGGTCGCACTACCGCCGGCGGCGTACAGAAACGCATCGTTTTGCCGATGTACCAAATCGTTTGTCATCCAGCAATAAAAACCTGTCATTCCTTGCATACTCAGAGCGAACGTATGCGTTGCGTTCCAATAAAGATTTCGGCTAAACATCAGATTGAAACCGTATGCAGCCGCGTCGATATACCGCGCATCGCAAAGCCGCCCTCCACTTGCCGTTTTGAGATTAGTGCATAGCGTGATGTCGCACCACTTGTCACTTTTGAGAAACTGAAAATATGAATTAACAATCAAGTCTCCATAGCACGTGATGGGTGATTCCGTAGCAAAGGCATGCCTTTCGTCCGCAGTCTCGCGCGTCATCTTGTAATCTTCCACGACTACGCCACAAAGTTCAATGCCAACGCGTCCCTTTACGACAGGAATAAACAAGCGGGCATACAAATCTTTTGTGTTGTCGCCCGTATACGTGTGCGATTCACCTCTGATCTCTACTTCCCAACGTGCAGGTATACTTCCACTCTGTAATTCGGGCAACGGGAAAGCGTTTGGGCCGAAATAACGTGGGGTGTAGATTAACTCTTTTGTCGTTTCTCTCCAGTCTTGCGCCGACAAAAATGTTGTGACATGACCTAACATCAATACGATATATGCTATTCTTTTAAAAAAATATACCATTATATGAAATTTAATGCGCAAAGTTATTGTTTTTTCAGCAAAACCCGCTATCTTTGCTCCAAAAGATAAAATGTATGTTTATGAAACGAATGTTAAACAAATTTTTCGTACTATTATCGGCGGTATTACTTGTCACATGTTTATCGGCCAAGCAGCCGATAAAAACATTGTTAATCACCGGCCAGAACAATCATAACTGGCAGGTCAGCCATGTGGTTATCAAACAGATTCTTGAAAACTCAGGTCTGTTTACCGTAGATTTTGCCGTATCTCCGTCCAAAGACGAAGATATGTCTGGTTTTATACTTGATTTTGAACCGTATGATTTGATCGTAGTAGACTACAACGGCACTCCGTGGCCGGAAGAAACCAATAGGCGGTTTGTCGAATTTACCCATGGCGGTGGTGGAATCGTCATCTATCATGCGGCAGACAACGCATTCCCCGAATGGCTGGAATATAACCGGATATGTGCTCTGGGAGGATGGGAAGGCCGTAACGAGAAATCAGGCCCTTGGGTATATTGGAAAGACGGCAAACTGATTAAGGATACCTCTCCCGGCAACGGTGGTTCGCACGGGAAGCAACATGAATACGTGCTGAACGGTCGTAACCAAAGTCATCCGGTGACAAAAGGATTGCCGGTCAAGTGGCGTCATGCTCAAGATGAATTGTATGACAGAATGCGCGGTCCAGGTGATATTGACGCCCTGCTTTTCACTGCCTATTCCGAACCATCCACAAACGGTTCAGGACGTGAAGAGCCACTGGTTTTCACCGTCAAATTTGGGAAAGGACGTATTTTTCATACGATGTTGGGGCATGCAGGCCTCACGGTTAATGATAATACGGCGATGCAGTGTACAGGCTTTCAGGTATTGCTGCTTCGCGGCGCCGAATGGGCTGCCACAGGCAAGGTAACCCAGAAAGTCCCGTCCGACTTCCCGACAGAGACACAAATATCACTGCGGAAAGACTATAAGAATCCGTAATAAAACAGGTTCATCCAGAAAATGCGTAGTTTTTGTCATGTAGTACCATTATTTTGAGTTCGAAGAATTTTTGATCTTTGTATCCATAAGCCTGTCTTTTCATTGTTTTAATTTTATTGTTGATCCCTTCGAGTTTAGCGGTGGAGATATGGTAGTCATACCAGGCCAATATCCCCCATTTATGTGCTTTTAAAGGTATTGGCAAAGGTCGTTAGTTTAGGTATAATTAGCCTGATATGCCTGTTTGAGCCATTTGTCAAGCGCTTCAGCAGCCTGTTCCTTATGGGCTTGTGTCCGGATCTCACGCAGACTTTCTTTCAGGCAATAAGCTTTGGTGAGCGGTTCATTCATCTTCAATGCGTTATCTAATCCGGTTTTGAACTCATGATCAAGGATATCTTTACCATTGCAAAGTAACAACCACCGGGTACCTTTGATTACTTTTCGTTTATTCAGGTCTTTTTCCTGCCGGTAAAGACCCCTGCGAATCTCATCCGGGGCGTCGTTCATCAGTTTCACAACGTGGAAATGATCAAACACCAGTGTAGCATTTGGCAAATGAGTCATTACCGCAGAAATAAATGCCGGAGATAAGTCGGTAGCTACGGCTTCAATACGAATTCCCGCCTTTTTTACTTTCGCCCAAAAACCATCCAACGCCTGGCCTCCTTTACATCTCCAATATAAATGACACGTCCCGTATCCAAATCAACAACGATCGTTTTGTATCTCTGTCCCTTGGCAACTGAACTTTCATCTCTAAAATTACAGGCTTACTCCCGACAGGAATACTGCGGATGCGACGAATATGACTCCCCGAACGAATAATCTGCTGCTGCTTGCACAATGGACAACAGAGTTTATCCTGGCGGGTTTGCAGTTTTAATACAATTCCTTTCTCTTCGTAACGTACACCCGAACATTCCTGTTCGCGGATGCCGAAAGCATGGTACATAAAGCTGGTATGTATAACTATATAGGATTAGAGGTAATCAAATATACTATGTTTTACCAGCTTTTCCTAATAGCTTAACTACGCATTTTCCGGATGAACCCAAAAAACAGAAGTCTGCCTCAAATATGTAGTCCTAAATAAATTTAGAGGAACAGGTATGCCCGATGCTTACAAAGCAAGTTGATTCTTTATACAGCAACAGTAAAGAATAATCCTGTCTTGACTGCCGTTGCAACAAAGTCGTTTGTTATTAATAATTTATGCAATGAAGATAATTATTTTTCGGGTGTATGGATGAAAAAAACATGCAGGAGATTTTTTTCATCTCCCGTGAGATGGGTTTCATTTCTCGTGAACCGGTTTTTAAAAACCGCTTTTTGGTTTTCATCTCCCGTGAGATGGATTTCATCTCCCATGAGATGGCTTTCATTTATCGTGAGATGGCTTTCAAAAACCGGTTTTTGGTTTTCATCTCACGTGAGATTGTTTTTATCTCCCGTATGTTTTCCGGCGATTGCCGGGAATATGCCTGCTTTTTTCATATGAACTGTTTCCGCTTATATTTGTCCGGGTTCATCTTTATCTCTTTGGGGGGTCAACTTTTTCTATCGAAATACAGTTTAAATGTCGCGCAGCGTATGCCCCATACGTTCCTTTTTCGTTTTCATGTAAAATTCGTTATATGGGTTGGGGGCGATTTCTATGGGAATGTTTTCTTCGACCGTCAGGCCATAGGCTTCCAGCCCGACACGCTTCACAGGGTTGTTTGTCAGGAGGCGCATCCGCGTCACGCCGATTTGCCGCAGTATCTGTGCGCCTACACCGTAGTCTCTCTCGTCGGCCTTGTGGCCGAGATGCAGGTTTGCGTCGACCGTATCCAGTCCGTTTTCTTGCAGTTTGTATGCTTTCATTTTCTCCATCAGTCCGATGCCCCGCCCTTCCTGTTGAAGATAGATGATGATGCCCTGCCCCTCGCGTTCGATCATTTCCATAGCCCGGTGCAACTGTTCGCCGCATTCGCAGCGGAGGGAGCCGAAAATGTCGCCCGTAGCACACGACGAATGTACGCGGACGAGCATGGGTTTGTCGCGCACGATGGCGCCTTTTATCAGGGCGACGTGTTCCAGTCCCGTCGATTTCTGGAGAAACGGGATGAGGCGGAAGTGTCCGTATCGCGTGGGCATGTTGACTTCGACGCCGCGTTCGACCAGCGATTCGGTCTGCAGCCGGTAGGCGATGAGGTCGCGGATGGCGATGATCTTGATGCCGAACCGTCGGGAGACGTCCATCAGTTGCGGCAGTCGCGCCATGGTACCGTCGTCGTTGATGATTTCTATCAGTGCGCCGGCGGGATAAAGTCCGGCCAGTCGCGCCATGTCGACGGTTGCCTCCGTGTGTCCCGAACGTCGCAGTACGCCGCGCGAACGGGCGCGAAGCGGGTTGACGTGTCCCGGACGTCCGAGGTCGGAAGGTCTGGTTGCAGGATCGGCCAGCGCCCGGATGGTTTGTGCACGGTCGTACATGGAAACGCCCGTCGTGCAGCCGCCTCCGAGCTTGTCGACCGTGACGGTGAACGGCGTTTCGAGCATCGACGTGTTGTGTGTCACCTGCATCTCCAGTTCCAGTTCGACGCATCGCTCTTCGGTGACGGGTGCGCAAAGCACGCCGCGGCCGTGCGTCATCATGAAGTTGACTTTTTCGGGCGTAATCTTTTCGGCCGCCACTATGAAGTCGCCTTCGTTTTCCCTGTCCTCGTCGTCGACGACAATCAGGAACCTGCCTTCGCGAAAGTCTTCTATCGCTTCTTCTATCGTATTTAAATGATACATGTTGTTATTTCGAATTATTTATGTGTGCTGCGAATAATTTCCAGTAATTCTTCGGTGACTTGCCGGACGGCGCGGATGTCGCGCAACAGGTATTTCCGTCCGAAGCAGGCGAGGAGGTAGACGGGTATCCCGATCGGGAAAAACCACCCGGCGGCCATGCACCTCCGTCCGTACTTCGACAGGCCGCGCCACAGGCGGTAGTGTCCTACAAAGGGATAATCCATCAGTTTGTTCAGCACTAAGTTCTGCTCCGAATTGTTACCCTCTTCCACGATGGCTTCCACTTCGTCCGCAATCCGTTTCGCGGCGCCGTCTTCGCCCGCATTCGCCCAGAAGACGAAATACGGAATCCATCGCCGGCATTGCTTCATGAACGTGTCGCACCGTTGCAACAGGGCGTCCAGACGTGCGGCGAACGCTACACGGTCGAGGCTGTACATGATGATTTCTTTTTTTTCTATCTTCCGGGCGACGGACTGTCCGAAGATTTTTTTCAATTTGTCCGCATACACCTCGCCGTCCAGCAGCACCGAGTCGTGCGCCGCCTTGAAGGAGAGAAACATTCCCAGCGGAAACAGTACCGCCGAACTGAGCCACATACCCTGGCACGGCAGCCACATGCCGTTCGTAGCCAACGTGGCGCCCGCATGATCGATGACGTAGTAAAAAATAAAAAGGGAGACGGAAATAATTACCGCCATCCCCAGCCCGCCCTTGCGGATAATGGCTCCCAGCGGCGCGCCGATGAAGAAAAACACCAAGCAGGCCAGCGAAAGGGTGAACTTCTTGTGCATCTCGACATGATGGCGGCGGAGTTCCCTCTCTTCGCTGATCAGCACAGCCGAATTGAAAGTGTATTCGTTACCTGTACGTTCCAGCGACGACTTGGCCTGGTTCAGTAGCGACAGTCGTGCGCCGGGATGCCGGGCTTCGTACATCTTGTCGAAATCAATGTCTTCCGCACGCAGGCTCAGGTTCTTTTGCCTGTCGGAGACAATGTCCGCTGCGTACTCCCGCAACGACTTCCGGTACGACGCACCGTAAATCTGTCGCGAATACTCGCCCTTGATGCTGTCCAACCGTGCCGTTACGGAGTCGATGGTAGCTTGCAGGCTACTCAGGTCTTTGCCGATATACCGATTCTGCATAAGCGATTCGCTGGCACGGTTGAAGTTTGCGTCGAAGGCAATCAGCAGTTCCTTGCCGCCGAAAGTTTCCTTCCGGTAGGGTACGGTTTCGGCGCTGTTTGTCGTGCGGTTCTGCTTCCGCAGGTTTTCGAACGATTCGCCGTGATACAGTTGAAGCACAAGGTGCCGCTTGTCGGTCGACATTTTCAGCCTTCCCGAGTCCGCCACCGTAACCTGCACGTTGCTGAACCCCTGCGAATAGTCGTAAATCATCATGTCGCGCAGCAGCCCGTCGCTTTCCTTTTCGCGCACATAAATGCCGTATCCTTCGATTTCGCTGCAAAACACGCCCTCGGGAATTTCCAGTTCGGGCGATTTCATCTTCATGGAGTAAAGCAGCGTATACATCTTCACCTGCGAGGAAGGGATAATATTATTCTGGAAATAAAAAGAACCTGCCGAAACGAAACACAGGAAAACGATCAACGGCTTCATGGTGCGTGGCAACGCAATGCCCGACGCCTTCATCGCCTGAAGTTCAAAATGCTCGCCCAGACTTCCGAACACCATCACCGAAGCAAACAAAACGGCAAGCGGCAACGACATCGGCACGGAACTCAGGGCGGCGTAAAAGAAAAACTCGCCCAGCACGTCGATCCCCAGTCCCTTGCCTACCATCTCGTCGACATACTTCCAGAGAAATTGCATGAGGACAATAAACAAGCAAATGCCGAACGCCATGACGAACATCGGCACGTACGTTTTCAACAGAAAAATGTATAATCTTTTTATTCTCACCGTCAATTTCCGAAAAGGTTACAAAAGTAAGACAATTCGCGCACAAAAAGACGTTTCCCTTTCAAAAAACGTCAGATGCCTAGCGTCCGTTTCAATACCTCGACCTGCGAATCCCACAGCGCAATAGCATCCGCCTTTTCGTCCGGCTCTGCGAAATCCGTAATCTCGAGCGACGTGGCGCCCGTCAGTTCAATGCTGCGGATGAGAAATTCGAAATAATAATCCGCATCGTCGCCGTCCAGCCAGCGGTAGCGCACTTTCACTCCGGGCTTTTCTTCAAGCAGTTCGGCCTCTTCGCGAATCTTCTTCCACGTAAAGACATAACGCCTCCCGTTCACGCTCACATCGTCCGCAAACCATAACGACAATCCCGGCGGAGTAGTCAGATGATTCCACAGGCTGCGGACCGAAACCTTGTCAAAGATATATTCGATATGAAACTTTTCTTTTCCAGTCATGATCCCAATTTTTGAGCAGGCAAGATACAAAAATAAATTCACACAATATAAAAAAGATTCATTTTTTGAAAATTGATTGCTTTTTTATATATTTGCGTCCGGATAAGAGTAGAAGAGGAGGTGGGGGCGCTAAAGTCCCCCTTCTTTTTATATGACGATGATAGAAAAAAAAGAGATAATAACGATAGCGGAAACGTTCCTCAAAACGACGGAATGTTACCTCGTAGATGTGACGGTTAGTCCTGATAACCTGATTGTTGTGAAAATAGACAGCGACGGGGCGGTAGGGATCGACGACTGTGTGGCGCTGAGCCGTCACATTGAGGGAAAATTGGACAGGACAACGGACGATTTTGAGTTGCAAGTGAGTTCGTCCGGCATATCGTCTCCTTTCAAATCACCGCGTCAGTATATCAAAAATATAGGGAACGAAATAGAAATAATATTAAAAAGCGGGGAGAAAATGACAGGTCTGTTGAAATCGGCAAACAAAGACGGAGCGGTAATCACGGTTTCCGGAAAAGAAAAACAGGGAAATGCAAAGCGCAAAACAACCGTATGCGAAGACAGAACCTTTGCGTACGGCGAAATAAAGCAGATAAAAAATATAATCAGATTCAAATAGAAAATTATGGCGAGAAAAGCAGAAACAATCAGTATGATAGACACGTTGCAGGAGTTCAAGGAATTGAAAAATATCAACAAGGAAACAATGATACACGTGCTGGAAGAATCATTTCGCAACGTGATTGCCAAGATGTTCGGAACGGACGAAAATTACGATATCATCATCAATCCCGAAAAAGGCGACTTTGAAATTTGGCGCAATCGTATTGTGGTGAGAAACGGCGAAGTAGAAGATGCAAACCTGCAAATCGCTCTCCGCGAAGCACAGGTAATCGACCCCGACTGCGAAGTAGGCGAAGAAGTGACGGACGAAGTCCATTTCGCCGATTTCGGCCGCCGCGCCATCCTGAATCTGCGCCAGACTCTATCATCTAAAATCCTTGACCTTCAAAAAGACAACCTCTACGCAAGATATAAGGATATGATCGGCAACATCGTCGTGGCGGATGTCTATCAGGTCTGGAAAAAAGAAATCTTGTTGCTCGACGACGACGACAACGAACTGCTGCTCCTCAAAAGCGAGCAGATCCCCAGCGATTTCTACCGCAAGGGCGAATCGGTACGCGCCGTCGTGCAGCGCGTCGAAAACGAAAACAGCAACACCAAAATCTATCTTTCGCGCACCGACAAAAAATTCCTGCAAAGACTGTTTGAACTTGAAGTCCCCGAAATCAACGACGGACTGATTACTATCAAAGCCATCGCCCGCATACCCGGCGAAAGGGCTAAAATCGCCGTCGAATCCTACGACGACCGCATCGACCCCGTAGGCGCATGTGTGGGAATGAAAGGCTCGCGCATTCGTAACATCGTTCGCGAACTCAGAAACGAAAATATCGACGTAATCAACTTTACAACCAACACAAAATTGTTTATACAGCGTGCACTGAGTCCTGCCAAAATCTCAAACATCTATCTCGACGAGGATGAGCGCAGGGCGGAAGTTTTTTTGCGTCCCGAAGAAGTATCGCTGGCCATCGGAAAAGGCGGTTTGAATATCAAACTGGCCTGTATGCTGACAAATTATACGATAGACGTGTTCCGTGATATTGATACGCACGACGAGGAAGACATTTACCTTGATGAGTTCTCCGACGAAATCGACGAATGGGTCATCGGTGCATTGAAAAACATTGGATGCGACACGGCCAAAGCGGTATTGTCGATGAAAAAAGAAGATATTATGGAACGTGCGGATTTGGAAGAGCAGACTGTCGACGAGGTGTTTTCCATCCTCCTTGCCGAATTTGAAGAAGACCTCCCCGAAAGCGCCGATACGGAAACGGGAAATGAAACGGAAACAGCTATCGAAAATACGGAAACACTCCCCGAAGCAGAAGCAATATCCGAAGCGGAAACTGTGTCCGAAACGGAAACCATGCCTGACGCCGCAGATACGAAACAAGAGAAACAGGAAGATTAAAACAGCAGTATACAAAGAGATATGCCTATTAAATTAAGTAAAGTAATAAGAGATTTAAATGTCGGTATCATCACGGCAGCCGACTTCCTGCATCGTAAAGGCCATACGGTAGAAAGCAACCCCAATACGAAAATCACCGACGAGCAGATCGAAATACTCGTCGATGAATTTGGAAAAGGCCTGTCGGAAGCCGAGCGCAAGCGTCTGCTTAACATGCAGACACCTGAGCCTCCTCCTGTCGTTGCGGAGAAAAAACCGGAAAAGCCGCAAAACCCGGATGAAATCAAGACGGAGATACCGGAAGATTACAAACCCAAATTCGTCACAAAAGGCAAAATCGACCTGCATCCGAAACGCGGGAAAGAAAATGCAACGAAAAAGGGAGAAAAGACCTCCGGCAAAGAAAAACCGTTCGGCATGGACGACTTGAAAAAAGAAGAGACGCTGTCGCAACAGCCCAAGCAGAAAATTAACCCCGAACCTGCTAAGCCGGTAACCGAACAGGCACAGCCCAAACCGGAAATAAAACCCGAACAGGCGCCGCCGCAACCCAACCCCATAACGCCCCTTTCCGCCGCCGGACAGGAAGAAAAGAAAACAACCGACGGAGAAAAACAGCCTGAGAAAACGCAGCAGGACACCGTAACCACTGCACCCGAAACAACAGAACAGATTCCTGCAAAACAGGAACAAACGACCGTCGCACCGGATAAACCCGAAACATCGGAAGCGCCCATCTTCCGGTTGAAAAATAACAGATTGGGGCCTGCCATTAAAGTGACGGGAAAAATTGACTTGGCCTCGATCAACCAATCGACACGTCCGAGAAAGAAATCGAAAGAAGAAAAACGTAAAGAAAAGGAAGAAAAACGCAAGGCAACTACCGCAAGCAGGCAAGCCTCCACTGCAAGCAGGCAAGCCGTTGCGACCACCGCCGCTGCTGCAGGCAAGCAACCGGCAAACAAGCCGGTTGCCAAAACGGATTCACCCGAAAAATCCGTCAAGAAAAAACGCAACCGCATCAAAAAAGACAAGGTCGACATCGCCGCCGTACAGCGGGCTGCAAGCGCCCCCCGTCCGGGCAATCGCGACGAGCGCAAACGCCCGCGCCTCCGCAAACCGGTTAAAGCGGAAATCAGCGAAGTAGACGTACAAAAGCAAATCAAGGAAACGCTGGCGCGCCTGACAAGCAAAAACACCAAAAGCAACAAAGGCGCCAAATACCGCAAGGACAAGCGCGATGCCGCCGAAAAACGCGGGCAAGAATTGCTGAAACAGGAAGAAAGAGAAAGCAAAGTACTGAAACTAACCGAATTTGTAACGGCAAACGACTTGGCAAGCATGATGGACGTCTCGGTTTCGAGTATCATTTCCACTTGTATGAGCATCGGTATTATGGTTTCCATCAATCAGCGGCTGGATGCGGAAACGATCAACATCGTCGCCGACGAATTCGGATTCAAAACCGAATACGTGAGCGCCGAAGTATCCGAAACAATTAAGGAAGAAGAAGACAGTCCCGAAGACTACGTGCCGCGCCCGCCGATTGTCACCGTAATGGGACACGTAGACCACGGAAAAACGTCGCTGCTTGACAATATTCGAAACGCCAACGTAATCGCAGGCGAAGCGGGCGGCATTACGCAGCATATCGGAGCATACAACGTGAAACTGGCCAACGGACGGCGCATCACATTCCTCGATACGCCGGGACACGAAGCATTTACAGCCATGCGCGCCCGCGGCGCAAAAGTCACCGACATCGTGATTATCATCGTAGCAGCCGATGACAACGTGATGCCTCAAACCGTCGAAGCCATCAACCACGCATCGGTAGCAGGCGTGCCCATCGTATTTGCCATTAACAAAATAGACAAACCCGGCGCCAATCCCGAAAAAATCAAAGAAGAACTGTCGAAGATGAACTATCTGGTAGAAGACTGGGGAGGCAAATACCAAAATCAGGAAATCTCGGCAAAAAAAGGCACGGGTGTGCAGGAACTTTTAGAGAAAGTACTGCTCGAAGCCGACATGCTCGAACTGAAAGCCAACCCCAAAAAGCGCGCCGTAGCATCGGTCATCGAATCCTCGCTCGATAAGGGACGCGGCTACGTAGCCACGGTGCTGGTAAGCAACGGCACATTGCATCAGGGCGACATCGTACTGGCCGGTACGCACCATGGACGTGTGAAAGCCATGTTCAACGAACGGAACCTCCGGGTCGAGCAGGCAGGACCTTCCGAGCCGGTACTGATACTCGGACTGGACGGCGCACCGCAGGCCGGAGACATCCTGAACGTGCTCGAATCCGAACAGGAAGCCAGAGAGATTGCAACCCGACGCGAACAACTGCAACGCGAACTCGGACTGCGCACCCAAAAACGCTTCGGACTGGAAGAACTCGGACGACGGCGCGCGCTGGGCGATTTCCATGAATTGAAACTGATTGTCAAGGGCGACGTAGACGGCTCCGTCGAAGCGCTGTCCGACTCCCTCATCAAACTCTCTACCGAAGAAATACAAGTGCACGTGATTCACAAGGCCGTCGGGCAGATTTCCGACTCCGACGTCGCACTGGCCGCATCTTCCGACGCCGTCATTATCGGCTTTCAGGTGCGTCCCGCGCAGACCGCCTATCGCCTGGCCGAAAAGGAAGGCGTCGAAATCAGACTGTACTCTATCATTTATGATGCCATTGAAGACGTGAAATCGGCTATGGAAGGTATGCTCTCGCCCGAAATCAGGGAAGAGATTATCGGAAATATCGAAGTACAGCAGGTATTCAAAATATCCAAAGTCGGCACGATCGCAGGATGTATCGTAAAAGAAGGCAAAATCAGGCGCACGAACAAAGTGCGCGTCATTCGCGACGGCATCGTGGTTTATACGAACGAACTGGCCTCGCTCAAGCGGTTCAAGGACGAAGTGAAGGAAGTAGTGACGGGGCAGGATTGCGGTATTCACATCGTGAACTACAACGACATCCAGCCCGGAGACATTATCGAAGCCTTCGACCAGATTGAAATCAAGAAAACGCTGTAGCGCGAAATCATGAACTGGCTGGACATCACAATCATCTGTCTGGCGGCCGCAGGATTCGTCAAAGGCTGTTCGGACGGTTTCGTCAGGCAAATCGTGATGCTGATCGCACTCGTCGCCGCCATATACCTGTGCTCCGCCGTAGCCGTGTACATCCGCGAATATATCCGCGAAGCAGGGCTGATGCCCGCACACGCGGTGACCGTCGTCAGCTACGTGCTCGCCTTCCTCCTCATCCTGTGCGTCATTGCGCTTGTCGGTCACATCCTCCATAAAATTATGGACGTCACGCCGCTCAGTTTGCCCAACCATCTGGCGGGAGGGATTTTTGCATTGACATTCACCGTCCTGTTCATCAGCCTGATGTTAAATATAATCGCGTTTTCCGATCGCAACTCGGTATTGATACCCTCCGAGGTCAAAAGCCGCTCGCGCCTGTACCTGCCCGTGAAAAGGGTCGTACCCGCAATATACGCCGGCAACCTGTTCCGCCGGGGAGGAGGAAACGACAACACGGAACTGTCCGGTATATGACGCATCTTATAAATTGAATGAAAACGGAAAACAAAAACCAAATACTGGACGAAGTCACCGGAAACGAGTACGAATACAAGTACGGATTCACTACCGACATCGAAACGGAAACGCTCCGTTGCGGACTGGACGAAGACACCGTCCGCCTTATTTCGGCCAAAAAAGAAGAACCGGAATGGCTGCTCGCCTTCCGCCTCAAAGCCTTCCGCCGATGGCAAACAATGAAAATGCCCGACTGGGCGCACCTCCGCATCCCCGAAATAGATTATCAGCGCATCAGCTACTACGCCGCGCCGAAAAGAAAAGACGCGCCGAAAAGCCTTGACGAAGTAGACCCCGAACTGCTGAAAACGTTCGACAAACTGGGCATCCCGCTCGAAGAACGGAAAATACTGAGCGGAATGGCCGTCGATGCCGTAATGGACAGCGTGTCGGTCAAAACTACCTTCAGGGAAACGCTTGCCGAAAAAGGCATCGTCTTCTGCTCCTTCGGCGAAGCGGTCAAAAACCGCCCCGACCTTGTGCGGCAATATCTCGGAAGCGTAGTCGGCTACCGCGACAACTTTTTCGCCGCCCTCAACTCCGCCGTCTTCTCCGACGGCTCCTTCGTCTACATCCCCAAAGGCGTGCGCTGCCCGATGGAACTGAGCACCTACTTCCGCATCAATGCCGCCAACACGGGGCAGTTCGAACGCACGCTCATTGTGGCCGACGACGACGCATACGTCAGCTACCTCGAAGGTTGCACCGCCCCGCGACGCGACGAAAACCAGCTCCACGCCGCCGTAGTCGAAATCGTAGCCCACACACGCGCCGAAGTCAAATATTCAACCGTCCAAAACTGGTATCCCGGCGACAAACACGGCAAAGGAGGCATTTACAACTTCGTCACAAAACGCGGCCTCTGCAAAGGCGAAAACAGCAAAATCTCGTGGACGCAGGTCGAAACCGGCTCCGCCATCACATGGAAATATCCGGGATGTATCCTCGCAGGCGACAACTCCTCCGGCGAATTCTACTCCGTCGCCGTCACCAATCACCACCAGCAGGCCGACACAGGCACAAAAATGATCCATCTCGGACGAAACACCCGCAGCACCATCATCTCCAAAGGCATCTCCGCAGGATACAGTCAAAACAGTTACCGCGGACTGGTAAAAATCGCGCCCCGCGCCGAAAACGCCCGCAACCACAGCCAGTGCGACAGCCTCCTGCTCGGCTCCACTTGCGGCGCGCACACCTTCCCTTACACCGACATACGCAACGATACGGCCGTAGTCGAACACGAAGCCACCACAAGCAAAGTAAACGAAGAACAACTCTTCTACTGCAACCAGCGCGGCATATCGACCGAAGAAGCCGTCGCCCTCATCGTCAACGGATACGCCAAGGAAGTAATGAACAAATTGCCCATGGAATTTGCCGTCGAAGCCCAAAAACTCCTCCAAATATCCCTCGAAGGCAGCGTGGGATAACGCCGCAACCGAATCCTTTAAACCACGTATTTTCCGCCCAACGCTAATTAGATTTGACCAACGCTGATTAGCGTTGGCCAACGCCGATTAGATTTGGCCAACGCCGATTAGCGTTCGTCCAACGCTGATTAGATTTGGCCAACGCCGATTAGATTCGGCCAACGCTAATTAGATTTGACCAACGCTGATTAGCGTTGACCAACGCTGATTAGCGTTGACCAACGCCGATTAGCGTTGGCCGACGCCGATTAGCGTTGGCCGACAATAATGGGCTACGGACGGCTCTGACGGGATTTCGACGACGCGGAAAGGAATAAAAGATTCGCACCTTAAGTTTGCAGTGATAAATAAAAAGCATACTTTTGTGATATTCATATTCTGAGATATTCATATCTTGCGAGGATAAACAAACCGATAGCCATAAACAAAAACAGCGGAAAAGATGAAAGCAATACAAATCGTACAACCCGGCGAAATACGGCCGGTGGAAACGGCTTCGCCGGCATTGCGTGCCGGCGAAGCGCTGTTGAAAATAAAATACGCCGGCTTCTGCGGCTCCGACCTGAATACGTATCTGGGCCGGAACCCGATGGCGACGCTGCCGGTCATCCCCGGTCACGAAGTCGGCGCGGAGATTGCCGAAGTCGCCGGCGACGCGCCCGCGCATCTTCAACCCGGCCTGCCGTGTACGGTGAATCCCTACACGGCTTGCGGCCACTGCCCGTCGTGCCGGAACGGGCGACCGAACGCCTGTCGATTCAACCAAACGCTGGGCGTGCAGCGCGACGGCGCCATGCGCGAATTCCTCGCCGTGCCGTGGACAAAAGTCATTGCCGACGCCGACATTTCGCCGCGCGATTTTGCGCTGGTCGAGCCGCTGAGCGTAGGTTTTCACGCCGTGGCGCGCGCCGAGGTGACGGATTCGGACACTGTGATGGTCATCGGCTGCGGCATGATCGGCATCGGCGCCATCGTCCGGGCAGCATTGCGCGGCGCAAAAGTAATCGCAACGGATGTAGACGACGACAAACTGGCTTTAGCCCGCCGACTGGGCGCAGCCTTCACCATCAATTCCACGACGGAAAACGTGCACGAACGCTTGCAGGCAATAACCGGAAGCTGCGGCCCGGACGTCGTGATCGAAGCCGTCGGCGCGCCCGTTACCTACCGGACGGCCGTCGACGAAGTCGCTTTCAGCGGACGGGTAGTCTGCATCGGCTACGCCAAAACGGAAATCGCCTTTGAAACCAAACATTTTGTGCAAAAAGAACTCGACATCCGCGGCTCGCGCAACGCCATGCCCGAAGACTTCCGGGCGGCGATGGAATACCTCAAGCACGGCTCCTGCCCGAAAGAAACGCTGATCAGCGGCATATACGCGCCGCATCAGGTCGCAGAAGCCATGAAACGCTGGACAGCCGACCCGGGGAAAGTATTTCGGATTTTAATACGTTTCGAATAAAATAAAACAGATGAAAAAGATACTTTTTATTATTCTCCTGTGCCTGCAGATGACGGCCATGGCGCAACCGTCGTCCGGCGGCGAAGGCATATTTCCCGCCGTCACGCTCGAATCGAAACCCCGCACACGCTGGTGGTGGATGGGCAGCGCCGTCGATTCGGCAAACATCACCCGCAACCTCGAAGCGCTGAGCATCGCCGGCATCGGAGGCGTCGAAATCACACCCATCTACGGCGTCCGGGGCTGGGAATCCAAATATATCGACTACCTCTCGCCCCGCTGGATGCAGATGCTGGCCTTCACGCTGTCGGAAGCGCAGCGGCTGGGCATGTCGGTGGATATGAACAACGGGACGGGATGGCCCTTCGGCGGGCCGGAAGTCACAATCGAAGATGCGGCGGCCAAAGCCGTCGTCCGCAACGGCCGCATCACCCCCGGCAAAACGGGACAGCGCGTCAAACGCGCCGCCCCCGGCGGACAGGGATACGTGCTGGATCATTTGAACGGCGACGCCGTCCGACGCTATTTCGAGAAATTCGACACGGCGTTTGCCGAAAGCAATACCCCTTTCCCGCACAGCTTTTTTAATGATTCCTACGAAGTATACGGAGCCGACTGGACGCCCGCCTTACCGGATGAATTTGAGCAACGACGCGGCTACCGCTTGCAGGATTACGTCGCCGAACTGCTTGCCGACGGCGCGACGGATACCTCCGCCCGCGTGATTGCAGACTATCGCGAAACCATCGGCGAACTGCTGTACGAAAATTTCACGCAGGTGTGGAACGAATGGGCGCACAGCCACGGCGTCGCCACGCGCAATCAGGCGCACGGCTCGCCCGCCAACCTTATCGACCTCTATGCCGCGGTGGACGTGCCCGAATGTGAATCGTTCGGCATCACCGATTTCAATATTCCCGGACTGCGTCGCGATGCTGTCCGCAAAATCAACGACAGCGACCCGACGGTGGTGAAATACGCCTCGTCGGCAGCGCACATCGCCGGAAAAAGATACGTCTCCGCCGAGACGTTCACCTGGCTGACCGAGCATTTCCGCACGTCGCTGTCGCAATGTAAACCGGAGATCGACCTGCTGTTTGCCTCCGGCGTCAATCGGGTTTACTTTCACGGCACGACGTATTCGCCCGCCGAGGCGGCATGGCCCGGATGGAAGTTCTACGCTTCGGTGGACATGTCGCCCACGAACAGCATCTGGCGCGACGCTCCGGCGTTTTTCGACTACATCGCACGCACGCAGGCAGTCCTCCAAAGCGGATTGCCCGACAGCGATTTCCTGCTCTACTTCCCCGTGTACGACGTTTGGCACAACGCGCGCGGCAGTCATTACCTCCCTTTCGCTATCCACGATATGCGCAAACGGCTGCCCGAATTTTGCGGCGCCGTCGACCGTATCATGGCGCAGGGATACGATGTGGATTATATCTCCGACCGTTTCGTCCGAACCTGTACCGTCGAGAACGGACTGCTGAAAACCGTCGGCGGCAGTCGGTACAAAGCGTTAATCCTGCCTTCCGTAAAGAAAATCCCGCTCGAAACGCTCTCGCAAATCCTTGCGCTGGCGCGACAGGGCGCGACGATTGTCGTTCAGGGAGGCTGTCCCGACGATGTCCCCGGACTGTTCCGGCTGGAGGAACGACGCGCCGAGTTTGCCGAAATCGTGGAGGCGTTGCGTCGTGAAACTACGGTTGTCGCGGGGGCGAAAGATTTTTTACCCCAACAAAATCCCGAAACATTTATCACGAAATACGGCGGGAAAATGATTCGTCGCCGGCACGACGGAGGCTATCTGTATTTCCTTGCGATGCTGACCGACAATCCGGTGAACGGCTGGGTCGCGCTGGGTACGCCGGCTGTGAGCGCCGTCATCTTCGACCCGCTGACCGGCGCGACGGGTAAAGCCCGCCTGCGCAATCGCGAGGGGACGACGGAGGTGTTTCTGCAACTTCGCGCCGGACAGTCGCTCGTCCTGAAAACCTTTACGGCAAGGGACGTGCCGACGGAGGCTTGGAAGTATTATCGTTCGACGGGCAGGAAACTGTTGCCGTCAACCGACTGGACGATGCGTTTCGTCGCAAGCGAGCCGGCGGTGAACACGACGTTTCGTCTGCCTGCGCTCTGCTCGTGGACGGATTTGCCGAACGATACGCTGAAGCGAAATATGGGAACCGCCGTGTACGAAACGACGTTCCGCCTTGCCAAACGCGACGGCATGGAATACCGTCTCTGTCTGGGCGACGTCCGCGAAAGCGCCCGCGTCCGCATCAACGGGAATGATGCCGGCGTTGTGTTTGCCGTCCCGTTCGATGTCAATGTCGGACGCTTTCTCCGCGACGGCGACAATCGTGTCGAAATAGAAGTAACCAACCTGCCGGCTAACCGTATCGCCGACTACGACCGCCGCGGTGTGGAGTGGCGTATCTTCCACGAAATAAATTTTGTGGATGTGGCATACAAACAATCAAAATACGACGGATGGGAAACCGCGCCGTCGGGATTGCTCGGCGAGGTGGTCGTTGAAGAGTGGGAGGAGTGGGAACTGTGATTTGCGGAATTGAAGATGATTGGAGTAGGGACTGTCGTTAACGAAAACGCAGGAAAACCTGCACGGAAACATAAGATTATATTATTTTGGAGGAACAAAAATGGAAGAAAAAGACAATGCAATAAATAGAAAGCATGAACTCACGGCTAATGTAATGATAC
>JAISNP010000066.1 GCA_031276175.1 Tannerella sp.
TACGAGAGGACGCGCAACAGGTGGGGAGCCAACCGCACGGACATCCTGGACGACAAGTTTACGGTGTTTCAGGCCGACTATGCAAACATATACGCATCGGGCAATACGATTGACGAAAACTCCCTGCTGTCGTATTTCGGTCGCGTCAACTACGATTATGCCGGTCGCTACATGCTGTCGCTCAACTACCGCCGCGACGGTTTCTCGGCGCTGAGCGCCAATCATCGCTGGGGCGACTTCTACGGCGTGTCGGGCGCATGGCGCATCTCGGAAGAGGGCTTCTTCAAACCGCTTGCGGAGACAATTACCGATTTAAAGATAAAGGGAAGCTGGGGCGTGGTCGGAAATACGAACATCGACTCCTACGCCGCCAAGTCGTATTACCAGAGCGGTTTTTACGGTAGCAGCAGCCAGTACAGGCTGTCGAGCATCGCCGATGTGGAAAACCTGAAATGGGAAAGCAGTACGAAAATGGACGTCGGTTTCTCGGCGCAGATCAACCGTAACCTCACGGTCGAATTCGACTATTACGGCAATCACGCCTCCGACCTGATCCTTAACGTGCCGGTAGCGCCCTCGAAAGGCATCCCCGGCAACAAGATTACGACCAACACGGGAAAGATGAGCAACACGGGCATCGAGTTCACCATTTCGGGCACGCCGTACAAGGACAAAGACTTCAGCTGGTTTACGTCGTTCAACATCACCACGCACCGTAACAGGGTGGTGAAGCTGGCGGACGGTATCGAAGAGTTGCTGTCGTCCGACACCTACTGGCAAAACAACCTCACCCTCCCCGGCTACTCGATCGGGCAGCTGTATATCCGCGAATCGCGGGGTATCGATCCCGAAACGGGACGGCGCATCGTGGTCGGCAAAGACGGCAGGGAAGTGCTGATCATGTTCGAGAAGGCCGGCGCACAGCGTTTCGTCACAAGGGATACAGGAGAGCCGTATCCCGAAGCCGACGTCCAGCAGAAACTGTTCGGCGGCACGATGCCGACATACTACGGCGGCTGGACGAACGAGTTTAAGTATAAACAGTTCGATCTCTCCCTCCTGTTTCAGTATTCGGGCGGAAACAAAGTGTTCAACGGCACGACGGCGACGGTGAGCGACATGCGCTCGTGGAGCAACTCGCTGGACGTGTACGAAAACGCATGGCGCAATCCGGGCGACAACGCCAAATACGCCAAGCCCATCTACGGCGACAACTACTCGAACGGCTCGAACTGGGCAATATCCGACTGGATAGAGCGCGGCGACTATCTGCGACTCAAGACGCTGACGCTGGGCTATTCGTTCAACACGAAGCGCTGGCCCAAGGTAGTCGGCATCGGTTCGCTGCGCCTCTACGCCATGGCGCAAAACCTGTTCTGCCTGACGGGATACAGCGGGCTTGACCCCGAATCGCTCATTTCGTCGAACAGCAATGCCGCCCTCTTCGGCGGTATCGACAAGAACACGCTCCCGCAGTCGAAGGTATTTACGTTCGGCGTAAACGTAGGTTTTTAATGAAACATGTGTAATCGAAAACAAACAAAAACAGATATGAAAAAAACAGTTTTATATACGCTTGTCGTCCTGTGCGCAGGACTGTTTGCCGGATGCGGCGAAGATTTTCTGGACAAGGAGCCGCCGCTGTACTTCAGCGAAAAAGAAGTATTTGCCAATGCAGAAAAGATGGAAGGCAACCTGGTCAGCCTCTATGCCGCCATCAAGGACAACAACATCTTCGGCGGACGCGCCATACTGATCGTCGACAATATGGGCGACGACGTGATCAACGTGTCCAACAACGGCGTGGAACTCTACAACACCTACGAAAACAAAGTAGGCCTGAACACGCAGGAGAACAACAATTTCTGGGAAGCGGCCTATCTGGCCGTCAACAAGTGCAACACGTTCCTGAAACTGCTTGACGAAAACAGGGAACTGGCAGGCAACAATTACGAACGCTTCTCGGCCGAAGCCCGCTTTGTCCGCGCCATCGTATATTATTATCTCCACCAGATATACACGATGCCGTACGTGCTCAACCCCAGCGCCCCGTCGGTGCCGATACGTCTCGGCGCCGAGTCGGACATCCTGAACAACGACATGGCGCGCGCCACCTCGCAGCAGGTCATCGACCAGATACTGGCCGACCTCTCGGCGTCCGCTGCGCTGCCCGTCGGTAACGGCACGGAAGCTACCGTCACCCGCGCCACGCAATCCGCTGCCGAAGCGCTCAGGATGCGCATCTACATGATCACCGGCGAATGGCAGAAGGCCATCGAGGCAGGACTTAAGGTGACGGGGTATTCGCTTGCCGACGACGTGACGACCATCTTCAGCCCGCCGTTCATCACGCAGGAGAACATCTTCTCCATCCCCTTCAGCTCCACCAACCGTGGTGCGGGGCAGTCGGCCGTCGCATACTACTATCTCAACAAAAAGTCGCTCGCCCTCGACACCGAGGCAGGCATTTTCGGCATCGACGGCTACAGCAACCCGAAAGACGTGCGCATCAGCCGGCTGACGGACATCAACGAAGGCGGACAGACGCTTGCCAAGCACACCGACCCCACCTACGTCGAATGGGTGCCCGTTTTCCGCTACTCCGAGATACTGCTCAACCTTGCGGAATGTTACGCCGTCACCGGTCGCGAAGCCGAAGCCCTCGCCGCGCTCAAGCAGGTCAGGGCGCGCTCGCTCAAGCCCGGAGACGACACGCTGACGCTCGACGGACTGACGGGCGACGCGCTGAAAAAGGCCGTCGACAACGAGCGGCGGCTTGAGTTCGTCGGCGAAGGCATCCGTGGTTTCGACATGATGCGCCGCGCCGAAACGATCGTCAAGCGTCCCGGCACATTGTCGGCCACAACCGTCGAACCATCCGACGGCATCAACGGCTACATCTGGCCTATCCCGAACAACGAGCGTTCGCAGAACAAACTGATCACCGATTAGAGACCGGTTGCGCCGACAACCGCATCGCCGGCAACCGTAAACAACAGAAGCCGCCGCGCCGCCTTTCCGCAGAAAGATGGCCGGCGGCTTTCTTTTTCGCTTAACCGTATGAGAAAAAGTACGATGTACTCTAAGGAAAGAACAGGTATTGCGTCCGATATACCTGTAATTTTGTCGTTCGGACTTAAGTCTGCGCAGTGTAAAAATGAAGTTTCTTTGTGATACCTTACATTTGTTCTTGACGGACACAAGGTAATCCTGCCCGAATCACGCCTTTTCCAGATACCGGTTCAGTATATCCACCGTGTCGGCAATCACGGTCGGACAGACGCTTGCAATCAGCCCCTTGTCTATGATTTGCTGCATTTCTTCCGGCACGGAAAGGTCGTGCCCCAGAATGTCCTTACATTCCGTGGAACGGTATTTTTCCACAAATTTTTTCCGCAGTTGCCCCATTACGGTCAGGGCTTTGTCTTTCTTGTCCGTTTCACAGGGCGCGGAATGGCCGTATTTCAGTCCGACGGCCATATAGGCTCCGGTCAGGGCGCCGCAGCAGCCGGCACACCACATGCCGCCGCCGAAACATGCCGCCGTCCTGCGCGCCGTTTCCATGTCGAGGCCATAATCGCCGGCTACTTCCGCCAATACAATCTGGGCGCAATCAAAGCCTTTTGAAAATTGATCCAGTATAAATTCGCTGTTCATGAGATTTGTTTTTAGTATGTTTTGGTATGAATTTTTCTCTCTTCGTGGTCAGGCGATGACGTAGCCCGAACTTTCGAGCAGTTTGCGGGTGGTCTGCACGGTGTATCCCCTGTTGTTTTCGGTACGGTCGTTCGTGTCGCGCGGATTGGCGCCGGCTTCGGCATACAACTGGTTGATTCCGGCAAGGATGGACATTTCGGTCACTTCGTGCACGTTCATCGAGCGTGTCGGCTTTACGGCCAGTTGGGCGACGGCAGCGATTTTGCACAGTTCGGGCGTCGTGATGGCGCCGTAGTGAAACAGCGGTGTCCCGACGACAGGCGTGCGGCGCATGACGGCCATGGCTTCCACGCGGTAATCTTTAGCCCGGACTATCTCGGCGGCAATTTCATCATACGAATGTTCCGGCCCGACGGGTTCCACGCAATAGTACAGTTCCAGTCCGGCATCGCGTATTGCGTTCAGCGTTTTCACCCGCTGCTCGACGGGAGCGCCCGTGTCGATACCTTCGCGCATCCGCACGATATGGTATGCGCCCGTAAAACCGGCATCTTTCAATCTGCCGGCCGTCGGGAAATCGAAATCGCCTATGTTAGCTACAAAACGGATTTCGGGAGGGATATATCCCCGGACGGATTTCGCGGCGGCGATAAAATCTTCTACCGGATAGTCGGCCGTAGTCATCAGGAAAATGTCGTTGGCGCGTTCTTCCACCAATTGCTTCACGCCTTCGACGATTTCGTCGACGCGCTTTCTCCACGTTCCCGGCAAGGCATAATGTCCCGCCGCCATCGAACAGAAACTGCAGTTGACCGAACACGGCTCGGCATTGATTCCGATTTGAGCAAAAACGTAGCCCGTCTTCCCGAAAGCCTTTACGCTCTGCTTTCGCGCGAGATACAGCAAACGATAATATTCGCTGCTGTCGGCGTCGACCGACAGCAGCTTAACAATTTCTTCCATGCCGAGTTCGGCACCCGATTCGATTTTAAGAAACAAATCTTCCATATACTTCAAATTTAAACGATGTATGAATTTCTCACGGTTATATCTTCCGCAACGCTACGGCAAAGATAATCGCAATGCAGCAGGGCAATGTATCCGCCCGAACAAAAGCGAAGAAAAGAATACGCATTGCGAAACCCGGAACGTTCGCAAAACAGACTGATCACCGATTAGAGACCGGTCGCGCCGCCGGCAACCGCAAACAAAGAAGCCGCCGCGCCGCCTTTCCGCAGAAAGATGGCCGGCGGCTTTCTTTAAGACGGATTCACAAGGTTGCACCCGGTACGCCGGAGGCGTAAGCGCTTCACAAGAAAATAATCGCCGGAAAATCCGCACATGTAACAATAACGTTATATATTTGTGTCGTAATTAAGTGACACGAAATAATAAAGAGTAATGGTTAAGACGGAAGATTCACAAGGTTGTATAAGCTATAATTCTTTCATCACCAAAAAGAATAAACCGGGATGAAATGGTCTGAAATAGAAAAGATAGCGATTGAGAAAGGATGGCGTCTTATAAAGCATGGAGCCGAACATGACATATATGGACACGACGATAAAAACTACCGGATTCAGCTCGAAAGGCACAAGTCGAAAGAAGTGAAATCGGGATTGTACCACAGATTGAAAAAGCAGATAGGATTTTGACGCCCGCTCGGCAGGCAAACAAACAATTAATATTTAACTATGACAACAACAGCATTAATCGAAAAAGGAAAAGACGGTACATTCGGCATTTTTACGCCGGAGATAGGCCATACCATTATCGGCGAAGGAAAAACGGTAGAAGAAGCAAAGGCTGATTTCGAAAACTCGGTCAGGGAAATGAAACTGTCCTACACGGAAAACGGACGCGAAATCCCCGATGAATTGAAGAACATACAATTTGTTTACAAGTATGACATCGCGTCCATGTTCGACTACTACGACTGGATCAATGTCTCCCGCTTTGCCGAAAAAGCCGGAATAAATCCATCCCTGATGCGACAGTACCGGATGGGGAAAAAGTACATATCCGAAAAACAGGCCGGCAAAATAGAAGAAACACTGCACAATCTGGGAAACGAACTGGCGGCAATCAAACTGTGATTTGTTTTTCGGGGATACGAAGTAAATAATATCCCGTTATACGGATTTCGTCCGTGCGACGACCTGCTCTGCCAGGGCATGGAAGGCGGCGCCGGTGAGGGTTTCGGGCTGCAGGGCTACGGGTGCGCCTGTGTCGCCGCTCTCGCAGATGCTTTGCACTACGGGGATTTGTCCCAGCAGGGGGATGTTCAGTTCGGCGGCAAGTTGTTTGCAGCCGTCTTTTCCGAAGAGATAATAGCGGTTGTCGGGCAATTCGGCGGGCGTAAACCACGACATGTTTTCGACAAGTCCGAGTATGGGGACGTTGATTTTTTCGCCCGTAAACATGCTGATTGCTTTGCGGGCGTCAGCGAGCGCCACTTCCTGCGGCGTACTGACGATGATGGCGCCGGTGAGGGTCAGCGTTTGCACCAGCGTCAGGTGTATATCGCTCGTGCCGGGCGGCAGGTCTATGAGGAAGTAGTCCGGCGCGCCCCAGTCGGCTTCGCCGATCAGCTGTTTCAACGCATTGGCAGCCATCGGGCCGCGCCATAAGACGGCGTCGTTTCGGTTGACGAAGAAACCTATCGACAGCAGTTTGACGCCGTAGTTTTCGGCGGGTTGAATCAATTCCCGTCCGTCGACGGATATTGCGCCCGGACGGGCGTCTTCGAGCCGGAACATTTTGGGTTGCGACGGCCCGAAGATGTCGGCGTCGAGCAGTCCGGTTTTGTATCCCATGCCGGCAAGGGCGACGGCCAGATTTGCCGTGACGGTGCTTTTCCCGACGCCGCCCTTGCCTGATGCTACGGCGATGATGTTTTTCGCCTGCGGCAACAGCCTGTCCGGGTCTTTCGGCCGTGCCGGTTGCGCGACGACCGAGTTGATGTTGCTTTCGATGTCGGGCGAGACGTATGTGCGGACGGCCGCTTCCGCTGCCTTGACGACGGAACGGATAAAGGGGTCGTTAGGTCGGGTAAACAGGATGGAGAACGATACTTTGTTGCCGTCGATACGGATGTTGTCGTCGACCATACCGGCTTCGACGAGGTTCTTTCCCGTTCCCGGATAGCGCACTTTTGTCAGCGCGTCGAGTATAAGTTTCGGATACAGCGTCATATTTTCGGATTTGTTTGATTGTTGTGTCTGCGGTTGTAGCTGCGGTAATCGTCCGGCTCGATTTCGATGTCGGGTTCGCGCAGTGCGTCGCGCGCTTCGCATACGAACAGCACGTATTTGATCGTCAGCCCGCGTGCAATCCACTGCTGTTCGTAGCCGGTGCGGATGGATAAAACGGTATCCTGCGGGTTTGAGCCGTACAGGTCGTCCGTCCGTGTGATGACGGGATAGCGGTTGATGCGAATCATTTCGCAGGTGTAGGTGTACATAAACAGGCTGTCCGTTTTCAGGTGGATACGTCCTCCGTCCGCAAGGATCTGTGCGTACAGGCGCATGAAGCGCGTTCCGGTCAGGCGTTTGTTCACCTTTTTCATCTGCGGGTCGGGGAAGGTGAGCCATATCTCCGATACTTCGCCGGCTGCAAAGAAATGTGCGAGCAGTTCGATGCGGGTACGCAGGAAAGCCACGTTCGTCATTCCCGTTTCGAGCGATTCTTTCGCTCCCGCCCACATGCGGGCGCCTTTGATGTCGATGCCGATGAAATTTTTTTCGGGAAACAGCCTGCCCAGCCCTACCGTATATTCGCCGCGTCCGCAGCCCAGTTCGAGCACTATCGGGCGATCGTTCCCGAATACTTTCGTTCGCCATGCGCCTTTCAGCGGGCAATCATTTTCCGTCAATGCGGGATACGGATACTCGAACACGTGCGGGAATGCGGCCATTTCCCCGAATTTTTTCAATTTGTTTTTCCCCATGCGGCAAAGGTAATTCAATCGCCCTGTCGATGCAAATTTATTGCGTGGCGTAGAGGTAGCGCTTGATGCTCATCTTCGGTGTTTTTTCAAAACTTTCGTTCCGGATCCGGATGGAGGAGACCTTGCAGTAGTGCGGGATGATTGTGTTCAGTTTATCCAGATTGCCGTGCATTACTTCCGACAGCATCTCGTCCGTCAGGCCGTCCGCTGCAGCTTTTTCGCGGTCGGGGACTGCCAGCGCGACAATCTTGTCTTCGCGCGATACGACCAGCGATTCGAGCACGTAGGGCAGGCCGTTCAGTACGGATTCGATTTCTTCGGGATAGATGTTCTGTCCGTTCGAGCCGAGTATCATCGTCTTGCTCCGTCCGCGGATGAACAGGTATCCGTCCCTGTCCAGCGTACCGAGATCGCCCGTGCGCATCCAGCCGTCCGGCATCATCACCTCGGCGGTGGTTTGCGGGTTTTTGTAGTATCCGAGCATGTTGTTTGTGCCGCGAACGAGTATTTCCCCGGCCGTGTTTTCGGGATCGTCCGATTCGATTTTCACTTCCATGCGGTCTACTATTTTCCCTACGGAGCCTTGCTTGAAGGCGTCCCACTGCGCATAGGCCACCAGCGGGCCGCACTCGGTCATGCCGTAGCCTACGGTGTAGCGGAACTTGATTTCGCGCAGAAACGCTTCCACCTCCTTGTGGATGGCTGCTCCCCCGATGACGATTTCGAAGAACCTTCCGCCGAAGAGGTTGTTCAGCTTGCGGCGTATGACGAGCAGGAGCAGTTGCCTGAGCGCCGGCGTGTGGTAGAGCGCTTTCATGACCGGTTTTTTCAGCATCGGGAAGACGTTGCCGACGATTACCTTTTCGATAATCAGGGGGACGGAAATGATCAGCTTCGGTCTGATCTTTCCGAAGGCTTCGATGATGGAGCGCGGGTTGGGCGAGCGCGTCAGGAAATGGATGTGGCAGCCTTTGTTGATGCCGTTCATTATCTCGAACGCCAGCCCGTACATGTGCGCCATCGGCAGGATGGCCACGAAGGAATCGCCGGAATGTACGAAGGGGAGTTGTGTTTCCGCAAAGGCCGTATTGCTCCACAAGCTGCGGTAGGGGATCATGACGCCTTTGGAAAAACCCGTCGTGCCGGAGGTATAGTTCAGTATCGCCAGCTCTTCGGGCGCTTCCGCGTGGTAGCCGATTTGTTCCGGCGCAAAGGCGGGATATTTTTCGAGAAAAAGCGCGTCCAGCCGCTTGCAGACCTGTTCCGTTTCCGCCTGCCGGGCGTACAGTATCGACAGGCTGTCCAGCGACACGCAAAACTCCACGCCGGGCATGGCCTGCCGGTCGAGATGCGCCCAGTTGGAATCGGCGGCAAAGAGGACTTTCGTTTCGGAGTGATTTACGATATGATGCACGTTCTCCGCCTTGAAGTCGTGCAACACCGGCACCGCCACGCATCCGTACGACAGTATGCCGAAGAAGCATATGGCCCAGTGCGCCGAGTTGCGTCCCAGGAGTGCGATTTTGTCGCCCTTGCGGATTCCCGCACGCGCGAAAAGGATGTGCAGCTTCTCGATTTCCGTTGCCATTTCTTTATACAAAAATGTTTTGCCCTTGAAGTTGGATAAGGCGGGTTGATTCCAGTGTGCCCGGATACTCGATTCGATCAGTTTCAGAAATTTTTCTTCCATAAGATGCGGTTATAAAGTTTCAACGATTAACGCTGCAAATGTATAAAAGAAAATTGAATATTCGTTCATTTCCGATAAACCGGAATATTGCGGCTTGCGGCGAGAGATTGTGTGCGGATGGAATCCGTGGCGATAGAACCGGCGAGGTCGGAACCTCGCCGGAACCGGGGACGGGCGGAAGCGGGTTTATTTTCGGTTTTATGCTTCTGTACTTTTATACTTTCCGCGGCATGGTTTTGTGCAATGAAAGCAGCCCTGTTTTTCCCTGTCAGGGGAATAATATCAATAGAAATATCGGTCGCCCCTTTCCCTGTTCCCCGTTCAGGGGATTCATAAACAGCAAATGAATGCCCTGACGGGCAATGAGGCGCGTGGGCAGATGTGCTTTTCTATTGTCAGGAATGCCCTGACGGGCAATGCACAAAACGATACCGCGTACAGTATAACCGTATGCTTCAGCTTACGGCAACAATCAGCCTACGGCAACAAAGTAGCGCACGCGCCGCCAAGTCCCGCAGGGATAGACGGAACGGGATGAAATCTCGTCCGAACGGTCTTCTCTTTTTTTATCGTGTGCTTCGCAAGTCCGTTTTTATCGCGTATATTTGCCCGGAAAAAATAAATTATAATATAAAGCGAGATGAATATTCTGTTACTGGGTTCGGGCGGCCGCGAACATGCGCTGGCATGGAAAATAGCCCAAAGCGTGAAGACCGAAACGCTGTATATCGCCCCCGGCAATG
>JAISNP010000070.1 GCA_031276175.1 Tannerella sp.
TTGAATACTATATGTGCGGTCCCGGCCCGATGGCCAGGGCTGTTGAAGGGATGCTCGACAGCCTCGGCGTCCCGCGCGAAATGCTGCATTTCGACGACTTCGGATGACGGACGCCGCGCTTCGGCAAACAAAAAAATTCAAGACTTATCTCACTAATTGATCAATTAATACAAATAACCATGTCAAAGAAAGTATCTGTAATCGGCGCCGGAAACGTGGGCGCCACTTGTGCAAACGTGCTTGCTACACGCAACGTAGCATCCGAAATCGTATTGCTTGACATCAAAAAGGGCATATCCGAAGGCAAGGCCATCGACATCATGCAAACCGCTTCGCTGCTCGACATCCATTCGCGGGTGACCGGCGTGACGGACGATTATGCGGCTACCGCAGGCTCCGATGTAGTTGTCATCACCTCCGGGCTGCCGCGCAAACCGGGCATGACGCGCGAGGAATTGATAGGCGTAAACGCCGGAATCGTCAAAGCCGTTGTCGAAAACGTGCTTAAACATTCTCCCGCCGCAACCCTCATCATCGTAAGTAACCCGATGGATCCGATGTGTTACCTCACGAGTAAAATATCGGGACTGCCGCGTAACAAAGTGCTTGGACTGGGCGGCGCATTAGACAGTTCGCGCTTCAAATACTATCTCAGCCGGGCGCTCGGCGCCAATACGAACGACATTGAGGCCGTCGTCATTGGCGGACACGGCGACACGACTATGGTGCCCCTCGCATCGCTGGCCACCTGCAAGGGCGTGCCCGTCAGCCTTCTCCTCTCGAAGGAAACGCTCGACGGGGTCGTTGCCGACACAAAGGTGGGCGGCGCAACCCTTACCGGCCTGCTCGGCACATCGGCCTGGTATGCCCCCGGCGCAGCATCGGCCGTCATGACCGAATCCATTGTCAACGACCGCAAGCGCATCATTCCCTGCGGCGTGCCCGTCGAAGGGGAATACGGACAAAGCGATCTCGTCATCGGCGTGCCCGTACTGCTGGGTAACGGCGGATGGGAGAAAATCATTGAATTTCCCCTCAGCGACGCCGAGAAAGATGCCTTCAAGGCTTCGGCCGACGCTACGCGCAAAGTCAATCAAATTCTTTACGATTCGGCCATACTCTGACGAATCCGCGCCGTCCGCCGCCGCAAGGCTTCGGACAGACCCGTAAAACAGCGTGAGTTCGATATAAGAAATGCGGGGCCCCACATTCTCTTCGTGGGGTTCCGCATTTTCTTTGTGGAGCTCCGCATTTCTTTTGTGGAGTTCCGCATTTTCTTCGCGGAACTCCGCATTTCTTTCATGAAACCTTATATTCCGTCCGTTAAATCACTGATATTCTTTTGCGGGACAGCGGACGGTCGCGCGGACAGCCGGCTTTGTGCCGATCCGATGTCTGTCTCCTCCTGTTTTTCCCCGCAGTTTCCGGCGAGGTTCCGGCCCCGCGGATTATATCCGTGTCTTCTTTCTTAAACCGCCCGACACCCGTCATTCCGCCCTTACGCTCTCCACCGGATTGGCATTCGCCGCCCGCCAGTTCTGGAAGGTTACGGTGGCCACCGTCAACACGGAAACGACGGCAAAGGCTGCCGGATATACCCACCAGTACATCGGCGTGCGGTAAGCAAAGTTTTCCAACCACCGCACGACGGCATACCAAGCCACCGGTGCCGACAGCGCGAAGCAGATGCAAAGGATGCGAATGTACGTCCGGTTGAAGACGATGAGTATCTCGCGCGTCGTGGAGCCGAACACCTTGCGGATGCCTATCTCCTTGCGGCGGTACTCGCTGTCGAACACCACCAGCCCGAAGACGCCGACGATGGAGATGAAAATGGCCACGAGGCTGAACAGCGTAATCAGATTGCCGAGCCGCTGCTCATTCATGTAGGTGCGGTTCAGCACCTCGTCGAAGAAGCGGACGGTAAACGGATACTCGTCGTCGAACTCCTTCAGCGTCTCCCGCACATGCGTCATCGCCGCGTGCAGGTCGCTGCCCGCATTCACCTTGACGTAGGCAACTTGGGGGATCCTGGCCCAGCTCTGCGTACCCCACACGTAGAAGGCCATCGGCGAAACGGCCGTGCGGAGGGAGGCAAACTTCACGTCGGGCATGAAGCCTACGATCTCGGCGCTGTCTATGCGGTCGTTCAGCACAAGGTCGAGGTCGTTGCGCGCCTTTTCGTTGAAGATGTAGGCGCCGCGCCGCGTACGACTGTCGTCCTCGCGGAAGTCGCGTCCCTCCGTCACTTCAATTCCCATGACGCGGAGGAAGGAGTGGTCGACCGGCAGGCACTGGTAGCTGATCTGCCTGTCGTGATAATCCCGCCCCCAGTTCATGTACTGGTCGGAGCTGGAGAGGATCACATGAGCATACGTCACTTCCCCGATGCCGGCGAAGCTTTTCAGCCGGTTTTCGAAAGCGTCGCGGCTGTCGTATATCTTGCGGGTGATGTCGGTCACGATCAGTTCGTCTTTGTCATATCCCAGCGGCGCATGGTGCATGTAGTAGCTTTGGATATACATGAAGGAGGCGCTTATGATGAGCATGAAGGAGGCGATGAACTGCACGCTTATCAGTACGTTCCGCAGCCGGCGTCCTTTGACGGAAAGGCCGAAGCTGCCTTTGAGCGCCATGGCGGGGGGAACGGAGGTGACGTAGAACGACGGGTACAGCCCGGCCAGCAGTCCGGTCAGCAGCGCCAGTCCGGCCGTAAAGGAAACAATCCCCACGTGCGCGACAGGCGAGAGGTCGGCATCGATCAGTTGCGCCGGCGGCGTATTGACCGCCACTTCCAGCAAACCCAGCGCCAGCAGGTACGAAAGCAGGCTGATGACGACGCCCTCCGCAATCAGCGCCAGGCGGATCACCGCCGTCGAGCCGCCGAGCACCTTCTGCGTATTGATGCTCCGAATGCGGCGGGGCGCCAGCGCAGCGCTGAAGTTGGTATAGTTGATGCCCGCTATCGCCACAATTACGAAGGCGATGCCCAGTAGGATATACACCGTCTGGCGGCTCGTCTTGGGTGTCGGGTCGTATATCACGTCCGCCACGTAATGCAGTTCGGGCAACGGCGTAAAGCGGATGGAGAGTTCTTTGTACCACATATTGTTGTCCACGGCGGAGAAGTTGAAGTTCTTCTTAAAATTTTCAAACAGCCCTTCGACATGTTCCGGCGCGTTGACGCGGATGTAGCACGTGTAATTCCAGTTTCCCCAGCTTTTGATGTTCTCGTCCGGATCCATCGAAGTGTAAATCACGTTACCGAGCGTCGAGTTGCGCGGGAAGTCGCGAAACACGCCGCCCACGGTATAGTTGCGGTCGCGCCCCTGAATGATTTTGCCCGTGGCCGGCTCGTCGCCGAAAAACTTTTCCGCCATGCTTTGCGGGATCAGCGCCTTTTCGGGGTCGTCGAGCGCGTTGCCGTCGCCCTCGACGATGTCGAAGGTAAACACGTCGGCGAAAGACGGCGATACGTTGTGCATCTCCTCCTGATAAAAGTTGCGCTCGCCCCCTCTTTCCGCAGAAAAGAAGAGGGTGCCCTTAAAGTTGGCAATCGCCCCCGCTTCGATGTAGGGCGAGGATCGGAAGAAAGCTTCCGCAAACGGGCGGCTGACAATGGCTGCATGACCGCGTTCGTCCAGCTCCGGTTCCAGCCTGAAGATACGGTCGGCGTTGCTGTGGAAACGGTCGAAGCTGCGGTCGTAATCCACCTGAAACATAATCGCCATGAAGGCGGCGAAAGCCACCGAGAGGCCGAGCACGTTCAGCGCCGCCGCCATACGGTAGCGGCGCAGTACGCTCAGGAAGTTTCTGATAATTGTTTTCATCTCCTGCGTGTGAGGCTAAATAAATTTTTCCACCGAGGCGACGAGCATTCCGTCGAACAGATGGATTACCTGCTTGGCAAACGAGGCGTCGTGCTGGGAGTGCGTAACCATGATGATGGTCGTTCCGTCGTTATTCAGTTCGCTGAGGAGTTGGATTACTTCGAGGCCGTTCTTGCTGTCCAGATTGCCGGTAGGCTCGTCGGCAAGGATCAGTTTGGGGTTGGATACGACGGCGCGCGCAATGGCCACGCGCTGCTGTTGCCCGCCGGACAGCTGCTGCGGGAAATGCTTCGAGCGGTGGCTGATGTCCATCCGCTTGAGGATGTCCATCACGCGCTGACGGCGTTCGGACGATTTGATGCCGAGGTACGTCAACGGCAACTCCACGTTTTCAAACACGTTCAGTTCGTCTATCAGGTTGAAACTCTGGAATACGAACCCGATGTTTCCCTTACGTACCTGCGTGCGTGCGCTTTCGCGGAGATGCCCCACTTCGCGGTCGCCGAGGTAATAGTCGCCGCTCGTAGGATTATCGAGCAGGCCGAGGATGTTCAGCAGCGTAGATTTGCCGCATCCCGACGGTCCCATTACGGCCACAAAATCGCCGTCTTTCACTTCTATCGACACGTTGTTCAGTGCGATGGTTTCCACTTCTTCCGTACGGAAGGACTTGCAAAGATTTTCAATTTTAATCATGTCTGTATGCTTTTAAAAATTAGTTTCATATTCCGAGTCAAATATCATGCCATAAATGCAACGCACTGTACTTACGCAAATTACTGTTTTTTCGTTTTTGCGGAGTGTCAAAAAATTGGACACAGGTGTCAAAAAATTGGACACTCGTTCGGCGAAAAACGGCGCGTGTTTCCGGCGAAAAAAAACGCCGCCGGCTGCCGATTTAATTGCTTACGGTCAGTCGTGTCCCGGAATTGATGACGGTATATTTTTTCAGATAATTGCGTCCTACGCCATTGGGTGCGCCAGTACCGAAGGCGATGTCGTATTTTGTGCCGCATTTGGGGCATACGGCATTGAGCGTATTTTCGTCTGCGGCAACAAGTATGCTTCGGTTTGCTTCGTGGGGGCAGGCCATGTCGAAGGCGTAAAACAGTCCGTCGACGGCATGTACGACGAGTACGCCGCCGAAACCGGCGCGCTCGGTAGCGGCGTTGATGTTTTTAATTGTGAAGGCCTTGCTGCTGGGGACGTCGCGGAGTTCCCGGTCTTCAAACGTCATGTCCAGTTCGAGATGCACGGGATAGTCGGGCACCGGGTTTATCGGCTCGTCGCAGGCGGGGATGAGGAGGAAGAGCAGGAGGATGAGGCGTTTCATAGCGTCAACAGTTTTTGTTCCGCCGCGTTGACTTTGTCGAACGTAAATTCGCGCACCGTTTGCCGGTACAGTTGCGTGATTTCTTCGTTGCACAGGTTGCCGATGCTGCCTTCGTGCGTATGCGATACCTGTTTGACGGCTCGGAACCGTCCGTTTTCGATGTCCGTCCCGACTTGCCTGTATGCGTCTCTGAAAGGCGTTCCTTCCAGCACGAGGCGGTTTACTTCTTCTACGCTGAAGATAAGCGCATATTTTTCGTCGTCGAGGATGTGTTCGTCGACGCGCACTTCGCGCATCATCCGCGCCACCATCCGAAGGCAGTCTTTCAGTTCGTCGAACGAGGGGATGAATATTTCCTTGACGATTTGCATGTCCCTGAAATATCCCGACGGCAGATTGTTGGTGATGAGCGTAACCTGCTGCGCGAGCGACTGTATTTTGTTACATTTGGCGCGCGTCAGTTCGAACACGTCGGGATTCTTCTTGTGCGGCATGATGCTTGATCCGGTCGTATATCGGTCGGGCAGTGCGATGAACCCGAAGTTCTGGCTGTTGAACAGACAGGCGTCCGTCGCAAGCCTCGAAAGCGTAGCCGCGATGCCGGCCAGTGCAAAAGCCACCGTGCGTTCCGTCTTGCCGCGCCCCATCTGTGCGTATACCACATTATAATTAAGCGCGTCGAACCCCAGCAGTTCGGTCGTAAGCGTGCGGTTGAGGGGGAAAGACGATCCGTATCCGGCAGCCGAGCCGAGCGGGTTGCGGTTGCAAATCCTGTAAGCGGCCAGCACGGGCAACAGGTCGTCGGCCAAGCTTTCCGCATAGGCGCCGAACCACAGTCCGAAAGACGAGGGCATGGCTATCTGCAGGTGCGTATATCCGGGCATGAGCGCCGACTTGTAGCGGTTGCTCTGCGCGATGAGCGTGTCGAAAAGGGCGGACGTCAGCGCGACGATGTCCTGTATCTGCGCACGGGTGAAAAGCTTCAGGTCGAGCAGCACCTGGTCGTTGCGCGAGCGTCCGCTGTGGATCTTCTTTCCCGTATCGCCGAGCCGGCGCGTCAATACGAGTTCTACCTGCGAGTGTACGTCTTCTACGCCTTCTTCGATGACGAATTTGCCGTCGACCGCAAGCCCGAAAATGTCTTTCAGCGCAGCCATCAGCAGCCTCCACTCGTCGTGCGCAAGCAGCCCGACCGATTCGAGCATGGTGATATGCGCCATTGAGCCGAGCACGTCGTATCTGGCCAGACAGATGTCCGTCTCGCGGTCTTTCCCGACCGTGAAGCGTTCTACCTCTTCATCTGTGCCTGTGCTTTTTTCCCAGAGTTTCCGCGTCGTCATGTCCGTTCTTCGTAAGGCATGGAGGCGATTATGTCGGATATTCTGTCCAGCGCCTCCTGAATGGGTTTGGAAATCATCGGTTTCAGGAAGGGGTTGAGGTCTGTGTGGATGGTCATTTTCATTTCCGTAACCTCGTCGCTCACCGGTTTCAGTTGAATACGGAAACTAAACGGGACGGGCAAATTGCCGGCTTCGAACTTTATCGTTTTGTTCGGCTCACGGTCTGTTACCGTGAATACGACCTTTCCGATGGGATTGATTTCCATGGAACAACTGTCGCGGTCGAAGCTGAAATTTTTGACCTTGTCGTCCGGGATACGGTCTTTCATGTGTTCAAGGTTGTTCAGGTCCGAAAGCACGGCAAAGATGCGTTCGTCGCTGTACGGGACGGTTTTCACGTCGCTTGTAAATTCGGTCATGCTTCAAAGAGATTTGTCGGGGTCCCAGTTTTCCGGATCCTTCCTCCATTCCTGCAGAATGGCCACTTCGGATTCGTCGATATAATTGGTTCTGAGCGCTTCTTCGATGACGACGTCGTAGTTGGAAAGCGCCGTCAGTTGCACGTTGGCCGCCCTGAAGCGCTGTTCGGCGACAGGGAACCCGTGCGTGAAGATGGCCACCATCCCCACTACGTCGCAACCGAAATTGCGTACGGCCTTGACGGCTTTCAGGCTGCTGCCGCCCGTCGACACGAGGTCTTCGATGATGACTACTTTGGATCCGGGCTTCAGTTCGCCTTCGATCAGGTTTTCCAGTCCGTGGTCTTTCGGCTCCGAGCGGATGTACACAAACGGCAGCCCCAGCATGTCGGCCACCAGGACGCCCTGTGCAATGGCTCCCGTAGCTACGCCGGCTATGGCATTGGCTTCTTCGTATTTTTCGGTAATGATACGCGCAAGCTCCAGTTTAATAAAAGTGCGCGTCGACGGGTAAGACAACGTTTTTCTGTTGTCGCAGTATATCGGAGATTTCCATCCGGACGCCCATGTGAACGGATTTGCCGGCTGTAACTTTACCGCCTTGATTTTTAATAATTTTTCTGCTACTATTTTCTCTAACTTCTTCATGTTCATCTATTCTTAAAGCATGATTGTCGCTGACAAAAATAATCAATATAATTAGAGTGAACACGCACTTATTCGCGGCGGCTCGTTTATTTGAGTTCTTTTATTGTTTAAAGAGGTGTTTTTAAAGTTCTTTTCGAGTTTTGCATACGCTGTGCGAAGGGAAATTTGTATTTTTGCCCCCGAATTGAAGGTGGATAGATTTGTATTGCTTGCAACCACAGGAAAAAATGCTAAAACCGTCTCTCCTGTCCTGCTTTCCTGCAATCATTCCCTACACGCCGCAGGTTCATTAAGTTTTACCAAATAAAAAATTTTACACGTAATGAGTTATTTATTTACCTCCGAATCGGTGTCGGAAGGACACCCCGATAAGGTAGCCGATCAAATATCGGACGCCTTGCTGGACGAATTTCTTGCGTATGACAAGGATTCGAAAGTTGCATGCGAAACGCTGGTGACGACCGGACAGGTTGTGCTGGCAGGAGAAGTCAAATCGAGCGCATACATCGACGTGCAGGAAGTGGCACGCGGTGTGATTGAGCGCATCGGTTACACAAAAAGCGAGTACCAGTTCGAAGCCAAATCGTGCGGCGTATTCTCGGCCATCCACGAACAGAGCGGCGACATCAATCGCGGCGTCGAACGCGCCGACCCTTACGAACAGGGTGCGGGCGACCAGGGAATGATGTTCGGTTATGCCACGAAAGAGACGACAAACTACATGCCCCTGGCATTAGACCTGTCGCACGCCCTGCTGAAAGAACTGGCTTTGATACGGAAAGAGGAACCGGCGCTGCTGCCTTACCTCCGCCCGGATGCCAAAAGCCAGGTGACTATTGATTACGACGACAAAGGTTTGCCCTTGCGTATTGACACCATTGTAGTATCTACGCAGCACGACGAGTTTATCGCCGCCGCAAACGGTCGTTCGCAGTACGAAGCCGACCTTGCCATGGGCGCAAAAATCAGGGAAGATGTGATTAATATCCTTATTCCCCGCGTGAAAGGCCGCTACCCCGCGTCGGTACAGGCGCTGTTTAACGACAAGATAATCTATCATGTCAACCCGACGGGCAAGTTCGTAATCGGCGGCCCGCACGGAGATACGGGGCTGACCGGACGGAAAATCATCGTAGACACGTATGGCGGAAAAGGCGCCCACGGCGGCGGCGCATTTTCGGGCAAAGACCCGTCGAAAGTAGACCGCTCGGCAGCGTATGCAGCCCGGCATATCGCCAAGAATCTGGTAGCGGCAGGCGTATCCGACGAGGCGCTGGTGCAAATATCGTATGCCATCGGCGTGGCGCGTCCGACCAGCGTGTGCGTCAATACGCTGGGACGTTCAAACCTGAAGATAAGCGACGGCGAGATTTCGCGCATAATAAATGAATTGTTCGATCTTCGCCCGAAGGCCATCGAAGAACGCCTGAAACTGCGCAATCCCATTTATCTGGAAACCGCATCCTACGGACATTTCGGACGCGAACCGCGCACGGTGAAAAAAACGTATACCTCGCGCTACTCCCGCGAACACGCAGTCCGCGAAGTAGAACTGTTTACGTGGGAAAAATTAGACTATGCGGACAAAATAAAGGAAATCTTCGGGCTGCAATCATAAGCGCCCGGATGCAATTCCGTTTCCTCCGGGGGTAAAGCCTCGCAGGACAGCGCCGCGTCCGAACGGAGAAAAATTCTGCCTGTTTCTCAGGATTGCTTCACCGGCAAACAGTGTGAAGCCATCCGGGAACAGGCAGAATTGTTTTGTGCCTTCACGTGAGTGCGACGCAAACGATGAGCGCTCGTCTACGCGCAGCGCCTTGTCTTTCCTCGTCTTTCCTTGCCTGCGCGCCCCATATTGAGAAACAGCATCTTCATGCCACAAAAATCAAGCCCTCTCAGAGGCGCGGAAATATTTCCGAGTGACGCGGAAACATTTCCGAGTGACGCGGAAACATTTCCGAGCGACGCGGAAACATTTCCGAGTGACGCGGAAACATTTCCAAGCGACGCGGAAACATTTCCGAGTGACGCGGAAACATTTCCGAGTGACGCGGAAACATTTCCAAGCGACGCGGAAACATTTCCAAGCGACGCGGAAATATTTCCGAGCGACGCGGAAATATTTCCAAGCGACGCGGAAACATTTCCGGGAGGATTCTATAAGCCTTTTTTCCCCTGTCAGGCTTCCGTAAAAGACGAAGCGCTATATTTTGAGGAATAAAGTCGGGCGGATACGACGCAAAAATAAGGGATGAAACATCGGTTCCATCCCTTACTAAATCAATGCCTTACTTCAAGGTTGTCAATTGGGCACGCACAATGGGTTATACAGGAGTTCGTTTTCCGGTATCTGCTCCGTCATTTGAGAAGGCGACAGGGTTTTAGCCGTGTACCAGTGCACGCCGGATCCGGAAAAGATATGTTTTGGCGATATTACTCTCTTTCTTATGGATTGTTATCGTAAAGTCGCCGTAAGTGAGGAACCGTATGCCGGGTGGTGTGAGAGGTCGGAAAATCAAGCAGGAGAAAACTATTTTGTTTTCCTCCTACTCGATTTTACTTCATTTCATCCGTCGCCGGTCAATTCAGGTTCGGATTATAGAGCCTTTCGTTGTCCGGAATATCCAGTGTCATTTTCTCCACGGTGATCGTAATGTTGTTGCGGTGATTGGAGTCGGGAGTACGTACCGCATCCACGCCCCAGCGTTTGTTGTTGTAGTATTCCAATCCGTTTTCGCCCCACATTTCGATGCGCCACTGGAGTTTCACCATGTCGAGCACGCTGCCCGTCATGCCGTAGTTGTCGCACGTCAGGGTTTCGCCGGAGGCAGTGCGGGCGGCCAGCAGCGTGTTGAGTGTAGCCTTTGCGCCGGCATCGTCGTTGTTTTTGGCCTGCGCTTCGGCTTTCATGAGCAGCACTTCGGACGTTCTCATGTAGCAGATGTCGAAGCGGTTCAGCGAAGCGCTTTCCTTCTTGCCGTCAAGGCCGTGCGTGGCGGCAAATTTGAGATTGCTGTATGACGGTACGGTGCGTATGCTGGTGCCTCCGCTGGCAATGAGGTATTCATAGTTCGGGATCGTGGCGTTTCCGAGAAATGCGCCCTTGCGCACGTCGTTCGGCGCAATCCGGTCGTAAAGCGTGTTGACGATACGCGCGTATTCGCCGGTTTCGCCGCCAAGCCCCAGCCCGAACACATTCATCCACGTGGAAGAGGCGTTACGGGAATCGTTCACGTCGGCAAAGCCGAAAATCACTTCCGGATTTTTGTTATCGGCAAAACTCAGGAACGCGTTCGCAACGGCAGGAAACTGCAGCGCATCGTCTGTCCCCGCGTTCTTTCCGCCATAGTTTTCGACGGCAATGAGATTGGGATATTTCGCCAATACGGCATTACAGGCGGAGATCGCCGTCGCATAGTCGCCGGTGAGCAGCGAAACTCTCGCCCGTACGAAGTTGGCCACTGTCAGATCAATGTCGGCCGTATTAGCGACGGTGTATCCGTCGCCGTCCTCGCCTATTCCGGATTCGCCGAAGAGACGAACGGCGTCGGCGAGATCCTGCTTGATAAAGTCGTATGTATCGCCGGCCGTCGAAAACGGCTTGTAATCTCCGCCCAGCTTGTCATAGATCATCAGCCCCTCGCCGTCGCTCCGGTATGCGCCGCGATAGTTTTCCATCAGAAAGTTATACGCAAACGCGCGAAGCGTCAGGGCGCTTGCCTTATAGTTTTTCAGCTTTTTGCTCTCGCCAACCACTTCGTCCGGGAGGAAATCCAGCAGTCGATTAGCCTCTGCCACGCACTTCCATCCGAATCCCCAGTAAGTGGTATTGAATCCGTTGATTGCATTCCGTCCATCCTTGCCGACAAATCCGTAAGCGTCCCATCCGAAGGAAGTAGCGTCCAGCCCCAGCACGATGTCGCTGCCTTGCAGATTGTTCACATATTGGAGATTCAGCAAGCTGTTGGTTCGGCTGTCCGAGCCTCCCAGCACACGGTGTATCCATGTCGGAATGGCGCCGGCGATACTGCCCAGGACAACGTCGATTTGAGCCTCGTTGCCCGATGCAAGTATTGCCATGATTTGCTCCTGCGTAATCTGATTTGCCGGAGCCAGGTTCAGTTTGTCGGCACAGGAAGAGAATATCCACAAACTTGTCAGTAAAATGACTGTATACTTTTTCATAATTCTATCTTTTTAATAGTTTAAAATTCAATATTAATACCTGCATTGAATACGCGCAGATAAGGATATACATACGTTCCCACGTTGCCGGTCAGCGACATGCGCGGATCCATTCCTTTATGTGCGCTCTTCATGTAAATATTGTCGGCAGAGGCATATACCCTCAGGTTGCTCAGGTTTGCCTTGCTGCACCATGCCTTCGGCAGGTTGTAGCCGATGGTGATATTCTTCACATTAAAATAGGAAGCGCTGAAAAGCAGCAAATCCGTCGAAGAAGTAGGGCTTGAACCTCCGGTAGAAATACCGTATCCCGACGCATAGCTGCGATTGTGTACGGCAATCGGAAACTTGGCGTTCGGATTTTCCGGCGTCCAGGTGTTACCGATCAGGTCGGCCGAGATGGGTATCGGACGGTCGCGTCCGAAATCGGATTCATAGTAGTAGATGCCATCCTGCCAGAAGAATTTTCCTCCGACCTGATAGCTAAATACGGCGCTGAAATCAATATTCTTATACCGCAACGAAGTATTGAATCCCCCGATCCAGTCCGGCAGAGCGTCGCCACATTCCACACGGTCGTTTGTATTGATCAACCCAATGTCGGCCGTTTTAACGCTTGTGCCTATGGCGGCGCCCCCAAAGCGATTCTTCTCCACATCGTCCTTCGTCACTTTATGATGATACAGAGGCACGCCGGTATTCGGGTCAGGCCCTTCATATTTGTACAGGTATGTTCCCCAGTAAGGCTTTCCTTCGCCGCGCAAATAACACAGGTATTCATTGCCAAACGCCTGATTACCGCCCAGCGCTTCGCTACCCTGCCCGGCAGGCATTTCGGACAGCGTGGTGTTGAAATGGGTTCCGTTGGTTCCTACCGACCAGTAGAGATCTTTGGTACGGACAAGGTCTATGCTCAGGTCAATTTCAAATCCGCGGTTGAGGATTTTTGCGTTGTTCATCGTCTGCGACGTAGTCAGGGCAAATGCCTCCGCCGCCGTGGAGAGCTGGTTACTGTAGAATGCGTTCACCGTTTCGCGGTTATACCAGTCGAAAGTGGCATGTATGCGATTGAACAGGTCAATATCCACGCCGAAATCCAGCGTATGAATATTTTCCCATGTCAGATTTTCGTACACTGTGGCGCCCTGCCTCAGCAGGAAAGAATTAGGCACGCGTCCGCCCGGCGTTTGCTGGTATCCCTGTTCATTGTAGAAGGCGCTGCCGGCAGCCGTCGCATTATAATTGGCGCCAAGCAGCCACGTCTGGTAGGTGGCATAGTTGTTCAGACCGTTTTGATTGCCCAGCACGCCGTAGCTGCCGCGGAACTTCAGGTTGTTCAACCATTCGCCCGTACTCTGCATAAATTCTTCGCTGGAAAGACGCCAGCTGCCGCCCACGCTCCAGAAAGTACCCCAGCGTTCGTCGGGATTCTTGAACTTGGAAGAACCGTCGCGACGCAACGAGACGCTGAGACCGTAGCGGTTGTCATAAATATAGTTGGCTTTCGCCAGATAACTTTCCATGGCTACTTTCCATATATTGCCGCCCGGCTGCTCGTATCGGACGCCCGAATGATGTCCGCGCTCACCGGTATATACGCCTACAAAGTTGGCATAAGCCGGAAATCCCGGTATCAGCGAATAGGTAGAGGTATATTTTATGTCTTCATACGAAGTCTGGTTGTATTCGTGTCCGATCATGGCGTCTATGTGGTGCTTGTCGAAATCACGGTTATAATTCAGCAATTGTTGCGCGTTGAGATTGACATTGGTGCTGCTCTGTTTGTTCAATCCGCCTTTGGCGCCTACTCCGCCGCCGGTTTCGTTATTAAGATAACGGGTGATTTTGTCAAAAGCTGCATCTACTGCCAAATTGGTCGTGAAAGTAAAATCGTTCAGGAATTTTATTTCGGCGTAGGTTCTGGTAGTCAGATAATGGGAGATCAGTTCGTTTTTGTCAAGCGCCATTCTTTTCAACACATTACCCGAAAGGTTTCCCCAAGGATCCCCTGCCGTCGGGCCAACCCATGATTCCCCATCGCCGTCGTTTTCGAATACTTTCTTGCTGCCATCCGCATTGTAAATATAATTCCCGTCCTTATCGTGGGCATATAATTGCATAATGGGTATTTCGCCGTTTACGACCGAGAAGATATTATGACCGCTGTCGCCCATTTTCGGCCTCATCGCTACTCCCTGGTCGCTGTAATGGGCCGGCTGTCCGTTGGTTTCGCGGTACGTATAATTTGCATTGGCGCCTACCTTCAGCCAGTCGGTAAGCTGTCCGTTCATCACGGCGCGGCCGGTATAGCGATCGAAGGAAGATGTTACGATATAGGAAGGATCCGCTAAATAACCCAGCGACACATGATAATCTATTTTCTCAGAGCCGCCGCCGACCGAAAGGTTGTATTCCTGACGGGTTCGGTTTTTCAGTAAATTATCGTAATAGGTATCGTTGTACAGAAGTACTGCGTCAGGGTTTAACCTGCCGTCAGCGCCAACCAGGAAATTGTTCAGCATTGTAGACGTAGCCGAAGTTCCTGTCCCTACTTTTTCATAGTTATTCTTGTCGTTCCAGCCCGGGAATGAGTACAGCATCCAGTTTCCCAACTGGTTGCGGGATAGACTCCCGCTGTTGCCCATATAGTTGAACAAGTGCTGGCTGGCAAACAGAGCGGCCTCTTCGTGCGAATGTAGAGGATTCTGCACAGAGTTTGTGTAGCCGTTGTTCTGATAGGGTTTCCCGTCTGCATAACGATAAGTATTGTAATTCAACAGCCATGTATGCTCGTAAATAGCAGCGGGGTCGCGTACCAGATCGGGCATGTTGTTCGTCATGGTGTTGACGCCCCAGCGTGCATCAAATGAGATTTTGGCTTTTCCAACTGCACCCTTTTTGGTGGTCACAAGCACTACGCCGTTGGCGCCGCGCGATCCGTACAGGGCGGTGGATGCCGCATCTTTCAAAATCGTCATGCTGGCAATGTCACCGGGATTGATACTTGTCAACACGTTGGCGTTCTGCATGGGCACTCCATCTATCACTATCAGTGCACTGGAGGCGCTTTCGTTCGAACTGCCCAATCCGCGTACGCGAATCGTCATGTCCATACCCGGCTGGCCTTCCGGCGTAGATACCTGCACGCCGGCTACAGTACCTTCCAAAACGCTACTTACGGATGAATGAGATTGCGCCGTAACCAATTTCGTATCTACTGTGGATACGGCCCCCGTCAAGTCTTTCTTCTTGGCGGTGCCGTAGGCTACGACAACGACTTCGTCCAGTTGCAGGTTGTCTTCCTGAAGGACGATTTGCAATCTCCGCTGTGTGCCGACCCTTATTTCCTGCGTCGTGTATCCGATGAACGAAAATGCAAGTACGGAGCCGGAGCCGGGCACGTCCAGACTGAAATGCCCGTCGGAATCGGTTATTGTGCCGATTGTCGTTCCCTTTACGGACACGTTCACTCCCGGTATCGGCTCGCCTGCCGCGTCTGCTACCGTTCCCGATATGCTCACGCTTTGCAGCAGTTCCATCGAAGAGATAATAATCAGGTTATTGTCCAGCTTGCGGTACTTCAATCCGGTATTCGCCAGCAGAGAGGTCAGCACGTCATCAATGGATTTGTTTTTCACGTCCGGTTGATGAATTTCTTTCTCTATGTTTACCGTTTCGTCATTGTAGAAGAAGCGGTAGTCACTTTGTTTCTCAATTTCCTTGAAAAACTCACTCAATGTTCCCTTGTGGATTTGAATCGTCAACTTTTGATCGGGCTTAGCCGATAACGCGGCGGTTCCGATTAGCAGCAATACACACATAAACTGCATTATCCGCCCCAATCCGGGATGTTTAAACGAAAAATTCTTTTTACTCATGTTTTCTTAAAGTTAAATTTCTGCAATAAAATTTCGATTGATTAATTTAAAATACTTGTGTTCATGTTTCCCGTCATCATTTTCTTTTTTCATAGGCCGTATAAATTAATAAGTAAGGTATTGTGTTTATATTATCGTGAATTATTCCGGTCGGGATTCGTCATGATCCACCTGTTCAAGGACAGCGTTACCTGATTTTGGCGAATCGTATAGTTCACCGGTGCGGACAGTTTGATGGCTTCCAGTACTTGCTCCAGTGTTTCTTCCTTAAAAGTGCCGGAGAAGGAAAAACTTTTCAGCGTCCGGTCGGCGAAAGAAATCTGTACATTGTAACGCCTCTCCAGCATGACGGCCAGCGATTCCAGCGATTCCTTCTCAATGAGCCACCGTGCGTCTTTCCATGAGGTGTACAGTTCCGTCGCCACGTTTTTGGCCACGATCGTTTTTTCGGATACTTCTTCGGGAATCATGCTTCCCGCGGCCTGAACGGGAGAAGGCGGCAGAGGGGAAAGCGCCGTACTGTCGATACGGGCAGACTTGATGACTGTCGCTTTCTGGCCTGCGGTCAGTATCAGCCTGTCGGACAGATGTCCTTCCACATTTCTCAATACCTGTACGCTACCCGATTCGACGGTCGTCTCTATATTGTTTTCTTCCGGATAGGCTTTGATGTTGAAACTGGTGCCGAGCACTTTCAGCGTAACGGCGGAAGTCTTTACGTAAAACGGCTTTTTCTTGTTTGCGGCTACCTTAAAATATGCTTCTCCTTCAATAAAGACTTCGCGTTCGGTCCGGTTGAATGTAGAACCGTAACGGAGCTTGCTGCCGGCATTCATCCATATCAAAGAACTGTCGGGAAGGGTAATCATCGACTTGGCGCCATACGGCACGGTATATTCGGTGTAATACACTTCGTTTTCTACCGTTTCCGTTTCCCCGCGCGGGGAAAGGAAATACATTGCCGCCGAACCTGCTCCGAAGGCAAATATGAAAACGGCCGCATAACGCAGCAAATGTTGCATCACGCGGCGGGTACGTCCTGACGCGCTCACCGCACGGCAGACCTTTGCCCACGCTTCGTCCGCATTATAATAAGATGTATCGGCACGACGATAGTTTTTCATCATGTAGTTCAACTCCCGGTATTCTTTCAACCACTTTTCGTGTTCGGGAGACATATCCAGCCATTCCCGCAGGATTTTCACTTCATCATCGCTCGCTTCACCCGAAAACAGGGCGACAAGAATGGGTTCAATATATGTAGGTATCCGGTACACTGCAAAAACTTAATTACAAAATTAAATGCGATTTCACCCAGATAGACAATCCCGGAAGGATTCAATGTGACGGCATTAAAATCATTAACCTTTTTTATTCGAAAGGCGGCGCGGGTCATAAGCAGCCAGAGCCGCCCGCATCTTTTTCATAGCCCGCGTAATCTGCGTGCGAACGGTATTGATGGAGATATTCAACTTTTCAGCCACTTCTTCGTAAGAAAGTTCGTACATCATGTGGGAAACGAAAACCTCGCGACATTGCGGGGGCAACGCCGCAATCGCTTTTTCTATCTGTTCGTACAATTCCCTGTCAAGCATGTCCGTCAGCGGCGTATCCAAGCCTTCGGGATTTAGCAAATCAATATGTTTTAGCCGGTACCGTACTTTTTCGCGGTATCTGTTTTCTATTTCAAGATGCTTCAGATAATTGAGCGCCGCATTGTGTACGGACGAAACAATATAGGATTCGAGCGATACGCGGATATTCAACTGTTCGCGCTTTTCCCACAACCGTACAAACATGTTACATACAATCTCTTCCGCCTCAAGACAGTCTTCAATAATATTCTCCGCATAAATGCACATACGCTTATAATACAGACGAAACATTCGTTCAAATTCATCTGCGTCGCCCTGCTTTATTTTTTCAACGGAAATACGCGGTTCAAGGCCGTTATTTTGCATGAATTACAATTCAACTTTATACTCTATAATAAATAAAAACCATCCGCCTTTGTTCCCGGACGGGCAATGACGGAGTCAATCCCATACAAAGCTATATATATAAGCATTTTCTATAATCATATATATCGTCGTTGCATGAGCTAAAGGTACGGATAATCTTCCATCCGCACAACAAAGACTAAATGTTTCTTCGGCAACTACGACAAGGCACCGCCCTTTTCCGACCGTAACTCGTTTACTGTCGACCATAACTCATTTATTGTCGACCATAACTCGTTTATTGTCGACCATAATTCATTTATTGTCGACCATAACTCATTTATTGTCGACCGTAACTCGTTTATTGTCGACTATAACTCATTTATTGTCGACCATAACTCGTTTATTGTCGACTATAACTCATTTATTGTCGACCGTAACTCGTTTATTGTCGACCGTAACTCGTTTACTGTCGTAAATGGGATTCATTCCGGGTTATTATTTACCGTACAAAAAGGCAGAAGAAAATCCCGGTTCGACTATTATTATAAAGCGGAGAAAGCAATGATAGAATTTGCAGACCGAATGTATTCAAAATAAAAATCCTGTCCGCGGAGAGTTACTCCGGCCGGACAGGATTTTTTTACGCAACCGCCGTCGTCAGTCCTTCAAGTACGCCGAAAGCATCCAGACTTTCTTTTCAAAGCTGCCGATGCCGTGCTTGGCCAGCGAGAAGGTTTCCTGATCGCCCGCCTTGACTGCCAGCCGGTGAAGTTCGCGCAATTGGTCGATCAACAGTTTCAAGGTTTCAAGCACGTGGCTTACGCCTGTCTTCCAATCGGAAATACCCGATACTTCTTTTACGGTCGACTGTTTCAAATAATCCGAAAAGTTGTTTGCCGGAACGCCGCCCAGTATGATTATACGTTCGGCCGCTTCGTCGATCTTTTCGGTTATCTCATTGTAATACGCTTCGTAGAGTGCGTGCAGTTCAAAAAACTTGTCGCCTTGAATATTCCAGTGCAGCCCTCTAAGATTGGTATAAAATATCTGATAATCGGCTAAGAGCGATTTCAACTTTTCAATCACCGGATTAATTACGGCAATTTCCAATCCTGCGTTGTTTTTTCCATTTGTGTTCATAATGTTCATTTTTATTTATCTTTAAATTTCACGGGGCAAAGTTACAACAAAAAACGCTATAAGTCCAATCAATAATTTTTATGTGCAAATATACGCGGTTTATACCTGTTTCGTTCGAGAATTATCTGTTTGTCCGTGCGGAACGCCGAATGATCTGCAGGTTACTTTTTTCAACTCGATGCGCCAGATTTTAGTATTTACGACTGCCGGTTCGGAATACCGGAACTGCCTGTCCGAATACTGTTTCATCAGGATGTCCAGCGCTTCCGTTTTGCGGTCGAAATCTTCTTCAAAAACCACTTTGCCCCATCCGATTACCGTTTCCGAACGCATCCTGTAACTACATGCCACATCCGGATGCTGACAGACAAGTTCGTTTTCGGACGTGAATACGACACACACGTGAGGATTGCGATGAAGTATATCGACATGTGAGCCTTCTTGCGCCGAATGGAGGAATACGACTCCTTCCCTGTATCCGAAATTCATGGGCAGTACGTAGGGGATTCCGTCCGTATCCGCCATCCCGACATGGCATATGCTGCATTGACGAATAACGGATTCGATTTTTTCCTGTTCGGTGTGTATAATTGTTTTCATTTTATCGTTTTATTGACGGCTATCGGTTTGCAAAAATACGAATAAAGTCCGTTTTCTCAAAAAAATCACAATTCGGGAATATTCGTAATACACTCTCCTCATGTAATTATACAGGCCGGGAGTAAGAATGTGGAATTTTTTACGGTTCTATTTGTGTTTTTGTTTTGCATAATTGTTGTACCTTTGTCTCAACAGAAAACATTTATTTCATTACATAATTAAAAACTCTATTATTTTTATGTGGTTACTTCATTCTTCAATTGGCAGGAAACTAATTATGAGTATCTCCGGCGTTGCGCTGGTTTTATTTCTGTTGTTTCATTTATCCATGAATGTGGCGGCAATATTTTCGCCTGAAGCGTACAATATGATTTGTTCGCTTCTGGGTGCAAACTGGTATGCGGTTGCCGCCACAATTGTACTGGCTGCCGTCATTGCTCTCCACTTTATTTATGCAATCATGCTGACGTTGCAAAACAGAAAGGCGCGGGGGAACAATCGGTATGCGGTTAATGTGCGTCCCGCGGGGGTGAGTTGGGCTTCGCAGAACATGTTCGTGCTGGGGATTATCGTGTGTGGATTTTTTGCATTGCATCTCAGCCAGTTTTGGTACAAGATGATGTTTGCGGAACTAATCGGGCATCACAAGGTGGAATTGGGCGGCGAACTCGTTTCAACGCAAGACGGCGTTGCCTTTATCCGGTATTACTTCAGTCAGCTGTGGGTTGTGATTGCCTATCTGGTATGGTATGCGGCCTTATGGTTTCATTTGACACATGGTTTATGGAGTGCAATCCAGACCATCGGATTGAGTAACGGCCTTTGGCTGAAACGCTGGAAGGCGGTCAGCTACATTGTCGCTACGCTTATATTCCTCGGATTTGCAGGCGTGACGCTTACGTTTTACGCAAGGAGTCTTTGCTGTGCAGGTATTTAATATTAAACAATCTATTAATTGAAATCATTATGGCTCAAATAAACTCAAAAATACCACAAGGTCCGCTGGCTGAAAAGTGGACAAATTACAAAGACCATCAGAAATTAGTGAATCCTTCCAACAAGCGCCGTCTCGACATTATCGTCGTGGGCACGGGGCTGGCCGGAGCTTCGGCCGCCGCATCGCTTGCCGAAATGGGATTCAACGTACTTAGTTTCTGCATACAGGATTCGCCGCGCCGCGCACACTCCATTGCCGCGCAGGGAGGCATCAATGCAGCGAAAAACTATCAGAACGACGGCGATTCCGTCTACCGTCTGTTTTACGACACCATCAAAGGCGGCGACTACCGCGCCCGCGAAGCCAACGTGCACCGGCTGGCCGAAGTCTCCAATTCCATCATCGACCAGTGCGTGGCGCAGGGCGTACCGTTTGCCCGCGAATACGGCGGACTGCTGGACAACCGCTCGTTCGGCGGCGCGCAGGTATCGCGCACGTTTTATGCGCGCGGCCAGACAGGACAGCAGTTGCTGCTCGGCGCTTATTCGGCGCTAAGCCGCCAAATCGGGCTGGGGAAGGTGAAGATGTACAACCGCCACGAGATGCTGGACGTCGTACTTGTCGACGGACGCGCACGCGGCATCATCACCCGCAATCTGGTCACAGGCGCTATTGAACGCTATGCTGCGCACGCCGTAGTGGTAGCCACCGGAGGATATGTGAATACATTCTTCCTTTCGACCAACGCGATGGCCTCGAACGGCTCGGTTGCATGGCAATGCTACAAAAAAGGCGCCTATTTCGCCAATCCGTGCTATGTGCAGATACATCCTACCTGTATCCCCGTACACGGCGAATTTCAATCCAAACTGACGCTGATGTCCGAATCGTTGCGCAACGACGGCCGCATCTGGGTTCCCAAAAAGAAAGAAGACGCCGAAGCGATCCGCGCCGGCAAACTGAAACCTACCCAAATCGCCGAAGAAGACCGCGACTACTACCTCGAACGCCGTTATCCGGCATTCGGCAATCTGGTCCCGCGCGACGTAGCTTCGCGCGCCGCAAAAGAACGTTGCGACGCAGGCTTCGGAGTAGGCTCCGGACAGGCCGTATATCTCGACTTCGCCGATGCCATCAACCGGCTGGGCAAAAAAGTCGTCGAGCAGCGATACGGTAATCTTTTCCAGATGTATGAAAAAATCGTCGACGACAATCCGTACGAAACGCCGATGATGATATTCCCCGCCTTGCATTACTCCATGGGAGGGCTGTGGGTCGATTACGAACTGATGACGAGTATTCCGGGACTGTTTGCCATCGGCGAAGCCAACTTCTCCGACCACGGCGCCAACCGGCTGGGCGCTTCGGCTTTGATGCAGGGGCTGGCCGACGGCTATTTCGTACTTCCCTACACCATCCAGAACTACCTTGCCGACCAGATACAGGTGCCGCGTTTCAAAACCGACGCGCCGGAATTCGAAGCTGCGGAAAAACAAATCAACGACCGCATTGCACAACTGATGAGCGTCAAAGGCACACGCTCGGCGGACAGTATCCACAAAGAACTCGGCCACATCATGTGGGAATACGTCGGAATGGCTCGGAATGCGAACGGCTTAAAGATCGCCATTGATAAAATCAAGGCGCTCAAAGAAGAGTTCCGGCACAACATACGTATCCCGGGCAAGGCCGAAGACCTGAACGTGGAACTCGACAAGGCGCTCCGCTTAGCCGATTTCATAGAACTCGGCGAACTGATAGCGCGGGATGCTTGCGACCGTGCCGAATCGTGCGGCGGCCATTTCCGCGAAGAACATCAGACCGAAGACGGAGAAGCCAAACGCAGAGACGACGAATTTTCGTACGTATCCTGCTGGGAATATCAAGGCGACGACAAAGACCCTGTCATGCTGAAAGAAGCGCTGGACTATGAATTTGTAGTTCGCCAGCAACGTAATTACAAAAATTAAAATCGACCGACTATGGACAAAAATATTAATATTATACTGAAAGTATGGCGCCAGCGAGGGCCGAAAGAAAAAGGAAAATTCGAGACGTTCAGGTTGCAAAACATTTCGCAGGGAAGCTCTTTCCTTGAGATGCTGGATGTGCTCAACGAACAATTAGTCAACGAAGGCAAGGAGCCGGTGTTTTTCGACCACGACTGCCGCGAAGGCATCTGCGGGATGTGCTCGCTTTACATCAACGGACATCCACACGGGCCGGACACCGAAATCACTACCTGCCAGCTGCACATGCGCAAGTTTAAAGACGGCGAAACAATTACCGTCGAGCCGTGGCGCTCGGCCGGATTCCCGGTAGTGCGCGACCTGACCGTCGACCGGCAGGCTTACGACAAAATCATGCAAGCCGGCGGATTCGTGTCCATCAACACCGGCGGCGTGCCCGACGCCAATGCCATCCCCGTCCCCAAGGCCGACGCCGACCTCGCTATGGACGCGGCCGCGTGTATCGGATGCGGCGCATGTGCGGCAGCCTGCAAAAACGGGTCGGCCATGCTGTTTGTCTCCGCCAAGGTAAGCCAACTCGCCCTGCTCCCGCAAGGACGGGTCGAAGCCGCACGGCGAGCCAAAGCCATGGTTGCCAAAATGGACGAACTCGGTTTCGGAAACTGCACCAACACGCGCGCCTGCGAAGCGGAATGTCCCAAATCCATTTCCGTGACCAACATTGCGCGCCTCAACCGCGAATTTCTCTCCGCAAAACTGAAAGACTGACAACAGACTATCATTATTAAAATCGGGCAGGCCGGAAAATACAATCCGCGCCTGCCCGATTTCCGTTTACCGCCCGCCCGCAAAAAACCGCAGGCCGCCGACCCGCGTTTACGAAAATACTGCCTTTCAGCCCCCGCGCACGCTTCCGGCTTCCGTCCGCTCCGCCGGCATTGCGATGATGAAAATACAGCCCTTCAGGCTGATCAGGCAATGATTACGATATTCTTTTTATTTCATGTCATTTATACTGTACGCGATATCGCTTTTTGCATGGAAGACGCAAAAAAAAATTGCATCTCGCATATTTTATTTATCTTTGCTCCGACAATTTTGATTTAATCATTTAAAAATAAAGAAAACATGGAAGAAAATCACGTCATTCCGATCCCTCCGGAAGTATTAGCTCAGGCACAGGCAAACATCGACTCGGCTATCAGCCTGCTTGCCCCCTATGTGTTGCCGCTCACGCCGAAAGAACGGCACGACGTCCCGAAAATGGGCAACAAGACGCTCAGTTTTGTCGAAAAAGCGCTCGAATATGCTCGCCGCTATCCGCAGTTATGTCCGTCGTATCTCAACATAAAAGATTTCGATATCGATATGGCCGA
>JAISNP010000097.1 GCA_031276175.1 Tannerella sp.
CTGGACAAACATTTTCGGGCAATTGCGCATAATTCGCATATCCCGCTGATCGGGACGATTTACCGGCCGGGAGCAATGTTTTTGTTTAACAATCCGTTTGCCTGTCAACCGCTTACCGAAATACTGGAACACATGAGAAAAGCCGGCTCCGAATTAACTTCAACCGGCAAAATAAAAAGAAAAACAAAAAGAAAGATCGAACAGAAAATCACGACTCGAAAGGATTTTATCCGGATGACCAACTATTTCTGGTTCGACAAACTCGCCGGTCGGAAGGACGGGAATGACTATTAATGTGACCTGAATACGATATTCATAAAATGAAGTACGGATGCGGTCGACAATAATCGAATTATTGCCGGCAATGCCCGAAATATTTGTGTGAATAGTTCTTTTATACTGTCGTTTCCGCAGAGCCGGACAGCACAATCAGTCTTTGACGGACGGAAGCAGAAAATCGGTGAAGCATAATGCCGCCAATGCGGTGCCGTATCGTTTCTCTATTGTAATGCCTTCCGTAATAAAATTCAAATCGCCCAGATAATATTTGCCGTATGTTTTTTGGTGCAAATCGTTTATCACGCGTATCAGACGCGACTCCAATTCCTCGATGCGGTAACGCCCGCTCACTTCGCAGACCAGACCGCCTAATTTCTCATCAAAGTTTTCGTCCTTGTACATCCACGCATACACGATCCCTGCCGACACAAATTCGTCTTGATAACCGTGCGAAACAGCCATGATGGTTTTCATTTCCGAACCAAACGGAGGCAAATCAATCTCATCCATCGTCTTCAAATGTGCCGTTGCCGGAATCACGGACGAGTAGGTCATGATGTTAAAATCCGCAATACCGGCATCATACAGCGCCATGTGATAGGAACCGGCATGTTTTTCCAGATCGGATTCTCCGCTTCCTTTTGCAATAAAAAATGTATTCGGGATTAAATTACCTACTTTCTTTACCATTTCAAAAAGTCATTTGTTCAATTAATATTAAGTTCATTCCGTCTTGTCGTTTCATTGTCTCCGTTCGGAGGCGCAAAATTACAAACTTATCAAAGATTTCGTCCTTCGTTCTCCCCAAAAAATCATATCTTTAGCTAAAATCTTTTTCGTGGCATGAACTGTTTATGAAAACACTTGACCACGATATTAAAACAGGTAAATAAGTCCTGCGCCCACATTCCGTGCGCCGACAGCAGGCATAATGACTAATTGTCGGTCGGTATCAATACCGAACAGGCTGTGCCAAACGGGAAGCATCATATATCCGATTTCGGCGCTCAGGATGCCTATACCCGCACCGGCTATAATATCGCTCGTCCAGTGGGCGCGATTTATGACACGCAGGACGCCCACTGTCGCCGCAATCGCATATCCTCCCACTCCAATCCAAGGCGACTGCGCGCTGTATTCCTTATATAAAATATGCGCGCCGGTGAATGCCGCGGCCGTATGTCCCGAAGGAAAAGCATCGCTATTCCATCCGCGGGGACGGACGACAGGGATTTGCTTTTTCATCGTTGTCACCGTTCCCCACATGAACAGGTACGACGTGGCAAGAACCAACGTCCTGTCCCTGAAATTATGTGCCGACGCAACGCCGGAGAAAAAATCCAGTCCGTATGCAAACGCGGCCGGCACTGTCGCAAGATAGGAGTCTGCCGGATAATGACGGTTGAAGTTCAGTTCCACACGCTCGGCCACGTATTTGTCGAATCGACGGAAAGGCGTATTGTTAAAGCGTGCCGCCGTACCGTAGGCGATAAAAAACGCGGAAGTGACAAACCGTGCGGCAGAGGGGTGTTTGCTCCGACCGTCCTGCGAAGCGAACGACTGCTTTTCGGACAGAAAAGAATTGTGCCGAAACAAACGCATGTCTCTTGTATTCGCAAGCAGCGATTCATGTCCGCAAAGCGATATTTGCAATGTATCTTCTTTCGAAAAAACCATTCCTGCAAGGGAAATGAAGCCTGTGATAAAAAGAATTTTCCTCATTCGAGTCAAACGTTATAATTAAAACGTACTGTTGCATATCCGTACAACTTGTAGAACAACCATCCCAGCAATGAGCCGACCAGCAATCCGGCTACCACATCCGAAATAAAGTGTGCGCCCAGATAAATACGCGAATATCCCATCATTGCAGCCCAAAGCAGGATGGCGACAGTGTACGCCTTTTTCCTGACCAGCAACAGCGAGAAAACAGCAAAACCGAAAGCCGTCGTTGCATGTCCCGAAATGAAACCGTACATTCCGTTTGCATGATAATCATTCAACAAAGTCACATAATGCATGTACGACGGGTGCGTTGTCGGACGAAAACGGGCAAAAGCCGGTTTGAACAAATAGGTAGAAACGGACAGACTGCAAACAATAACCGTTGCAACCGAAAGCACGATGCAAATCAGTTCCGTTTTTTTCTTCCGCATGAAACACAACGGCACAAGCAGCGCCGGACACCATATCCACACGCCAGTAAAACCATACATTATCGTGTCTAAAAAAGGCGTATGCGAACTGTTAAGCCATAAAAACAAATCGCGTTCGTATCCCAAAAGCGCTTCCATAGACGGTACTGCAAGTTTTTTTATTGATTATTTTAATCTGTCGCGTAACTTTTCAAGCATATCTTTCGTCATCGCATCCAAATCGTAACAGGGCTGCCAGTCCCATTCTTCGCGGGCGCAAGTATCATCCATCATGTCCGGCCACGATTCGGCTATCGCCTGACGCAACGGGTCTACGACGTATTCCATCGTGAAATCGGGGACGTATTTCCGTATTTGGTTGAAAAGGATTTCGGGTTCCAGACTCATCGAGGTGATGTTAAACGCATTGCGGTGTTTCAGTCGAGACGGGTCGGCTTCCATCAATCGGATGGCGGCATGCAATCCGTCGGGCATATACATCATGTCCATAAACGTACCTGATGCAATCGGGCAGATAAAATGTGCTTTCCTGACAGCCGCGTAAAAAATGTCGACGGCATAATCGGTCGTCCCGCCGCCCGGAGGCGTAATATACGAAATCAGTCCCGGAAAACGTACCGAACGTGTATCAACCCCGTACCGTCTGAAATAATAATCGCTCAGCAGTTCGCCCGTCACTTTCGTCACGCCGTACATTGTGCGCGGACAGCAACACGTATCCTGCGGCGTCCTGTATTTCGGTGTGTTCTCACCAAAAACTCCTATTGAACTGGGCGTAAACACGGCGCAATGCTTCTCGCGCGCCACTTCAAGTACATTAAACAATCCGCCTACACCCACATGCCACGCCATTTGCGGTTTGGCTTCCGCCACAGCCGACAGTAATGCCGCCAGATTGTATATCGTATCTATCTTATAATGTGAAACCGCTTCGGCTATCTGACGCCCATCCGTAATATCCACCTGCACAGATGGCCCCGACGCGGCAAGATCGCCCTTTGGCTCCGCACCCGAAATATAGCCTGCTACAATCTGCCCTTCGGCATAACGACGCCTCAACGCCATCGTCAATTCCGAACCGATTTGGCCTGTTGATCCGATTATCAAAACATTTGTCATAATTTATTTTCGAAACACGGGCGCAAAGGTACACATTAATTATTGCTTCTGCGACAAATTATGTGCGATTTTTCGTCCGCGTTTGATCGGAATGAATTATATTTGCCACGCGAAAAAAGCCAACAGAATATATATATTTATGTACGGAAAAATAAAATCATTTTTGACTCGTGAACTGAAGGAAATCGAAAATAACGGACTGTATAAAACGGAGCGAATCATTATAACGCCCCAGAAAGCAAATATCCGGGTCAATAACAATCAGGAAGTTTTGAACTTTTGCGCCAACAACTATCTTGGGTTATCGAATCATCCGAGATTGATCAAGGCGGCCGAAAAGGCGATGAATACGCACGGATTCGGGATGTCGTCGGTACGTTTCATCTGCGGAACGCAGGATCTTCATAAAACGTTGGAACAGGCCATATCCGACTATTTCGGTACGGAAGATACCATCTTGTACGCCGCTTGTTTCGATGCCAACGGCGGTTTGTTTGAACCGTTACTTTCGGACGAAGATGCCATCATCTCCGACACCCTCAATCATGCGTCAATAATCGACGGCGTAAGGCTCTGCAAGGCTGTTCGCTACCGATATGCCAACGCCGACATGACCGAACTGGAACAATGCCTCCGTGAAGCGCAGGCGCAACGTTTCCGTATTATTGCTACGGACGGCGTTTTTTCGATGGACGGAAATGTTGCCCCGATGGACAGGATATGCGAACTGGCAGAAAAGTACGATGCGCTGGTGATGGTTGACGAGTCACATTCGGCAGGCGTCGTCGGCGCAACAGGGCACGGCGTCGCCGAGCAATTCGACGTATACGGCCGCATCGACATCTTCACGGGGACGCTGGGCAAGTCGTTCGGAGGCGCATTGGGCGGTTTCACGACCGGACGGCAGGAAATCATCGACATACTGCGCCAACGTTCACGGCCATATCTTTTTTCCAACTCGCTTGCCCCGGCCATCGTCGGCGCGGGAATCGAAGCGTTCCGGATTTTGAAAGAAAGCAATGAACTGCACGACAAACTGATTGCAAACGTAGCTTACTTCCGCGACAAGATGATTGCCGCCGGATTCGACATCAAGCCTACCCAGTCGGCCATTTGCGCCGTGATGCTGTACGACGCCAGACTGTCACAGGATTTCGCGCAACTCATGCAGGACGAAGGCGTATACGTGACGGGATTTTATTACCCCGTCGTGCCCAAGGGGCAGGCGCGTATCCGCGTGCAACTGTCGGCGGGACACGAAAAGGCGCATTTGGACAAGGCTATCGAGGCGTTTGTGAAGATTGGAAAAAAATTACAGGTCATCAAATAAATAACCACACAGGCCGGATTAAACATGCAATCCTGTAATTTTCACAGTCACTGCACTTTCTGTGATGGACGCAGTGAGCCGGAAGAGTTTGTCTGCGCAGCGCTGGCGCAGAATTTCAGAGCCTACGGTTTTTCGTCACATTCGCCGTTGCCGTTCGAGACGGGATGGAACATGTCTGCCTCCGACATGCCTGCCTATCTGCATGAAATTGCACGGCTGAAAGAAAAATACAGGGGACGGATCGAGATATACGCAGGTCTTGAAATCGACTATCTCGACGAGACTTACAACGCTTCAATCCCTTACTTCCGCTCGCTTCCGCTGGACTACCGCATCGGTTCCCTTCATTTTATACCGTGGCAACTGCCGCTGAAAGAAGCGAATATGAACTGCATCGACGGTTGTTACAAAGATTTTGCCGAAGCCGTTGCCAAACATTACGGCAACGATATACGCTTGATTATAAAAAAATTCTTTGAATTGTCCATGCGAATGGTAGAAGCGGGAGGATTCGATGTCATCGGGCATCTCGACAAGATTTACATGAACGGCAGCCTGCATCCCGGTTTCGACCTCGCGGCAGACTGGTATCGCAAACCTCTCGCTGCTCTCTTTGACCTGATTGCCGAAAAAGAACGGATTGTTGAAATCAATACGAAAAATCTGCGCACAAAAAATCAGACATATCCGCACATGAACCTGTTCGGAGAAATCAGGCGGCGCAATATCCCGGTCGTCGTCAATTCGGACTGTCATTACACAGCTCTGGTGAACGACGGACGGGCGGAAGCGCTCGCCCTGCTGAAAGAAGCAGGATTCCGGTCATTGCGCGAACCGGTCGGAGGCGTATGGACGGACGTAGCCATCGAATAAAACGTAACGTATACGATCCGAAAACAAACAAAAAGTATTTATCATTTTATGCTATCATTCAAAACCGTCGATATTGAAGACAGGGAAATTATCACCTCCTGCATATATCCGGGCAACTATTTGAACTGTGATTTTTCGTTTGCAAACATATGCAGCTGGCATTTTCTGTACAAAAGTGAATTTGTTATTGTCGACGGCTTTTTGCTGATTCGTTTCTTTGTCGAAGAAAACCGCAGAGTGTACATGTATCCCGTGGGTAACGGCGATTTGAAACACATCATCGGGTTGCTCGAAGAAGATGCGCGCGCCGACGGCTATCCGCTGTGGATTCTCGGCGTGACACCGGATGCAAAGTACGAACTTGAAAACCGTTTCCCCGGTGAATTTGAGTATACTCCCGAACCGGATTATTTCGACTACGTGTATCTGCGTACCGATCTTGCCGCACTGAAGGGCAAGAAGTATCAGGCAAAACGCAATCATGTCAATAATTTCAAAAAGCGCTACCGGTACGAATACGTACCCGTCACGCCCGATATTATTCCCTTGTGCTTGAATCTGGAATGTAAATGGTTTCAGGCAAACAGCACGAGTGAAGGCATTGAAGATTTGCTGCACGAGAACCGTTCGATGATCTTTGCCCTGAATCATTTCGACGCACTGGGGCTGACGGGAGGCGCAATTACCGTAGACGGCGAAATTGTCGCCTTTACCTATGGCTCGCCCATCAACCATCACGCTTTCGGCATCCATGTCGAAAAGGGCGACATTCGGTATGAGGGTGTTTTCAGTATTATCAATCAGGAATTTGCATCCCGGATTCCCGAACAGTTCATTTTTGTCAACCGCGAAGAAGACCTGGGTATTCCCGGACTGCGACAGGCAAAACAGTCTTATCATCCCGTCATACTGCTGGAAAAAAATGCGGCCGTCAAAAAAACATGAAGCAGCAGATCATTGATTTGTGGAAAACTGCGTTCGGCGATTCCGACGCCTTCGTCAATCTCTGGTTCGAACGTATCTACCGGGACGAACAGACGCCGGTCGTACGGAAAAACGGACGGATCGTTTCGGCGCTGCAAATCATTCCGTATGAAATGATTTATTTCGGCGAACGTATTCCCGCGGCATACGTTTGCGGCGTCTGTACACTGCCGTCCGAACGCGGGAAAGGCCATATGACCATGCTGATGCGCCAAGCGCTGGACGCCATGCGCGAACGCAAGTTTGCCGTCACGGCGCTTATCCCCGGCGAAGGATGGCTTTTCGACTATTACCGTCGTTTCGGCTACGAGACGGCGTTCGACCGTTCCGTGGAGACGCTCCGTCTCCGCACGCACACGTCTCCTGCTGCCGCGACCTGCCGTGTGGCGCCTTCGGGGTGCATTGCGGAAGGCGCGATCGCTTCATTTTACGACCGTATGCAGTCCGCACATTCCTGTGCCGTACTTCACTGCGCCGGCGACCTCGAAAATATACGGCTGGATTGTCTGGCGGATGGCGGCGACTGCTGGGTAGCGTTCGTCGACGGCCGGCCGGCCGGCATGACTTTCGCCGTTCCCGAAGCGGACGGCACAGTCCTTTTCAAAGAAATCGCCTGCGACGACCGTCCGGCGAGAGACGCATTGATACGGTTCGTCGCGAAGCATTACCATGCACATACTGCCCGCGTACACATCCCTCCGGCAGTCGCTTTCTCCGTCCCCTACGGCATGGCGTGCGTACTGGACGCCGAACGCATGTACAACATCTACCTCCGTCACAATCCTGCGCCTGCAACCGGTAATCCGTTGCGTACCAATATCGCCGCATGTACGCAAACCCTTCTCCGCTACGACTGCCGCGCGGGATACATGAATCTGATGCTCGATTAGGTTCGAAAATAAAAAAAATAAAGAAATTACAGTCGTAATTTAACTCGACAGACAAGACAATTACGACGAAAATACGTCCGTCATTGTCGCAAATTCAGGCGAATATGGAGAAAATTCAGGCGAATACGGCGCAAATTCGTGCGAATACGGAGAAAATTCAGGCGAATACGTCGCAAATTCGTGCGAATATGGAGAAAATTCAGGCGAATACAGCGCAAATTCGTGCGAATACGGAGAAAATTCAGGCGAATACGGCGCAAATTCGTGTGAATACGGCGCAAATTCAGGCGAATATGGCGCAAATTCGCCTGAATATTACGCGAACAGGCATGTGCGCCGGACGGCAATCATGCAGATTATTAATTATTTAATCTAATAATAATCCTGTCGACACATCGGGCTGCGCTTCACAGACCCGATGCCGGCTTCCCGGCACAGGCAAATACCGCATACAATCTTTTTTTTATATCTTTGCAAAAAAATAAATGCGATGAACAATTTCGGACACATTAAGAAAAAAATAATCATGACGGTTCAAAGAAATTCTCTCACTCGGCAGGCGCTGCAATATATGTTGCCTGCCTTTATTATGTTTGCGACGGCTTGTGGCGGCGGCGATTCGGCGTATCGCGATGCGTCGCGACCGGTAGAACAGCGTGTCGCGAATCTGCTGAAACAGATGACGCTCGAAGAAAAAGTCGCTCAGCTCGACATGCTCGACGCTTCGTCAATACTTGAATCATCGACGGCAGTGTCGCCGGAAAAGATGGACAGGATGATGAAAAACAACACCTTTGGTTCCGTCCACGACATATATCCCGTTTCGGCGACGCTGAGCAACGACATTCAGCGATA
>JAISNP010000120.1 GCA_031276175.1 Tannerella sp.
GGTTCCGGGAAGGAATCGCAGCGTTGCGAAAACGTCCTGACGGCTCCGGGAAGGAATCCCCACGTGGGGAAAACGTCCTGACGGTTCCGGGAAGGAATCCCCACGTGGGGAAAACGTCCTGACGGTTTCGGGAAGGAATCCCCGTGTGGGGGAAGCGTCTTGACGGTTTCGGGGAGGAATCCCCACGTGGGGGAAACGTCTTGACGGCTTCGGAACGTAATCCCCGTGTGGGGGAAACGTCTTGACGGCTTCGGGACGGAATCCCCACGTGGGGGAAGCGTCTTGACGGTTTCGGGGAGGAATCCCCGTGTGGGGGAAGCGTCTTGACGGCTTCGGGATGGAATCCCCGTGTGGGGGAAACGTCCTGACGGTTTCGGGGAGGAATCCCCGTGTGGGGGAAACGTTTTGACGGCTTCGGGACGGAATCCCCGTGTGGGGGAAACGTTCTGACGGTTCCGGGAAGGAATCCCCACATGGGGAAAACGTCCTGACGGTTTCGGGACGGAATCCCCGTGTGGGGGAAGCGTCTTGACGGCTTCGGGAAGGAATCCCCGTGTTCCGCAGCGTTGGTGGGAGTGGGCGGCTCGTCGTCTGGGCGGTTGATGGTGTTACGGTCGGGAGTCCGACCGCCCGAAAGCCGCATGAAACTCACCCTGTCGGTCGGGGCGTTTTCTATTTTGCGACACGAGTAAATATTGTTCGGATATCCGAAGATAACTGCCTTCAGCATCATCCGGGGATGGTATGAACTTATCCTCTCCCCCACGAAAGTCGCTCCGCAACCGTGTCCCGCCTTACAGGCAACAGGAGCAAGTTTTATCTCCACACCGCAAGCCAATGGCACTGGTTATGAACAGTCCTTCGGGCTTATCGGGTAGTGAATACGATATTCATTTAAAAGAATATGCTTAACTTTGCAGCGTAATAATTTTAATACGACAGTAATATGAAAAAGTTTTTTATTTTCTTGTGTGCGGGTTTTATGCTCGCATCGTGTTCGCAGGAGCGGAAGTCGTGCGTGATCCACGGCGCCCTCCCTGCCGAATACGAAGGCCAATGGATTTACATGCATGATTTCGATTCGAATACGGTTATAGACAGCGTCAAGGTTGCGGCCGGCCGGTTTTCTTTCGCCGTATTGCCCGATACGATGAATTTCGTATCGCTTGCGACGTCGGACAGTATGCTTATTTTCGGTATAATACGCGAAGCGGGTGTAATCAACCTGAATTTATCCGATCGGAAAACGTCCGGAACGCCCCTGAACGACGAATGGACCCAATGTGTAGCGGAGATGAAAGCGCTGGACGATGAACTGATCGAATATATGGATTATGATCCGGATGAATCGGACAAAAGCAGTATAAATGCAATCACACTCCGGCAAGAAGCGCTTAAAAGCAAATATCTGGATGCAAACAGAAATAACGCGATAGGGAAATACCTTTTTCTTGAGCAGCTCTTTTCGCTTTCCGCCGAAAAAGCGGATTCTCTCTACGCGCTTTTGGGCGAAGACATAAAAAATCAGGAGTACATTCAAAACCTCTTCCGGCAGTACGTCCGGCAAATCCGTCTTATCGCGGAACAGGGAGCGCTGACGGAAGTCGGCAAGCCCTTCACCGATTTCACAATAGAAAACGGTAATCCCGACGGTTCGTCCGTTTCATTTTCGGACTACGTGGGCAAGGGAAAATACGTGCTGGTCGACTTCTGGGCATCGTGGTGCGGCCCCTGCATTGAGGAAATCCCTGTCATCGCGGAAGTATACGCAAAATACAAAGGCGACCGGTTCGAAGTGCTGGGCGTAGCCGTATCGGACGACCGCGAGGCTACGAAGGAAGCCATTCGCGAGCACAACGTCCCCTGGCCGCAAATACTCGATGCACAGCAGATTCCCACCGAAATATACGGCATAAGAGGGATTCCCCACATCATCCTCTTCGGCCCGGACGGCACAATCCTCGCCCGCGATTTAAGAGGCGATGAACTGAAAGCCAAAATAGCCGAAGTGATGGCGCACTGATAACACTGTAACTGCAAAGGAGGCCGGCCCCCATACATCGGGAAGCCGGCCTCCTTCTTTTTCGAAACCGCACCGTGCGCAACCGGACGATAAAAAATATCCGAATATCTTCCGGGAATAATTTTATTTCATATCTTTGTGCCATTATTCGGGTAATATTTGTTGCAAAAGAATACCGGTCGGCAACCATGAAATTCTTTTTGATAACTTATTCCCGAACAAAGCGATTTCCCGTTTACAAAAGGACTAATCATTAAAATTAAGAATATGAAAAAAATCGGTTTTATCTATCTCTCCGTCGCACTTGTTGCGGCAAGTATCGCCGTAAAGGCTCAAAACTACACTACGCCTTTCACGCCGACGAACCTGCTTCCCGAAAGCATTTACGACCTGATTGTCGGCGAATCGTCCGGCGAACAGGCTTATTATCATGTGATGGAGCTGGCTCCATATGAAAAAAACAGAACCCCCGAAGAATACCGGGGCGATCTGCATGAAACGAAATACGTCTACGGAAAACTGAAAGAATACGGTTTGCCGAACGCCGCCGTAGAACGCATCGGCAAAGCCACTACGTGGGACGGCGTGAAAGCGTCTCTTTGGGAAATATCTCCGAAGCGCGCCAAAATAGCCGATTACGAAGACCTGGCCGCTTACCTCGCACAAGGCAGCGCAAACGCCGACGTAGAAACGCAACTGGTCTGGATAGGCCGAGGCAGCACGCGCGAAGAGCTGGCCGACGTGAAAGGCAAGATTGTCGTCACGGAAGTGGCCGGCGCACGCATACAGGGCGACGTCGACAAGGCCGGCGCCGTCGGAATCATCTCGTTCTATTCGCCGCGCCCGCTGGTAGACCCCATACAGGTGCCGAACGCAGGCATACGCCCCGGCACGTCGCTTTTCTGCTTTAACCTGCCGCCACGCGACGGATATGCGTTAAGAGACCGGTTGCTGGCCGGCGAAACAATCACCGTGCAGGCCAAGGTCGAAACGACGGAAACGGAAACGGACAACCAGATACCCACCTGCCTCATTCCCGGCGCCGACCCGAATGCAGGCGAAATCATCATCACCGCACATCTTTTCGAAGGATACGTCAAACTGGGCGCAAACGACAACAACTCCGGTGCGGCTGCCATCCTCGACATGGCGCGCACGCTGAACAAACTTATCGTCGCAGGAAGCATTCCGCGCCCCAAACGGAGCATCCGCTTTCTCTGGATACCCGAAATATCAGGCTCCGCCGCATGGATCGGACGGCACAAAGACCTTGTCCCCAAAACGCTCTGCTGCCTGAATCTGGACATGGTCGGGCTGTGGCTGAGCAAAAGCGAAAGCCTCTTCTGCTTTCAGCGCACGACGATGGGCAATCCACACTACATAAACGACGTTACCGAATCGATGTTCCACTACGTGGGAGCGACCAACAAGCAGTTCCTCGCCACAGGCGCCGGACGCCCCGAACCGCTCAAACCCATCTTCAGCGTGACAGGCTCGCACGATCCGTTCTACTACGCCGTGTCGGCGCACTACGGCTCGTCAGACCATGAGATTTTTAACGACTTCGGCGTCAACATACCGGCGCTGATGCTCATCACCTGGCCGGACAACTATTACCATACTTCGGGCGACCGGCCTTCCATTCTCGATCCGACCCAATTGCGGCGCGCCACAGTCATCGCCGCGGCAACGGCATACGCCATTGCTTCGGCAGACGAGGACGGCGCGCTGAAAATCGCCGCCGAAGTATCGACCAACGCCGTCAAACGCATGGCGCTTATCCAGCAAAGCAATGCCAACAGGATAAACAGCGCATCGGCCGACGACCTGCCCGCGGCCTGCAAACGCGCAGTCTTTGATCTCGACGCCTTCACCGTCCACGAAAAGGCAACCCTGTCGTCGGTACTGGAACTCGCTCCGTCGGGCAGTATATTGAAAAAATATATCGACACGCAGATTGCCCATATCCAAAGCATAAACAAAATCGGCGTAAAAAGCCTCGAAGATCTGGCCAAAGCCCGCGGCGAAGCGTTGCACGTCGCCGTCAAACCGGTTGCACTGACGCCGGAAGAACAGAAGGCGGCGCGGATTTATCCGAAAGCCACTTCACTCGCGTTCGAAACGGGCTACGGCGCGCTCCGCACCATTCCGCACGAGACGCTGACCAAGCACGGGATCATGACAATGACCTTCGGAAGAGGCGGCGCGGAAGTGACGGTGCAGCGCGGCATACGAATCATAAACGGCGCGGAAATCGCCCGGCTTACCGTATCCGGAAACAACAGTGTACTGGACATAAAGAAAATGCTGGATGCACAGTTTCCCGCAACGGAAAGCCTTGCCGACATCACGCAGTATCTGGAAATGTTGAAAGATGCCGGATTTGTTACTTACTGACGACAGGAGAAAAAGAACCGTCTTTTTATTTTACCCAAACAATAAGAATTTATGAAAGCATTAAGAATATATTTTACCATTCTCATCCTGTCGATTGCAGGATACGGGATTTCATGCGCGCAACCGTCGTCCGCAGCAGGCAGCGACGCGGAATACATACGCGAACACTACACGAAAATCGAACGGATGATACCCATGCGCGACGGCGTCAGGCTGTTCACCGCCATCTACATCCCCAAAGACAGCAGTAAGGAATATCCCATCCTGCTCAACCGGACGCCCTATACGGTCAGCCCTTACGGCGAAGACCGCTATCGTCCGAGCATCGGGCCGTCCGCGCCGTTCGTGCGCGAAGGATACATCTTCGCATATCAGGACATAAGGGGACGGTGGATGTCGGAAGGCGAATTTGTCGACGCCCGCCCGTACATCCCCAACAAGAAGGGGAAAACGGACGTGGACGAAAGCAGCGATACGTACGACACCATAGAGTGGCTGATAAAAAACATAAAAGGCAACAACGGCAAGGCAGGCATCTACGGCATTTCGTATCCCGGATTCTACGCCACGTGCGGCATCCTCGACAGCCACCCGGCGTTGAAGGCCGCCTCGCCGCAGGCGCCCGTAACCGACCTGTTTGTCGGCGACGATACGTACCACAACGGCGCATTCTTCCTCCTCGGCAACTTTACCTTCTACGCCGGCTTCGGCCAAGTCCGCCCCGTGCCGACCAGCACGCCTTACTACCGCCCCATTCGTTTCGATACGGAAGACAGCTACGGTTTTTTCCTCGAAAACACCTACGCCGATCTGAAAGAGAAGTATTTCAAAGACCTCGTACCGATATGGGACGAAATGATTCGACACGACACCTACGACGAGTTCTGGCAAAGCCGCACCCCCCTGCCCCATCTCAAGCGCGTAAAGCCTGCCGTACTGACCGTCGGCGGATGGTATGACGCCGAAGACCTCTACGGCCCGCTCAAAACGTATGCCGCCATCCGTGCCAACAATCCCGGCGCGACAAACCATCTGGTAATGGGGCCATGGCCGCACGGCGGATGGGCAAGAGGCAACGGCGACGTGTTCGGCAACGTGCATTTCGACTCGAACACGTCCGAATACTACCGTGAAAACATCGAACTGCCCTTCTTCAACTACCACCTCAAGGGCAAAGGTCGTCCGGAGATACCCGGAGTGACGGTTTTCGAGACGGGAAGCAACCGCTGGCAAACATACGACGCATGGCCGCCCGCCTCCGCCACGGATGCGTACCTCTACCTCGGCAGCGGCAACAGCCTCTCGTTCGACAAAGCGCCCGAAGCCGGAGGCGCATATGACGAATACGTCAGCGACCCGGCCAAACCGACGCCCTACACAACCGTCTCCGCCATGCGCCCGATAAGGGAATACATGGTCGAAGACCAGCGCTTTGCCGCCTCGCGCCCCGACGTGCTGGTTTACCGCACGCCCGTGCTGGACGAAAACGTCACGCTGTCGGGGCCGCTCGACGTGGAACTGTACGTTTCCACCACCGGCACGGATGCCGACTTTGTGGTGAAACTCATCGACGTATATCCCGACACCACGCGCAACCGTGCGGATACGCCGCCACACATCAGGCTAAGCGGCTTCCAGCAACTGGTACGCGGCGACGTCATTCGCGCCAAGTTCCGCAACAGCCTCTCCGACCCCCAGCCGCTTACCCCCGGCGAAGTAACGAAAGTAGCGTTTGAACTGCGCGACATTGCTCACACCTTCAAAAAAGGACACCGGATCATGGTACAGGTGCAAAGCGCATGGTTCCCGCTCGTAGACAGGAACCCCAACCGCTTCATGTACATATTCGAAGCCCGCGCCTCCGACTACCGGAAGGCCGTGCACCGGATATACCTCGACGGCGGGCAACAGTCAAGAATCAAGGTGAAAAGAATAAAATAAAAGCCCATAATCCGCCTCGACGGCGGATTCTCCATCCGACATATACAGGATCACACACAGAAACACAGAGACGGCGCGCACAAAGCATGAACCCGGTCATACGCTTTGCCGAACCGCCTCTGTGTTTTTTTTATACTTTACGCGGCATGGTTTTGTGCCATGAAAGCAGACCTGTTCTTCCCTGTCAGGGGAAGAATATCAATAGAAATATCGGTCGCCCCGCTTTCCCCTGTTCCCCGTTCAGGGGATTCATAAGCAGCAAGTGAATGCCCTGACGGGCAATGAGGCGCGTGGGCAGATGCGCTTTTCTATTGACAGGAATGCCCTGACGGGCAATGCACAAAACGATACCGCGTACAGTATATCTCCGTATTGAAATAAAAAGAAGACGCCTTGCGCCGCGCGTTACGGAATGATTGTACTGAGCATGGGGCCGAAGGGGCCTTTTTCGCCGCGCGTGTTTTCCCACCTTATGCAGAAGCAAAATACTTTGCCGCGCTGTTCGTCGAGGAAGTCTATGACGAACGGAGTGCGGATGCCGAACGAGGCGCGATCCAGCCGGTCGAAGCTTATGCCATGCGCCGAGTCGAAGATGCCCCAGCGCATTTCCGCGCCGCGCACGCCGTGAGGCTTGCCGCGCTTGTGGGCGCTGTCGGCGGAGTAGAAATGCACTTTTACGCGGCGGATGTGCGAGGTGTCGGTCGCAGCGCCGGGACTTTTCTGCGGAATCGACGCGCGTTTGTGTTTGCGTTGACGTTGCGGCAATCCCATGGCGATAAGGTCGTCGTCGGTTACTAAGGGGCACGATTTAAGGAATCCGGTGTAAAGCATCCGGTAGATGGGGATAAACATTTTTTCCGCCTCGGCAAGTTTGGATGTGATTACGGTCGTGCGCGTGGCCGGGTTTTCCCATTCCTCGAAAGCCTTTTTCTCCGTATTCAGCGCAGGGACGAATACGGTGGTGACCCATGTCCATCCGGGGGAGTCGGCGATGAAACCCATGCGGATGTGATTTTCGGGAATCGACAGGTACGACCATGTCTGTAACGCCATGTTGTAAAGCGCTTCGTGTTTTTTCGGGATCCAGTCTTTATGTGTTGCCATATTCCGTTTTGTTTTTTTGTTACGATTATTTTTTTGTTTATCAATACGCTATATATGTTTATTTATTCATTTTGCAGCGTGATTCCTGTATGTTCATGTCTTCTTTCATTCAATTTAAGACTTCTTGCCCTGTGAGGTAAGATTTCTTACCATGTAAGGTAAGATTTCTTACCATGTAAGGTAAGATTTCTTACCATATAAGGTAAGATTTCTTACCATGCAAGGTAAGATTTCTTACCATGTAAGGTAAGTCTTCTTACCATATAAGGTAAGATTTCTTACCATGCAAGGTAAGTTTTCTTACCATGTAAGGTAAGATTTCTTACCATGTAAGGTAAGTCTTCTTACCATGTAAGGTAAGATTTCTTACCATGTAAGGTAAGTCTTCTTACCATATAAGGTAAGATTTCTTACCATGTAAGGTAAGTCTTCTTACCATGCAAGGTAAGTCTTCTTACCATATAAGGTAAGTCTTCTTACCGTGCAGTATCAGTCTTATGAAATTCATTTTCTTACTTCCGAAAAGGTAAAAAAGGCTTTATTTCTTTCGATGTGCAAATGTATAAATAATTTTTTGACGGAAAAAATTGCTCCGCGTCGGGACTGTCTCAGACAAGTTTATACTATCTTCGGATGGCGCTTAAGGCATTTTATGGTACAAGCGACTTTGTTGCAGCGGCAGTCAAGACGGGATTGTGCTTTTCTGTTGACAGGAATGCCTTGACGGGCAATTCACAAAACGATGCCGCGTACAGTATGGAAGTGATGAGCGATGAGTGAGGAGTGATGAGTGTGACGGGGCGTCGCTCATCACTCATCACTCATATCTCATCTCTCCCGGCGACAAAGTCTCCCCTGACCGTTTGAGATGAAAGAGGAGAGGCCGTGCCCGTGCATTTATCGGCGGAGGGGGAAAAGGTATGTGAGTTTGAGCGAAAAGACCTGTGCGGAGGCTTTGCCGAAAACGTCCGTGCGCCGGGTGCCGTAAAAATCGCTTAAGGCATAGCAGTATCGTCCTTCGAGGAGGAAGAATCCGGCGCCGGTGCGCAGTTCCATCCCCATCCCTCCGCCGATGCCCCATTCCAGCGATTTTGCGGCGGGCATGTCGTGTTGTGCGTTCGTGCGTTGCGGTTCGAGGCCGTTAAGGTTCGAGGCCGTCTTTTCGCCGAGTAGCAGTCCTGCCTGCGGGCCGAGGTTGACGATGAAGCGCAGCCGTTTGCCGCCGAAATATACGTGGGTGAAGAAAGGGATGTCGATGTAGTTCATTCGCCGGCGGTAGTACAGGCCGGAGTAGTCGTTTCCGTCGGGGGCTTCGTCGAACCGTTCCTGCCATCCCTGCTGTTTGTAATTGACTTCGAACTGGATGCCGAGGTTTTTTTCGGTAATCCACCGTACGGTCATGCCTCCGGTATATCCCATATACATGCTTTGCTGCACTTTGGGGGAGAAGGATACGCTTGCGCCGTTTGCTCCGGCCGAGACGCCGACCGCCCATTCGGGACGGAATGTGTGTTGCGCACGCATCGTGAAGCACGCGGCGGAGAGGGTGCATATGCAGCAGCAGGCGATTGTCCGTTTCATTCTTCGCGCCGTATGGTGTGGTCTTCTTTATTGAAGTGTACGATGTAGAGGTTTGTGTTGAGAAACCCTCCCCAGTTGTTCACCCTCTCGAAGCGGAATCCGGACTGTATGCTGTTGCATTTGTGGAGTTGCATGTAATTGTCGAAAGCGCGTCCGTAGGTGCGGACGGCGGTAAGGAAATAGAATCCCATGTCGAAACCGAGCGCGGCATATCTGGGCGAGGCCGGTGGAAGCGGTTTGAAATAAAGCGCCTTGTATTTGTCGGTAAAGCCGTTTGCTTCGGGCGTCATGGCGTTCATGTACGAGGTGGTGTAGAAGCGGGCGTCGAGCGCATAAAAGTCGTCGAGGCAGTCTTTCGTATACGCCTGCCATTCGGGATGTCCGAAGAGCGTGATTGCATATTTGGGTTTGGTTTCGATAATGCTGCGCAGTGTGCCCTTGATTTTGAGCAGTGCGTCGAGCGAACCGGAGAGGGGTATGACGAGGTTGGGGGCGGTGTTGCTGAGCAGGCCGGATATGTCGGTTTTGAAAGTCTTTTCGTGGAAGGCGATTTCCTCGAAGTGGATGCCGTTGTCGTTCAAATCGGCCTTGAGGACGTTGGCGAACTGCGTTTTCCGGTCGCTGTCGTTCGTATTGATCAGGATAATCCGGTGCTGCGGGAAGAGTGCGCGGATGCGCGGCGTGAGGTAGGAATAGAGGTTTTGCAGCAGGGTGTTCACCTGAAAGACAAACGGATTTTCCATCGTCAGGCGTTCGCAGCGCGAGGAGAAGGGGACGATGTATTTTATTTCGTGCTTCTCCGCATAGTCGGCTATCCGTTCGATTTGTTCGTCCGTCATGCCGCCTATTATCAGGTCGGCGCGTTCGATTTCGATGTTTTCGAGCGCTTTGTTTGTCGTGACCATGTCGTCGCCTATATTATTTACGTAGAGTTCGACGGACATGCCCCGGTTTCGTATACTGTCGACGGCCATCAGGAATCCCTCGTAAAACTCGATCACCCGCGTATCGAGCGGCGTTTTTGCGTCGAACTTGTGAAAAGGGAGCAGCAGGGCTATGCGCGCGCTGTTCGTTTGTTCGATCTTTTGCCGGTATCCGACCAGTTCTTCCAGATTTATTTCCCTCTGTTCGGGGACTTCGGTCACGACCTCTTCCGTTTTGACGGGGATAATCAGTTCCATTCCGGCTTTCAGTCCCGATTTCAGCGCGGGGTTACGGGCTACAAGCTCTTCGCCGGTGAGGTTGAACCGGCGGCAAATGCTGTACATCGTTTCCTTGCGTTTGATTTTGTATTTCATTTCCTTGATGACCACTTTGGTCTGCGTGACGGGCAGGGAGTGGATTTTCATCGAGGGGATGCGAATCGTTTTCCCGGCGGAGAATGTCAGAGGCGTGAGGCCGCGGTTGGCATCCGAGAGATCTTCGGCAGAAAGGCCGTACCGGCGCGAGACGCCGTAGAGCGTTTCGCCCGTTTCGATCGTATGATAGAGGTACATCTCGTCGTCGTTCACGCGCTTTTCCGCAAAGTCTTTCTGCGGGATTTTGAGCGTTTCGCCTGCCTTGATGACTTCGCGACTCAACGGGTTGAGGCGATAGATGTCCGCCTCGTCGACACCGTACATCAGACTGATGGAATAAACCGTCTGACCGCGTTCGACGGTATGAAGGAATATGCTTTCTCCCTGATCTTCCCCCACAAGCTCCTGCTGCGAATACAGCGCCTGAATGTGCATACACAATAAAAAAGAAACCAAATAAGAACCAAAACTTTTCATCGCCGTTAAATTTTAGGACAAAAATAATACTTGTTTATGACACGGCGAGCATAAGGGCGGGAATTTTACGGATTTTCCTGTCGCAGTTATTTCGATTTGCACCTTGCGCCCTGCCTTGTGCAACGTTCGGCGAAGCGTCTGTCGACGAGTGCGCGAAATTCGTAGTTTTTTAATCCCCAGTCGGGAGCGACGAGCAGCGCTTTGGGTGACTGGGAGATGAATCGTTCGATGGCTATGGCTGGATTTAGCCGTTCCGCAAAGTCGACCGCCAGATCCGCATATTCTTCAGGCGTAAACAGGCGGAAACGTTCGGGATGCGCCGTAAATTCCTTCTCCATGGCAGTGTGTTTGATGATCTGCAACTGGTGCAGCTTGAGCGATGTCAGCGGCAGTTCGGAGATGGCGTCGGCATGTTGCAGCATCTGCTGCCGGCTTTCGCCCGGAAGCCCCAGAATCAGGTGTGCGCCGGCATAAATCCCGCGTGCATGTGTTTTGCGGATAGTTTCGGCCGAAGTGTGATAGTCGTGTCCGCGGTTGATGCGTCGCAACGTGTCGTCGGAAGTACTCTCGACGCCGTATTCTATCAGCACAAACGTCTTGCGCGCCAGGGCAGCGAGGTAGTCCAGCAGTTCGCCGGACATGCAGTCGGGGCGCGTGCCGATAATCAGGCCTGCTACGCCGGGAAATGCCAGCGCTTCTTCATATTTGCGGCGGAGCGTTTCCGGAGTGTCGTAAGTGTTTGTATACGACTGGAAGTAGGCAAGGTATTTCATGTCCGGATATTTGTATGCGAAAAAGCGGATGCCCTCGTCTAATTGCGCGGAGATGCTTCCGGCAGCTTCGCCGTAGGCCGGATTGAAGGTACGGTTGTTGCAGTACGTGCAACCGCCGTAACCTTTGCTTCCGTCTCTGTTCGGGCATGTAAATCCGGCATTCACGGAGATTTTCTGTACCTTGCAGGGGAACGTCTTCTTCAGGAAATCGCCGAAATCGCAGTAAGGCTTTGATTTTACCATGCTGCAAATATAGAAACTTTCCGGAACTATCTCTATCTTTGCGAAACCGGAAATTGTGAAAGGAAAATCGTGTTCCGGATGATGATTTGTTTCTATAAACTTTTAAAATACAATACTTATGCAAATGGGAAAATGTTTGAATCTGCTGTTGTGCGCATTGACGGCAGGCGGGATGTGGGCGCAGCAGGGCGCCCGGCGTGTGGAATTAAAAGACGTGACAGGCGGTACGTTCCGTCAGCAAACGTTTATCGGCGAATTGCGGTCGATGCCGGACGGGGAACACTATACGGCGATGAACCGCGAACGGACAAAAATTATCAAGTATTCGTACAGAACAGGCGCGCCCGTCGACACGCTGTTCGACACGAGCCGCGCGCGGGAATGTACGTTCGATAATTTTGAAGGTTATACCATCAGCTCGACAGGCTACCGCATATTGCTTTGGCGCGGACGGGAACAGATTTACCGTCGTTCGTACAAGGCCGACACGTATGTGTACGACGTGCGGCGCAACATGGTAAAACCGCTGAACGAATCGGGCGAAAAGGTGATGATCCCCACGTTTTCGCCCGACGGGCGGATGTGCGCATACGTAAAAGACAACAATATATGGCTGAAAAAATTTGATTATGACACGGAAGTGCAGGTGACGAAAGACGGCGCCGTCAACAAAATTATTTACGGCGCCACGGACTGGGTTTACGAGGAAGAGTTTGCCGTCACCAACCTGACGGCATGGTCGCCCGACAGCAAGTATCTTGCATACGTCCGTTTCGACGAATCGCCCGTGCCGGAATATCGTATGCAAATGTATGGCGAGGGTTATTATCCCGACTTGTACGAGTATAAATATCCGAAGGCGGGCGAGCCTAATTCGGGCATATCGCTTTATTCGTATTCCGTAGAGACGAAAGACATTAAGCGACTGGAAACGCCTGTCGATGCGGAGAGTTATATTCCGCGCATCGTTTTCTCATCCGACCCCGAACAACTGGTCGTGATGACGCTGAACCGCCACCAAAGCGTTTTCAGCATGTTTCATGCCAATCCGAAAAGCGGCGTTTTCCGGCTGATACTAAAAGATGAAAACAAACGGTATATCGACCCCGACTGGCCGGCAGGCATTCGATTTACGAAAGACGGCTTTTATTATGTGAGCGAAAAAGACGGCTATGCGCATATTTACCGGTATGCGCAGACGGGCGTAGAGTTGCGTCAGGTGACGAAAGGAAACTGGGATGTGACGCGATTGCTGGGGATAGACGAAGCGACGAACACGGTGTATTACGAATCGGCGGAAGAAAGCCCGTTGCGGCGCTCGGTATACAAGGTGGACGGCAAGGGCGAGAAAACACGCATTTCGACGCAGACGGGGACGAACAGCGCCGATTTCAACGCGAATTACGCCTATTTCGTAAACCGTTATTCCTGCGCAACCGAGCCTGTGACAATCACGGTAAACGAGACGAAGACGGGTAAAGTGTTACGCACGCTTCTGGATAACGCGGCGTTGAAAGAAAAGCTGAAAGGCTATGCCTTCTCGCCGAAAGAATTTATCAAGGTAGAGACGGCGTCGGGTTTCGAACTGAACGGGTGGATGGTGAAGCCGCCGGATTTCAGCCCCTCGAAGCAGTATCCGGTAGTAATGTTTCAGTACGGCGGCCCCGGCTCGCAATCCGTTTCGGATCAGTTCGGGTTCGACTGGGAGCACTATCTTGCGGCGAAAGGCATCATTTATGTATGCGTAGACGGTCGCGGCACGGGTGCGCGGGGCGAAGAGTTTCGCAAATGTACGTATCTGCGGATGGGAGAACTGGAGTCTAAAGATCAGGCGGAAGCGGCGCGTGCGCTGGCAAAGTTGCCGTATGTCGACGGCAACCGCATGGCCATCTGGGGATGGAGCTTCGGCGGCTACAATACGCTGATGGCGTTGAGCACGGGCAACGGCGCGTTTCGAGCCGGAATAGCCGTGGCGCCTCCGACCGACTGGCGTTATTACGACTCGGTCTATACGGAACGCTTCATGCGGACGCCGAAAGAAAACGAAGGCGGATATGATGCCACATCGCCGATAAAGCTGGCCGAAAACCTGCAGGGACGCCTGTTGCTTATCCACGGAACGGCAGACGACAACGTGCATTTCAAGCAGTCCGTCGATTATGCCGAAGCGCTGGTGCAGGCGGGGAAGCAGTTCGACATGCACTTTTACAAAGATCGCAATCACGGCATTGCGGGTGGAAACACGCGTCTGCATCTTTATACGAAAATGGCGGATTTTTTGTTCGACAATTTGTTGCACGATTGAATCCCCAATCATCAAATCTCAGGCATACCGGATATGATACCTCAACCAAGTTTTTGCCGTTCGGAGCTAACTCCGCGCGGCTCGGAGCTAACTCCGAGAGGCTCGGAGTTAACTCTGAGAGGCTCGGAGTTAACTCTGCGTGGCTCGGAGTTAACTCTGAGCGGTTCGGAGCTAACTCTGAGCGGCTCGGAGTTAACTCTGCGTGGCTCGGAGCTAACTCTGCGCGGCTCGGAGCTAACTCCGAGAGGCTCGGAGTTAACTCTGCGCGGTTCGGAGTTAACTCCGAGAGGCTCCGAATTAAGGCATCCGGAGTGGGTTTTATCTCCGCACCGCAAGCGTAAGGCTATGAAAAATAAATCCTTTCCTGCTTATCAGGCGTGGAGTACGATATTCATTTTAAATCTTTAATTCTGTAATTCTGTTTTGGAAAAACATCCCGTAAAACCCGGCTGGCTGAAAATCCGGCTGCAAGGCAATGCGCGTTTCCTCAAGACGAAGCGGATTGTGGAGTCGCACTGCCTGCATACGATTTGCGCAAGCGGGCGATGCCCTAACCAGGGGGAATGTTGGAGCCGCGGGACGGCTACTTTTATGATAGGAGGCGACGTGTGCACACGCGCGTGCCGGTTTTGCAATACGCAGACCGGAAGGCCGAAGCCCCTCGATCCGTCCGAGCCGGAGCGCGTGGCCGAAAGTATTCGCCTGATGGGACTGAAATATGCCGTGGTGACGTCGGTAGACAGAGACGATTTGCCCGACCTGGGCGCCGGGCACTGGGTCGATACCATCCGCCGGATAAAGGCGCTGAATCCCGACACCACGCTCGAAACGCTTATCCCCGATTTTCAGGGACGAACGGACTTGGCGGACAGGGTTGTACGGGCGGCGCCGGCAGTCATTTCGCACAATCTGGAAACGGTGCGGCGCTTAAGTCCGCAGATAAGAAGCGCGGCGCGCTATGAGCGGAGTTTGTCCGTGCTGTCGCACGTCGCGGCGTCGGGGGTGACGGCGAAAACGGGCATCATGGTCGGTCTGGGCGAGACGCCGGACGAGGTGTCCGAATTGATGGACGACGCTTTGCAGGCCGGCGTTTCCTGCCTGACCATCGGACAGTATTTGCAGCCGTCGCGAAAAAATATCCCTGTTTCCGAATATATCACGCCCGAACAGTTCGACGCCTACCGCGCGCTGGGGCTGGCAAAAGGCTTTGCGCATGTCGAGAGCGCACCGCTTGTACGTTCGTCGTACAGGAAAGAATAAAGGCGGTGCGGCGCCCCGTCCGCCGCATTTCCCGCAAATCCCCACACGTACTTCTTCCGTATAAAACCGTATACGCATCGGTCTGCACCGCGCCCCGTCAATTCGGCGCCCTGCGGTAGAGGTATATGGTGATGAGTGCATAGAGCATGTTGGGAATCCAGACGGCAATCATCGGACTGACGTAGCCGCTGACGGCAAAGGTGGAACTGATTTTGGAAAACAGTATGTACGAAAAACTCAGCCCGATGCCGATGCCGATATTCAGCCCCATACCTCCCTTTATTTTGCGCGAGGAGAGCGACGCGCCGATGATGGTAAGGATAAAAAACGACAGGATGGTGGCAAACCGCTGGTGGTATTCGATTTCGAAAAGCTGCACGTTCCCGATGCCGCGCCGTTTCTGGCTGTCGATATGTTTTGCCAGTTGCGGATTGGTCATCGTCTGGCAGTCGCTTTCGGAAATCAGGAAGTCGGACGGCGTGAACGTCAGCGTCGTGTCCTTGCGCGTGCCGGTGGTGATGCGTTCGCGCATGTTGTCGAAATCGCGGATCACATAGTCGATAATCGTCCACCGGTACAGCGAATCGTACCTTATGGACGAGGCCGTAAGCCGCGAAACGAGCGTCTTCCCCTCGAAACGATCCAGCGAAAAGCGATACCCCATCCTCGACCCGTCGCGATAGCTGTCGAAATAGGCAAAAACCCCCGGCTCGACTTCCAGCTGTATGTGGTTGCCGTAATCCACCTTTTTGTTTTTGATATATTTGTTCTGAAAGTCGATCCGCGTAATGCTGGCAGGCGGGATCACGTAGCCGGTCAGCACAAAGTTGCACGCCGCAATGACGAATGCCGCAATCATATAAGGCAGCATCAGGCGGCGGAAACTGATGCCGTTGGAAAGCATGGCGATGATTTCGGACCTGTTGGCCAGTCCTGAGGTAAAGAAAATCACCGATATGAAGGTGAACAGCGGACTGAACAGGCCGATAAAGTAGGGGATGAAGTTGACGTAGTAGTCGACGACGATTTCGCGCACCGTCACTTCGGGTTTGAGGAAATAGTCGAGCTTTTCGTTGACGTCGAACACTACGGTGATGGCGATCATCAGCATGATCGAGAAGACGAAAGTGCCCAGGAACTGCCTGATGATGTACAGGTCGATTATTCGCAACCCGAATCTTTTCGCTCTCATAGGCGGTTGTTCAGCCGGTTTACCGTTTCCCTTTTCCACCGGGCGAAATCGCCTGCCGCAATATGCGCGCGCGCCTGCCCGGTCAGCCAACGATAGAAAGCCAGGTTGTGGACGGAAGCAATCTGAAGCGCCAGTATTTCGCCCGCCTTGAAGAGATGATGCAGGTAGGCGCGGCTGTACGCCGTGTCGACGCAGGCGTGGCCGTCCGGGTCGACGGGCGAGAAGTCGTCCGCCCATTTCCGGTTGCGCATGTTCATCGTGCCCAGCCGCGTAAACAGCTGCCCGTTGCGTCCGTTGCGCGTAGGCATGATGCAGTCGAACATGTCCACGCCCCGCGCGATGGATTCCAGCAGATTGACGGGCGTGCCGACGCCCATCAGATAGCGCGGCCTGTCTTTCGGGAGGATGCCGTTTACGACCTCAATCATTTCATACATCACCTCCGTCGGCTCGCCCACCGCAAGGCCTCCGATGGCATTGCCGTCGGCCTCTTTTGCCGCCACATGCTCCGCCGCGCGCGTCCGCAGGTCGCCATATACGCATCCCTGCACAATCGGGAACAGCGACTGGGCGTAGCCGTACCGGGGCGGCGTTTCGTCGAAACGGCGGATGCAGCGGTCGAGCCATTTCATGGTGAGGTCGAGCGATTTTTTCGCATACGCATAGTCGGCGTTTCCCGGGCAGCACTCGTCGAAAGCCATGACGATGTCCGCGCCGACAGTCCGCTGGATGTCCGTCACACGTTCGGGCGAAAAGAAATGCCTGCTGCCGTCGATATGCGAGCGAAACTCCGCCCCCCCGTCGCTCAGCCGCCTGTTTGCGGCCAGCGAAAACACCTGATAGCCGCCGCTGTCCGTAAGTATGGCGCGCGGCCACCCGATGAAGCGGTGCAGTCCCCCCGCACGTGCGAGGATTTCCTCGCCCGGACGAAGATAAAGATGATAAGTATTGCCCAGAATGATCGGCGCATCAATATCGTTTTGCAGTTCGGAATGATGCACGGCCTTGACGGCGCCCTGCGTACCGACGGGCATGAAGACGGGCGTGTCTATTGTGCCGTGATCCGTAACAATGCGCCCTGCCCGCGCCTGTGTTTGAGCGTCCGTATGTTGTATTTCGAATTTCACGCGGCAAAGATAACGAAAAATTCAAAACTTCAATTTCGGCACAAAAAGGGGGTCAGGGCAAACGCATCTTCATTTATTAGGATTTTCAGAAGATACTCGTTATTCCATCCTGCATCCAATCTTTTTCCCTTTATACTTCCAAAGGAAAAAATGCAGATTGTTTTGCAGATTAGGAAAACGGTATTATCTTTGCCGCGCAAAAAGTAAAATAGATGATTTCATTAAACATACATAGCCTTGTCGTTCTCCCTCTTCATATTCTTCTACTCTTGGAGAAGAGCGGGGAGTGAGATTGTGCATGTCGTTTTTTAAATTGTCTGCAAGAATTATGGATGACCTTTCTCACTTCAGCGTGTGGGAAAGGTTTTTTGTTGAATTAAAATAAGGAAGAAATTATGTCAGAGAAATTATTTATTTTCGATACGACACTGCGCGACGGCGAGCAGGTGCCGGGCTGTCAGTTGAATACGGTGGAGAAGATTCAGGTAGCCGAAGCGCTTGAAGAACTGGGAGTGGATATTATTGAAGCCGGATTTCCGGTGTCGAGTCCGGGTGACTTCAACAGTGTGATTGAAATATCGAAAGCCGTTACGTGGCCGGTGATTTGCGCGCTGACACGTGCGGTGGAGAAGGACATCGACGTGGCGGCGGAATCCCTGCGGTCGGCCAAACGCAAACGTATCCACACGGGCATCGGGACGTCGGATTATCACATCCGTCACAAGTTCAATTCCAACAGGGAAGAAATTCTGGCGCGTGCCGTTGCCGCCACACGCTATGCAAAGAAATACGTGGAAGACGTGGAGTTTTATTGCGAAGATGCGGGGCGGACGGACAACGAATACCTGTCGCAGGTAGTCGAGGCCGTGATCAGTGCCGGTGCCACGGTGGTCAATATCCCCGACACGACCGGTTACTGCCTTCCCGACGACTACGCCGCCAAAATCCGCTATCTGATCGAACATGTCGACGGAATCCACAAAGCGGTGATTTCCACGCATTGCCATAACGATCTGGGCATGGCGACAGCCAATACGATACAGGGTGTTCTGAACGGCGCACGTCAGGTTGAGGTGACTGTCAACGGCATCGGCGAGCGCGCGGGGAATACTTCCCTCGAAGAGGTCGTAATGATTTTCAAAAGTCACCGCGCGCCGGGAATCGACACAAACATTAACACGACCAAGATCCACGGCATCAGCCGTATGGTATCAAGCCTGATGAACATGCCGGTACAGCCGAACAAGGCGATCGTCGGTCGAAATGCCTTTGCCCACTCGTCCGGCATACATCAGGACGGCGTACTGAAAAACCGCGAGAGCTACGAAATCATCGATCCGAAAGACGTGGGATTGGACGATAATGCCATCGTCCTGACAGCCCGGAGCGGTCGCGCCGCGCTGAAACATCGCCTGAACCGGCTCGGCATAAAGCCGGAGCCGGAGAAACTGGACAAGATATATGAGGATTTCCTGCAACTGGCCGACCGGAAGAAGGACCTCCGGGATGAGGACATTCTGTTGCTTGCCGGAAAAGACCATGCCGCGTCGCAACGCATCAGGCTGCAATACCTGCAAGTTACTTCGGGCATCGGGCTGCGGTCGGTGGCGAGCGTCTGCCTCGACATTGCAGGAGAAAAGTTCGAATCGGCCGCTTCGGGCAACGGCCCGGTGGATGCGGCTATAAAAGCCGTCAAAAGCATCGTCCACCGGCAGATGACGATTCAGGAGTTTCTGATTCAAGCCATCAACAAAGGTAGCGACGACATCGGGAAGGTGCACATGCAGGTTGAATACGAAGGCAGTATTTATTACGGGTTTTCGGCCAATACCGATATTGTCGCCGCTTCGGTTGAAGCCTTTGTAGACGCAATCAATAAATTTGTAGACTGAAATACTGCACGAAAATACTTGACCGAAATGAAAACATTATTCGAAAAAATCTGGGGAAAACATGTGGTGGATACGCTGCCGGACGGTACCGTTCAATTGTATATCGACCGCCTGTACTGTCACGAAGTAACCAGTCCGCAGGCTTTTGCCGGATTGCGCCAACGCGGTTTGAAGCCTTTCCGCCCGAAACATGTCATCTGTATGCCCGACCATAATATTCCTACGCTGGGGCAGGACAAGCCTATCGAAGACCCCGTGTCCCGCAATCAGGTGGATACGCTGGCGCGAAATGCAGCCGATTTCGGGCTGGAACACTACGGGCTGATGCATCCCAAAAACGGAATCATCCACGTAGTCTGTCCCGAAAACGGACTGACGCAGCCGGGAATGACCATCGTCTGCGGCGACAGCCATACTTCTACCCACGGCGCAATGGGCGCGATAGCTTTCGGCATCGGTACGAGCGAAGTGGAGATGACCCTCGCCACGCAGTGCCTCCTGCAACAGACCCCCAAAACGATGCGCATCACCATCAACGGCAGGCGAAAACAGGGCGTGACGGCAAAAGACATGGCGCTTTACATCATTCGCCGGATGACTGCCGGCGGCGCCACAGGCTATTTCGTGGAATATGCGGGGGAAGCTATCCGCAGTGCAAACATGGATGAACGGCTTACGATTTGCAACCTCTCCATTGAGATGGGGGCGCGCGGCGGCATGATTGCGCCGGACGAAGTCACGTTCGAATATCTGAAAGACAGGGAATTTTCGCCCAAGGGTGTTGACTGGGACAGGGCGACGGCATACTGGCGAACGCTTTGTTCGGATGATGACGCCGTGTTTGACCGGGAGGTATCGTTTCGTGCCGAAGACATTGAGCCGATGATTACCTACGGAACGAATCCGGGCATGAGCATCGGTATCGGCGAGACCATCCCGACGCTCGAAAGCATCGACGAATCCGGGCGCGCGTCTTTCCGCAAGGCGCTCGACTACATGGGCTTCGAAGCCGGCGCCCCGATACTGGGCAAACCGGTGGACTACGTGTTTCTCGGGAGCTGCACCAACGGGCGTATAGAGGATTTCCGCGCCTTTGCCTCCGTGGTGAAGGGACGGAAGAAGGCCGGCGATGTGACCGTCTGGCTGGTGCCCGGCAGTTGGCAGGTGATGCGTCAGATACGCACCGAAGGTATTGATAAAATATTGACAGAAGCCGGATTCGAACTTCGCCAGCCGGGCTGTTCCGCCTGCCTGGCCATGAACGACGACAAGGTGCCGGCCGGCAAATATGTTGTTTCCACCTCGAACCGTAACTTTGAAGGCAGACAAGGTCCAGGCGCACGAACATTGTTGGCCGGGCCGCTGGTTGCCGCCGCCGCCGCCGTCACCGGGAGAGTGAGCGATCCGAGGACAATGTAAGATGTAAAGAAATAGAAGAACTGTTCGGATAAAACAAGACATTATTGATTATGAATAAATTTACTACACTGACTTCCACATGTGTCCCGTTGCCACTGGAAAATGTGGACACAGACCAGATCATCCCGGCGCGCTTTCTGAAAGCGACGTCGAAAGAGGGCTTTGGCGACAACCTGTTCCGCGACTGGCGATACGACAAGGAGGGTAATCCCGTCGCCTCTTTTGTGCTGAACAATTCCGAATACGGCGGGCAGATTCTGGTGGCCGGCAAGAACTTCGGCAGTGGCTCAAGCCGCGAACATGCCGCCTGGGCGATTGCCGGATATGGCTTTCGCGTGGTCGTTTCCAGTTTCTTTGCCGACATATTCAAAAGCAATTCGTTGAATAACGGGATTCTGCCGGCAGTCGTTTCGCCGGAGTTTCTGGCGGACATATTTGAATCCATCGAAGCGGATTCCAAAACAACATTGACGGTCGATTTGGAAAAACAACTGATTACGAACAATGCCGACGGCCGTTCGGAACATTTTGAAATCAATCCCTACAAGAAGGATTGTCTGCTGAATGCGCTCGACGACATCGACTACCTCTTGAGCCGGAAAGATAAAATCGAAGCCTACGAGGCAGGCCGGGCTGCCGTTTGGGATTCAAAACCGGGTGACCGGTAAGTGTTTTATGATAGAACTTTTAGACACCACGCTACGCGATGGCGAGCAGACGAACCGCGTTTCCTTCTCCCGGCATGAAAAAAAGGAAATTGCGCGGTTGCTGCTCAACGATCTGAATGTGGATCGCATAGAGATAGGTTCTGCCCGTGTTTCGAAAGGCGAGTTCGACGCGGTCAGGAAAATTGTGCAATGGGCATCGCAGGCCGGATGCCTGTCGCGTGTGGAAGTGTTGGGATTTATCGACGGAGGCGAATCGCTGCAGTGGATAAAGTCTGCCGGATGCCGGGTAGTGAACTTGCTGTGCAAGGGGTCTGAAAGGCATCTGACCGAACAGCTTCGAAAAACGCCCGAACAGCATATCGACGGCATCGTCCGCGAAATCAAAGCGGCAGAGCAGATGGGGATTGCCGTCAACATCTATCTCGAAGACTGGTCGAACGGGATACGGCAGTCGCCCGAATATGTATACCGGCTGACGGACGTACTGGCCGGATTCCCGCTGAAACGCATCATGTTGCCGGATACGCTGGGCGTGCTGAATCCCGAAAATACATATGCCTACTGCAAAGACATGGTTGCGCGTTATCCCGGCGTACATTTCGACTTTCATGCACACAACGATTACGATCTGGCAGTGGCAAACGTATATGCCGCCGTCCGCGCCGGCATCCGCGGCATACATGTAACGGTAAACGGGCTGGGCGAGCGCGCCGGCAACGCCTCGCTGAGCAGTGTCGTGGCTGTGATACACGACCAGTTGAAGATGCGCACCTCCGTAAGCGAAAACAGGATAAATCAAGTCGGCAAGACCATAGAAGCCTTTTCGGGTGTACACATCGCCCCCAACAGTCCGATAGTCGGAGAGCATGTCTTCACGCAGTGCGCAGGCGTACATGCCGACGGCGACAGCAAAAACAATTTGTACTGCAACGACCTGATTCCCGAACGCTTCGGACGTATGCGCGAATATGCGCTCGGCAAAACTTCGGGTAAAGCGAACATCCGCAAGAATCTCGAAATGCTCGAAATAGAATTGAACGAAGACGACATGCGTAAAGTCACGGAACGTGTCATCGAACTGGGCGACAAAAAGGAAATCGTCACGCAGGACGACCTCCCCTATATTATTTCCGACGTATTGCATTACGATACGTTGGATTGCAGGATCAAGATATTGAACTACTCGCTGTCTCTGGCTCAGGGGTTGAAACCGGTGGCGTCGTTAAAAATAGAAATAGACGGCAAAGCATACGAAGAAACCGCGACGGGCGACGGGCAGTATGATGCTTTTGTGCGCGCTCTTCGTAAAATATACAAGTCGTTGGGGCGAACGTTCCCGATGCTTACAAACTACGCGGTTTCCATTCCTCCGGGCGGACGGACGGACGCCTTTGTACAAACGATCATCAGTTGGAACTACGAAGGAACGGATTTTAAAACGCGCGGTCTGGATGCCGATCAAACAGAAGCGGCTATCCAGGCGACACTGAAAATGCTGAACAAGATTGAAAACAAACCGAAAGACGAAAATTGAGTATAAACAAAAAAACAAATTGGAATCATGAACAAAAAATTGACAATCGCGCTGGTAGCGCACGACAGGCGAAAGGCGGATATGGTGGAGTGGGCGCTCCATAACGCGGAATTTCTTTCGCATCACCACTTGATATGTACCGGCACTACGGGCGGGCTGATTTCCGGAGCCTTTACGGAAAAAGGAGTCCATTCCGAAATCACCTGTATGCACTCCGGCCCATTAGGCGGCGACGCCGAAATTGCAGCAATGGTAGTGCGCAAGGAAATCAACATGGCCATCTTCCTGATTGACGACCTCAACCCGCAACCGCACGAAGCCGACATACAGATGCTGCTCCGTCAGTGCAGGGTACACAACATCCCCATCGCCTGTAACCGTTACAGCGCCGACCTGATGCTGACAAGCGCCTTATGGGACGACGACTCGTATGTCCCCATGGAACCTAAATATGTGAATTTCTCAAGAAACAAGGCATGAAACTGAACTTAGCTGTTTTGCCGGGCGACGGCATCGGTCCCGAAGTAGTGGCGCAGGCCGTAAAGGCAGTAAAAGCCGTGTGTCGGAAATATAATCATGAACTGCATTACGGCGAAGCGCCGGTCGGAGCCTGCGCCATTGATGCGACTGGAGACCCGTATCCCGCCGAAACGCACGCGCTTTGTATGCAGAGCGACGCCGTGCTGTTCGGCGCCATCGGCGCTTTGAAGTATGATAACGACCCTTCGGCAAAAGTTCGCCCCGAACAGGGATTGCTCGCCATGCGCAAACAACTGGGGCTGTATGCCAATATCCGTCCCGTCACGACGTTCCCCTCGCTGCTGCACCAGTCGCCGCTTCGTTCGGAACTGATTGACGGCGTAGACCTTGTGTGTATTCGCGAACTGACGGGCGGCATATACTTCGGACGTCCGCAGGGACGTAGCGAAGACGGACGGACGGCTTACGACACGTGCGTATATTCGCACGAAGAGATTGAACGCATCGTCCGCCTGGCGTATGGATATGCCCTGAAGCGTCGCCGGAAAATAACCGTGGTAGACAAGGCCAATGTGCTGGCAACTTCGCGTCTGTGGAGGCAGGTAGCTCAGGAAATCGAAAAAGAATATCCCGACGTGGAAACGGAATACATGTTTGTGGACAATGCGGCCATGCGCCTGATACAGTGGCCGAAGAGTTTCGATGTGCTGGTGACGGAAAACATGTTCGGCGACATCCTTACCGACGAAGCCTCCGTCATCACCGGTTCGCTCGGCATGTTGCCGTCGGCTTCCATCGGCATACATACGTCCGTTTTCGAACCTATTCACGGCTCTTATCCCCAGGCTGCCGGAAAAAACATCGCCAATCCGCTGGCTACGATACTTTCCGCAGCATTAATGTTTGAGTATGCTTTCGGTTTGGCGGAAGAAGGGCGGGTTATCCGCGAAGCGGTTGCGGCGTCGATGAACAAAGGCATCGTAACGGGCGACATTGCGCACGGCGGCACGGCATATTCAACGTCGGAAGTAGGCGACCGGATAGCGGAAGAAATCGGCCTTTCGGATTAATAAGTTTGCTTCAGCAGCGCTTCCACCGTCGGTTTGTCATATCCCAGTTCCAGCGCCTTTTTGAAATCCACGGCCGCCGATGCTTTCTCAAACTGGGCGAGTTTGACTTTTCCGCGCAGCATGTAGAGTTCGGCGGAAGGCTCGGACGTTTCGGCAAAGACGCGGTTTAAATCCGACCGCGCACGTCCGTTCCTGCTCGTCAGATAGTAAAGTTCGGCGCGTTCCTCAAAAAGGCGCAGGTATCCCGGATTTCGGCTTATCAGGTAGTTGAGAATCATCTCGGATTCGTTGTAGTTTCCCCGTACCTTTTCGAGGAGGGCGTATCCCAATCGTCCCTGTACGGTTTCCGGATTGATTTCGAGGATTTTCTCGAAGTCGGCTTCGGCAAGAATCAAGTTTTCCGAACGCAGGTGGAGCAGTCCTTTCTGATAGAGGGCATCTTCATCATGCGGGTCGGCGGACAGCAGCATTTGATAGTCAAGGATAGCCTTTTCCGTTTCGCCTGTTTCGGCATACAGTTCGGCGCGATTCCTTAGGATCAGTTTGTCGTTTGCCCGTTGGCTCAGGGCAGCCGAATAGGAAACGAGCGCCTCGTCGTATTTGCCCTGGCGACGCTGTATCGTGCCCAGATTGGTCAGCAACGCATAGTTGTAACGATTGGCCGGTTCGAGGCGCATCGCCGCTTTCAGGCACTCTTCCGCCGCGGGCAGGTCGTTTTCGTCAATGTATTCGTAACTCTTTTGAATCATCCCGTCATACGACTGCGCGCGCAGCCCGTCCTGAAAGGCAATCAATATAATGCAGATAAACAAGCCGATCTTCTTCATAAAACTCTATTTTGCACGTGCAAAGATACGCCTTAATCACGCATAAGCGGAGGACGAACGTGTTATTATGATTTTTTGATGTATCTGGAATGGCTTTGAAAAGGCTGCATTGCCGGCAATACATGTGTTTTTACGAAAAAAAGCAGCCGAAAACCTTACGGATAAAACTTTTTTGTTACCTTTGTCGCCGCTTAATACAAGCTTAATTAAATATTCGAACTAAATGGCAACAAAAATCAGATTGCAAAGACACGGCCGTAAAGGATACGCTTATTATAAGGTCGTCGTCGCAGACAGCAGGGCTCCACGGGATGGAAAATTTATTGAAAGGATAGGTTCATATAATCCGAACACTAATCCTGCTACAATAGATTTGAATTTCGAGAGGGCATTGTATTGGTTACAGGTAGGCGCTCAACCGACGGATACTGCGCGTTCAATACTCAGCAGCGAAGGCGTATGCCTGAAAAAGCATTTGCTTGAGGGTGTGAAGAAAGGCGCTTTTGACGAGGCTGCGGCCGAATCGAAGTTTCAAGCCTGGCTGACCGAAAGGCAAGCAGTTTTGCAGGCGGTAAAAGACAAAGACCGCGAAACGCGCAAGGTGGTCGAAAAAGACCGCCTGAATGCGGAAAAGGAAGCAAACAAGGCAAAAGCAGAACTCGTGGCGAAGAAAAAGGCTGCGATAGCGGAAGCCATTGCCAAGGCAGCGGCAGAAGCGAGCGCGAAAGAAGCCGAAGAAGCCGCAAAAGAAAAAGAAGCGGAACCGGAACCGAAAGCGGAACCGGAGTCATAAACCAGGACCGTGTCCGAAAAATAAAATCCGGCAGTATTGCAATGATGCAACTGCCGGATTTTTTTACAGTGTAACCGTAATAAATGACGTTATTCTTTTTCGAGCAGAAAACTTTCGATTTGCCGGACGAGCGTTTCTTTGGGCAAAGCCCCCTGTGAAGCCTGCGGTTTACCTTTCACGGGGACGAACAGTATGGTAGGTATACTGCTGATACCGAAAACCGATGCCAGTTCGCGTTCGTTGTCGACATTCACCTTGTAAAACACGACGTCACCCTTGTATTGGGCAGCCAATTCTTTCATAACAGGAGCTATGCGCTTGCACGGGCCGCACCAGTCGGCATAAAAGTCTACTATGCAGGGTTTGTCGCCTTCGTATACCCATTCGTTTTGGTGCGTCTCGTAGTTGTATACTTTGGCGAGAAAATCGGCCTTGTTCATGACGACTACTTCTCCTTCCGCCTTGCCGGACTGTGCACTGGAGTTGTTGACGGTCAAGGTTATAAAAGGGATAATAAATAAACATCTCAAATATTTCATCTTCTTTATTTTTTTACGGTTATACAAAATCGCAGCAAATGTACGAATAAAAAAACAGAGTAAATCCCGTTAACCCTTTTTTTCGAATCGGTTGCTGCACGTTTACGGTAAATCCGGATGCTTTTTAATGTTTCTTTTTTGTAAAGCGATTTCGGGACAAGACACATTTCCTTTTGTTTGCCTTTTGTTTTCTTGAAAAAACGCCTAACTTTGCATGGGAATAATAGAATAATTCAATGAGAAAAGAATTAGGGAAATGGTTCAAAGATAAAAAATAAGTATTATGGGGGCAATAATTATGTATTTGACTGTAATTGCACCTGGATTGGGTTTGTATATTTTTGACCATACCAAGTTCGGCAAGCGGTTTTTTGACGATAGGGAAAAACAGACTAAAAAATAATATTATGGGAGAAATAGCCGGAATAAAGTACACGAAGGACAAAACCGGACGCAAACGTTACCTCCGTGTCGATTTGGATATGTACGGGGAAAATCAATTAATCGAAGACTTTTTAGACTTGTTGTACGTTGAAGCACACAAGGGAGATGAAGTGATAAGCCTCGATGAATTCAACAAATACATTGATGAAAGACTAAAAGAAAATGTATAAGGTTATCATCAGTAAGAAGTTGTTAAAATCATTGGATAAAGTCCCGGCTGTTTATCTTTCCGGGATCAAAGGAACCATTAACAGTTTGGAATCTAATCCGCGCCCATCCGGCTCCGTAAAGTTGACCGGTTCTACAAATACGTATCGTATCCGGGTGGGCGTGTATCGTATTATTTACACAATTGAAGATGAAATACTAACCGTTGAAGTGATTAAAGTCGACCACCGGAAAAGTGTTTATAAATAGCATTTTATTCATACCTTAAACTTTTATCCGTATCCCTCAATCCGGTTGCCGATACGTTTCTTTCAAATCAACATCCGGCCGGAAGGCTACTTTCGGGTTTTTGATTATCATACAGGTGCAGCCATTACATAAGCAAAAGCATGTCCATTTATTAAAATAAACATGGGATAGATGATAATAAAAATATTTTATGTAACTTTGCGGCGTTTTCGGGTAATTACCCGGAAAATTCCGGCAACTGCCTAATAAATTTCGGCAATTGCCGAAAAAACTCCGGCAGTTGCCGGCAAAATTCAGGCAATTACCGCGAAAGTCCCGGCAGTTGCCGAAAAAGCGCAGGCAATTGCCGAAGAAATTCCGGCGGTTGCCGTAAAACTCCGGGCAGTTGCCCGTAAAATAAGGGCATATAGCAGAATGATTAAGTTGTACGATTAAAAAATAAATGAATTATGGCAGACAATCTTTGTCCGAGAACCATTGCCGGTTTTACGGAGTACATTAAAATCGCTTACGCTAAGGCGTATACGAACTTAAATCTGTATGGTGTCGCTCCCGAAAAGCTGACGCCGGTTACTCCGCTCTACAACACTTATGTGGCTGCGGAAGCCGTTGCCGCTAATCCCGATACGGCAACGGCGGGCGCACGACGTGCACGCAACGTCGCCCATAAGGCGCTCGAATCCGCGTGGCGGAAATTCCTCAAAGAAAACATCCGCTACAACTCGGCCGTTCCCGTAGCCGACCTCGAAGTGTTCGGCATCAAGGCGCTCGACACGACGCGCACGCCGGTGGGCATTCCCGACAAAATCCCCGTCATGTCCATCCGTCATGCAGGCACGCGCCGGTATGAAATCAAAGTGCTCGACGGCGAAACAGGCAAAAAGAAAAAGCCGCAGTATGCCGCCGGCAGCTATGTGTACCTTGCCGTCACCGAAGTGGGCGGTGAGCCGAAGCACGAAAGCGAATACCGCAAGCTGGACTTTTCGTCGAACTGCCGTCATGTGATTGAATTTCCTCTCGAACAACTGGCTAAACAGGCTCACCTCTATGCCCGCTACTCCAACGTTCACGGCAAGGAAGGGCCTGAAAGCGTTGCCGAAACAGTGATTATCGGTTAATCGCGGCGGTATCCGCCTTTTGCATAATCAGATTCGGTTCGTCGCCCGCAGCGCTCCGGCAGAACGAGAAACGGCAGTCGCTGAAAACGGAACAGATATTTTCGACCGCCGTACTTTCCCATTGCACGAAGAGAGGGCGTTTTGTTAAACCGGCAAAATTTTGGGAGTTGGGAATGGAGAATGGAGAGTTGAGGAAGGTATTTTTGTGAAAACGATGCGCTCTGCTTTTGTTCTGTCCGGTTAATTCCGGTACAGACAGTGAAGCGTCCTTTGACTTATCGGTTTATATGTTATTCCCAGAGAGGTTCGGTTTGCCAGCCGTTGAAAAAGCCGTATTTGTAAATGGGAACATTGGGGAAAGCATGGATTAGCTCAATAATTTCACGTTTCATATCCTGCGGCTGGTTCAGAAAATTACACAAGTATGCCATGCAGGATATAGTCGAAAACGGTTTGTCCAACTGTCCTTGCTTGAATGGTTGGATAAACCACGCTCCCCGTGGATTATTCAGTTGCATACCGGGTCGTTTCACCATCGTACGGCTCCACAGGCGGGAATGGTGAGCAATGATATTGCGGATATAGGCGATGGATTCCAGCCAGCCTGAGAACACGTGAGGAGAGTTGACTCCCATTTCATTGGATATAATACTTCTTTCCGGCAAATTTGTTTTCAGGTTCTTGTAAAGTTTAGACAACGTCCCCATTGAGGCAACTTCCAATATTTTCCAGGCATCGGCAGATTGTTTCGGATAACGATGTTGATGGTCTTTGATGAAAAGTTCCTGACTTCGGTTAAATTCCTTTTTCAATTCATCCAACACCCACAGGTGAACTGTTTGGGTTATGCCATTGATATTTCTTGTCACATTGTTGAACAGTACAGGTTTCAAGTACCATAATCCACCGTAAGCAAGAGACAAATGATATATCAATCGAGTACGTACGGCAATTTCTATCTGTTCAATACCGCCAAAAAGAATCAGGCGAAGTTTGCGATCGAAATCATACCGCTCCAGTATATCCTCGAAACAAGTATCCGGATAAAACAGATGCAGCGTCGTGTCACTTTGCATGTTCCACCAATATCCTTTCAACCGGTAGTAGCTGATGTTTTTCAGCCGCTCGTATGCCATCGCTTCGTCCCTGAAAATCATGCCGCGCTGTTTAAGCAATGTTATCTGGTCGGCAACCGTGTATGCAGATTTATTCATGTATATATAAAAAAACGAGCCGCGCCAGATCTTACGGGATGGCAACGACTACTGTTGCTGCAAAAGTACTGCCTTTTTTTTAACCGGCAAAATTTTGGGGAGTGAGAATGGAGAATTGGAAGGTATTTTTGTAAAAACGATACGCTCTGCTTTTATCCCGTCAATCCGGTCAAAGGATTGAAAAAGTAAAAATGTATCCTCCGGGATGATAGTGAAGGATAAATCCGGACATACAGCCCTTGCGAATTTCCGTCCGCATCGCGATAAATTTCCATGCGCAGGAAAATTTACGCCGGTGCGCATCCGCAAAAACGGGAATGAGGAAAAAAAATTACGGGGATGCGTATGGAAATGCGGAAGAATACGTATCAATAAATTTCCAAGCGGAGCAAAAAAAAACTTTTAATTCATGACTTTTAATTTTTATGATATGAAAACATTTTCAAAATTCAATTTTACGGTGGCGATAATGATAGCCACCCTGATTTTCGTTTCGTGCGAAAAGAACGACCCGATGACGGAACCCGAACCCGAACCCAAACACGAATGGGGGCGGGGAGAAACGCCGGGTAAAATCGCCGGACTGGGCAACACGAAAGGCGAACCTGCCGGAACGCCGTTCAAACTGCCCGACGGCATCGAAACGGCCGGCAGGATCATGGGCGGCTACGATCCGGCAAACTACTACCAGAGTGTCGGCAAACGCGACGCCCTGCCCTATACCGGATTCATCCGGACGAAAACGGTACAGACAAGAGCCGCCGGCGACACTGTCCGTGTGGATACGATCGTGGGAAGCGGGATGCTGCATGTCCAGATATTCATCCCGCTGAAGAATACCACTTCGCAAGATATTTCAATCACCTTCCCCGCCGGACTGATCCTGAAGTCGGTAACCGACTCCTGTCAGAACGGCCTGCTGCTGAAGAAAACCACCGTCGATGTGCCCGCAAAAGGCTTTTGCGGCGTGCTTCTGATAATGTATTGCGGAAACGAGGAATTATCCCAGTCGCTCACAACGGAAGAATACGTATTCACCGTCATAAGCAGTTCTTCCCTGATCATGGATCTGTGCGAAAGGGTCAAAAACAAGCGGATCAACACGGAAGAATACCCGTCCGGACGGCACGGATACGCCGACAGCGAACAGTACTACGACTACGCACTCAAATTACAGTATATGGTATGGAAACTGACCGACTGGGGAGAACTCCTCTCGGAAGAAGACATCACCTATATCGAACAAATGGAAAACTCTAACTAAACTAAAGATTCCGAATGCACAGAAGAGTTGAGAATTGGCAACCAATTTATATTTATCAATTAATCAAATTTTAAGCAAATGAAAAGAATGTTTTTGACGAGAGTGGCGATTGCAGCAATCGCAGTGTTAACAATGAGTGTGGCAGCCGGTGCGCAGGAAAAGGGCGACATGGCTGCGGGTGGCAGTCTGGTATTGGGTGCGGGCGACAGTTTTACCAACATCGGTATCGGCGCCAAGTTCCAATACAATGTAACGACGCCTATCCGGCTGGAAGGCTCGTTCACGTATTTCCTGAAAAAGGATTACCTGAAGATGTGGGACTTGAGTGTGAACGGTCACTGGCTGTTCCCCTTGGGCGAGAAGATAACGGTCTATCCGCTGGCAGGTCTCGGTATCCTGAACTATGGCTACGATTATTCGGTAGATTTTGGCGAATTGGGTAGTTACGGCGCTAGCGGCTCCACGTCGGATATTGCCTTCAACCTCGGCGGCGGCCTTGATCTGAAACTGACCGACAGGCTCGTCTTCAATGCCGAACTGAAGTACAAGATCAGCGACGTTTGGGACAGGCTGCTGCTTTCGGCAGGCCTTGTGTACAAGTTTTAATGGAATCGGAGTATACAAAGGGCTAACCCAATCTTCGCTATTCTTTTTCACATCGAATGTTCGTTATTAAGAAGCCGGAACGGAGCAGTATCCGTTCCGGCTTCTTTTTGCAGTCATGTTCCGAAAAGAAGCACACACATACGGAATGTGAGGTTTCACGAAGGATATTCCCTGAAAACAATCGCTTTTCCTGCCGTTTCGACGCGGAAAATGTTTCCCGTCGCTTCGTTGAGCGAGGCTTGCCACCAGCGGGTGAGCGTACGGTTCGTCACCGGCCAACGCAGTCCGTGCAGCGTCAGCGGTAAAGGCTCAAGGCAAAATACTGATATTTGCTGTCCGGGATATGATTCGAACGCCGCGTCGCCCGTCACGGGCGTCAGCGCGCCGTGGTCGGTACACATCTCTACGTCCGCCATATCCATATAGTCGGCCAGGAGGCTGATGTTGCCCAGCGTATGATCTTCGCGCTTGCCGGTAGCGCCGAGAATACACAGGCGGCGGTAGCCTTGCGCAACGGCATAGTGCACGGTCTTCGTCAGGTCGTTGTTTTCCTGTTCCCGCAGGACAACGAGTCGATTGCCCAGCCGTTCGCGCGCCTGCGGCGAAATCGAATCGCCATCGCCCACGACTACCTCCGGCATGAATCCTGCCGACATCAGCGCATCCGCCGCGCCGTCGCAACAAAGCAGATGGTCGCGTAGCCGCGCCATTATAGCCAGCGGAACGGGATGCGTGGGAAAATTGCCGTCCGCAAGCACCAGGGCTTCGAACGGCGCGCATCCCGGTCGGACGATTATATTACCGTACATCCGTCACGTTTAACATATCCGCACGACGGGAATGTCCAGCAGAAAGGCAAGTTTGCCGATTGTCGAAGCCACGTGTCCCGTGCCGATTGCGCAGTGGTGCGAAGGTCCGGCTTTCGACCATTGGTCGATAAACGCCCGTGCGCCCGTCGGAAAGCGGTAACGGCTGTTGGTATTGCCTATTTCGAGTACGGGGCCGGCTACCGAAGCGCCCTCGGCTACAAGGAGAAATATCCCGTCGCGCCCCTCGCATACCGACAAAAGCGTCACATCGCCGTGCCGCACCGTCATCTGGATAGACAGCCCTTTGCCCGGTTTGCCGTGGTATACCGGCACGGGGACCAACCGGACACGTCCCTCCGCTATGGCAAAATGCGCAGGGCCGTCGTGCCCCAGCATCACAATGTCGTCGTCGAAATCCATCGCGTAAAACTCGGAGAAAGAGCCGCCGGCGCCAAGCAGCGACATGATTTTCATCGCCTGTACATTCTTTACCTCACATTCGCCCGCCACGGGGATACCTTTTCCCGTAAGGAGCGTATTGCCGGCAATCAACGAAGTAACAATGTTTTCGTGCTCATTGCCCGGATAACCCTCGTAGTAATAAGCCAGCGAACCTAATTCGTGCGCGGCAACGAGCTTGTCAAGGGCTGCGGCCGTACGTGCCGCACGTTCGAGTTCGGCTGCTTCGCACTGCGGCGACACGTCGAAATGCGCAGCAAACCCGGCCAGCTTTTCGGACAGTGCGTCGTCGGTCACCGCATCGCGATACGCTTTCAGTTCGCACATTTCAAGCAGTTCGACATGCGTGCCGAATACCGCCGATTGACGCGCCACGTCGGTATACACGTCCAGCATCCCGCAATAATAATGTCCGAGTATGCCCATGCGGTTACGTTTCATTCCCGCTTTTGCGCGCGCGGCGTCTATCCACCCGCCCGTTTCGCGCCACACGTATTCTTCCTGCATGTATCCCGAAACAATCTCATAGCGAATGCCCGCCCGGTTGAATACCGAAGCAAATTCCGGCATCGCACATGCCTGACAGTGCGCAAGCCATTCGCCCGTCATCCTCCCGCGGTCACCTAATGCATTCAGGGCGCGGTAATCTATCGCCGCCGCAGGTTGTACATTCATGATAATAACCGGTACGCCTGCCTCACGTACCACCGGCAAGACGACGGACGACAGTGCATACGTAGAAATATACAGGAATATCACTTCCACATCGTTGCGCCGCAACAAAGCGGCTGCTTCGAGCGCCTTTTCCGGTGTATCCACCATTCCGGCATCCGTCACGTCGGCATCCAGGGCGCACATCCGGCTTGCTATCTCCTCCCTATATCCGTTCAGGCGGTCAAGAAGTCCGTCGAACTGCGACCAGTATGTATCCAGCCCTACTCCGAAAAGTCCGATTTTTACTTTTTGTTTCATTACTAAAATTCAAGTTTTTGTTTTGATATAATTTGTTTTACAATGCGACGTATTTTTTGCAAAGGTAGCAACTTTAAACGATGATTATTTAAGGGTAAGTACCTCATCAAAATAAGTTTTCATTAAAAAGACTAAATTTGATACAGACCAACTTTCCAAGCGTGGCCAACCATAAGGAAGATAGCCTTCGCTGCATATGTGAGATTCATCACCATAATAAAGGTCTATTTTGCCAAGCTGACTCAATCTTTCAAGTTCTACAAGCCGTTCAATACGATCCCGGTAATATTCCGGCATGGGGCTTCCCTTGCATCGAAGTCTTATCCGTTTATATCGTCCGCCAATCTTTAAATCCGTGCATCCCGAATTCGGATGTACGCGATTCACACAAGTTCGACGATGGTTTGTTTCAGGTACGGCTTTCCGTTCACGCACGCAAGCAAAACCTTTTGTGCATCCGGGCGGTAGTTTATGCTCATTTGCCCTTATCTTTTAATAAAATATACCTTACCTTCTAATCAATACCCAACGAGCCTTTACCTGTGCGACCTACATCACATGAATTACATCACATCTTCGCATGACGCAGGTCGCATCATATCGTGACGCAGGTCACAAACATAATCCATAACTTCGAATTAATCAAAACCCGGTTTGGAAACGAACAGAACAGCATGTATGCCATACTACCTCCGGGCAATGAACAAAAGAGAAAGAAGCTACCTGTTGTTTTTGCGACTGTTATTTTTCTTCATTGCTGCGACACGCCGGCATACAAAAAGAAAGAGCATCCTCCTCTCTTTCGAGGAAGGATGCTCCTGAAAATCGGCAGCTACCTGCTCTCCCACTTTTACGCAGTACCATCGGCGTGACGGGGCTTAACTTCTCTGTTCGGAATGGTTAGAGG
>JAISNP010000065.1 GCA_031276175.1 Tannerella sp.
TATTACTTGAAAGAGAGCCTGAAAGAAATTTGGACACAGATTGATAAGAAACATGCGGAAGACGTTTCGGACAAATGGATAGAACAAGCCTGTCAAGCCAAAATCCCTCGACCGACAAAGATGGCAAACACACTTAAGTCTCACAGGTGGGGAATATTGGCGTGGTATGACTATCATATATCTACGGCAAAACTTGAGGGGATAAATAATAAGATTAAAACAATGAAAAGACAGGCGTATGGATACAGAGATCATAAGTTATTCGAACTCAAAATAATGGCACTACATGACAAAAACTACGCATTCTCCGGATGAACCTTATATAACCAGCTCCGGGGGCAATGCGGAGACGATTGGCCGGGCGGTTCGTTCCCACTGGGGAATTGAAAACAGTTTACACTGGGTATTGGATGTATCCTTCCGGGAAGATGAAAGCCGGAAGAGAGAAGGTAACGCGGATCAGAATTTTTCCATGATTAACCGTATTGCGCTCAATTTGATAAAGAACGAATGCTCCAAAAAGAGAAGTATAAAGGGAAAAAGATTGGATGCAGGATGGAATAACGAGTATCTTCTGAAAATCCTAATAAATTAAGATGCGTTTGCCCTGGGAAAATATAGAGAGTGTTGCAGAATAGAAAAAAATACGTATCTTTGCCCCCGTTAAAACAAAAAGGTGCCATAGCTCAGTTGGTAGAGCAAAGGACTGAAAATCCTTGTGTCAGTGGTTCGATTCCACTTGGCACCACTGATTAAGAGGTTGTTACGAAAAGGTAATTACCTCTTTTTTAGCTGAAAACGGAGTTGTGCAAACCGCAAAAAAAAGACCAATGCGTATTTATCCGCGGGTTAAAGCCGTTGCCTGTCGCAAAGTTTGTTTGTAGTATCCGTTGAGGGCGAGCAGTTTGCCGTGTTCCACGATTTCGCCTTCGTGCATGGCGCATATTTCATCGGCGCCGTATATCGTCGAGAGGCGGTGAGCAATCATAATGTGTCTTTCGCTAGAAAAAGTTGACTCCCCAAAAAGTTAACGATGGAAGTACGAACAAAGAAAACAACGAGCGTATTTTAAAGAAGTGATCGGATTACACCGAGAGTATGGCTATGGAGAAAGTCACATATCTAGGCTTATACCGGCAGGTCATGCTACGGTATCAAGATGGATAGCTGTCTTTAGGGCGGAAAACGCGGGAAAATCCGTTCCGATGAAAAAGAAAAAGCTTAAGCATCAAACAGAACCGTCGCCTGCCGGCGAGCTTCAAGGTAATGACATGAAAGCCCTTCGGGAGGAGATTGTCCGTTTACAGTCTCAGCTTAAACACGAGCAGATGCGAGCGGAGGCATACGATGAGATGATCAACGCGGCAGAGAGTAAGTTTAAGATTTCGATACGAAAAAAGCTGGTGCCAAACGGTAGTAAACCTGCGCGCAAAGAATCCGAAAGCATATTATAAATATGATGGACGGGCGGTTCTTTTCAAAGTCGCTCTGGAGGAATTCGTTTTGCAGTACATCTGTGACGTCCGGGGAAAAGACCCGGGCATAGGCAGGATGAAGCTATGGCACATGTATCGAAAAGCGTTTGGCGGCAACAGCCCGGCAGGTCGCGACTGCTTTGAAGATATCGTTGACCGGTACGGCCTCAAGGTAAGAGCAAGGGTGCGTAAGCCCCGGACAACAGACTCGACACATGGTTTGCCGGTCTATCTGAACATCATACAGGGCAAACGCACGAAATTACTAACTTTGCGTCATGGAAACGATACAAGCATACCTGTCGGAGGTGAAAGATTTTCGGATAGAAAAAAAGTGTTTGCACAAGTTGTCGGGCATATTGTTGACAGGCTTATTTACTTACCTGAGTAGCGGGGAAGATTACGAAGACATGGTTTTATTTGCCCGCACCCACAAAGAGTTTTTACATCCCTATGTATCCTTACCCAATGGGATACCGTCGCACGACACTTTCCGTCGGGTATTTTCGATGTTGGAGCCGGAAGTATGACGGGTATGTTCGAACGATTACGGCAAAGACCTTATCTGGTTATTGTCGGAAAAACAAATTTGTTTGGACGGAAAAAAATAAGAGGCACACCTACAAGCAGTCGTGGCAACAAAGGATTGTACACAGTCAGTGCATAGGTATCGGTATGACCGATGGCGGGAACCCGAAAGACAATGTATAGGCAGAGCGCATCAACGGCACGATGAAGAATGAACTGCTCAAAGGAGTTGTCTTCCGGAGCATGGATGAAGTAAAAGCCCCTGTAACAGTGGCGGCAGACTTCTACAATAATAAAAGGCCGCATATGAGTATCGACATGATGACGCCGTCCGGGGCAGCCGGCTACACGGGCGAGATAGCGAAGCGATGGAAGAGTTACCGGCATGACGCCATAAAAAGTCAACCGGAAGGTTTGGACATCGCCGGAAACGGTTTACCTTTGCCGGACTGTCAGGGGTTTCCTTTCGAGCTACTCCCTCCCCTGACAGGGATAAGACGCAAGGAGTAAACAAATATCAGATATAATATTAATCCGAGTCAACTCTTCTACGCGATAAGACTGCTGAACAGTCAACCTAAATCAGGAAAAGACAATGGGGGATTGCGGAATTCTATGTTTCCATCCAATTTGATATATGCCGACAGCGAGGCAAACAAATGATTCGATTGCGTTGTGGCGGTTCTTGTAGGCGATTTCGCCAAAGAAGTGTTCTGTTTGAGTGATTTGTGATATTCTTCCACACCCTACCGTTTTTTGTAAAGTGTTTGGAAATCGTCGGTGGAAAGTGTCAAATCGTTGCTTGCCAGGTGCATTTATCCCGCAGAACCGTCTTTTTTACACATTCGAAAGCTACCGGAACCCGCAAGGCCGTCCGACAAATTTGACAGGCCGGTCACCGTCACTTGACCAAAACCGCTCAATAAGTAATCGCTGTATAAATCCATTTCTTTTTTCATCCCGTGAAGGTATGCTTTTTTTGATTGTGCGTAACATGAGTAATAAAGATGAAGAAAGTAAGAATAACGGAAAAAAGTGCCGAAAATACACGTTTCCGACCCGTGGTTACGAAAATTTTGCCGTTCGGGCAAAGGGAGACTGAACCGGATGCTGCGTAAAATGAGTTACTAATTGAACTTACGAAAAGCAGATTATAGCCCTCTCTTATTTGCTTTGCGAGGTATTGCCGGGGTGGTCGGGATTAAATCTGTCGCCCCAAAGCTGCCGCATGTGTTCCGTCAGTTTGTTTTCGGCTGAATTGGGTTGTCCGTGCCAGAGGCGTTGGTTGAGTAGCGTTTCGGGCATGAAGTCTTGCCGGACGAAGTGTCCTTCGTAGTCGTGTGCATATTTATAGTTTTTTCCGTAGTCGAGTTCTTTCATAAGTTGTGTGGGGGCGTTGCGCAGGTGAATGGGTACGGGGAGGTTGCCGGTTTCGCGGACAAGGGCAACGGCGCGTTCTACGGCGAGATAGGAGGAGTTGCTTTTCGGGCTGCACGCCAGATAGACGGCAGTTTCGGCGAGGATGATGCGTCCTTCGGGCCATCCGATCTTTTTGAGTGCGTCGAAGCAGGCGTTAGCCAGGAGTAGGGCGTTGGGGTTGGCAAGTCCGACGTCTTCGGCGGCCGAGATGAGCAGTCGCCGCGCAATAAATTCGGGGTCTTCGCCTCCTTCTACCATTCGCGCCAGCCAGTAGAGTGCGGCGTCGGGGTCGCTTCCGCGGATGGATTTGATGAAGGCGGAGATGATGTCGTAGTGCATTTCGCCGCCTTTGTCGTAGGCTGCGGGGTTTTCCTGTAGTCGCTCTGCTACTTTGGCATCAGTAATCACGACTGTTGCGTCGCGTGCTTCGGCTCCGACTACGAGTTCGAGTATGTTGAGCAGTTTGCGAGCGTCGCCTCCCGAATAGCGTAGTATGGCGTCCGTTTCGATCAGGCGTATGTCTGTTTCTTTCAGGACGACGTCTTTTGAGATCGCTTTATGCAGGAGTTCGAGCAGTTCGTCTTTGCCGAGGGGGTTGAGTACGTAGACTTGGCAGCGTGAGAGTAAGGGGCGGATGACTTCGAAGGAGGGGTTTTCGGTGGTGGCTCCAATCAGCGTGACGATGCCGGTCTCTACGGCTCCGAGCAGGGAGTCTTGTTGCGACTTGCTGAAGCGGTGAATCTCGTCAATGAACAGTATGGGCGCATTTGCGGTACGGAACAGGGGGTTGCTTTTGGCGCGTTCGATGACTTCGCGCACGTCTTTCACTCCGGCGCTGACGGCGCTCAGCGTATGGAAGGGTCGTTGCAGGCGGCGGGCAATGATTTGCGCCAGTGTGGTTTTCCCTACGCCCGGCGGTCCCCACATGATAAACGAGGGAGGGCGTCCGGCGTCGAGCATCCGGCGCAATGGGGCTTGGGGGCCGATGATGTGTTTCTGCCCGACATAGTCGTCGAGCGTCGCGGGTCGTAACCGTTCTGCAAGGGGAGGATTCATTTTTTTGCTGCGTGTTTGTATTATGCATACAAATGTAGCGCAATATTATTTGCCGTCAAAAAGAGAATTGGAGTTTCATCCGGAATCCGTCGTTCGGCGCATGAGGATGGTTTTTGTAGGAAAGGCGCCAGACGTAGTCCAGTCGCATTATCTTGAAAATGTTGTCAAGTCCGAAACTCATTTCCATGTACGGCCCCTCGTTCATCGGGTGCGTTTCGGCGGGGAAACGGTACAGTCCGACGCCGTTTTTGGCGGGGTTGTTCTTGTCGCTCAGGTCGCCGTACCATCCCCGGAAGGCGACGACCTCGCGCAACTTGAGGTATTTGAGAAGCGGAAGGCGGTTGAGTATCATCCCGTTCATAAAATAAATTATTTCCCACGAGGCATACCTGTCGCCGATAAATTCCATCGGGTTCATCAGCAGGTACGATTCTTCTTCGATGCTGAACGAAAGATTGGCGTTAGGTATGGCAAGAAGCGGGTAGGGTACCCTGTTCCAGATTTTCCCGGCCTCAAGGTATATGTCGATGTGTCCGAAGGGCGACATCCAGAAACGTTTGCGCAGGCCGGCGTCGGTGCGGTTGTAGTTAAAGTCCGAGCCGAGGATACCCTTGTGCGATAAGATGTGGCTCAGGGTGAAAATCGGCGCGTCGAGGGTGATAGGGTAACGATAGTTACGCGACTGGTAGAATTTTTCGTTCGGCGCCCAGCGCAGTTTAAATTCGAGTTGCGCCGAGCGGTAACGATCTTCGGGCACGGTCGTCCCGTCCGGCCTGATTTTGAGGAAAGGGACGTATGGCGTAGCCCATTCCGTCAGGTGGCGCGCCGACACGCCGTAGCCCCAGCCGTTGTAATGCTCGTGGTAGTAGCTCAGTTCCGCCGTCCGCATATAGGTGATCTGGTCGTTGCGCCGGCGTTTGGGCATCATGAAGATATTGTCGGGGTTGGTGTAGAGGTAGTGCTGTCCGATCTGGTTGATGTCGTACTTGTATTCCGCCCGCAGGTAGTGGAAGGGATATTCCTTGCGGAAGGATTTCTTGTTGTTAAACGAATATTCCAGGATGGCATCGTACTTGAGCTTGCGGTCGCCCGTGCCGTAGGCTACGTATCCGTCTGCGAAGAAGCGGTTACTCAGGTTCGTCGTCGTCGTGCCGCCCAGGCGGAAGCGCGTGCCTTCGAGCATGTTTCCGCTCACGAGCGTATTGGCAGGCCCGAACTCGAAGAGGCTGTTGACGTCCGACGTCTGCACATATCCGTTGATAAGTGCGCCGATCACCTTTTCCGACCAGTAGAAAACCGGCATTTTACGCAGTCGTTCCATCATCCTGTCGACCGATGTCTCCCTGATGTCCCGTTCCTTCATGCGCCGCTCTATCCAGTAGATGTCCGGTTGCTTTCGCGCTTCCTCCAGTTCGACAACGGGCGCTTCCTGCCTGAAAATATCCGTGTCGGCAGGCGGCTCGAAAGAGTGGTTCCGGTGAAGACGGAGACGGCGGGCATACAGTCCGCTCTGCTTTTCCATAAGTTTCAGTTCGACGACAATGTCGTTTTTGGTTATCAGGCGGGTATTGTCTTCCGTACGGTCGAAATCCTGTTCGATAGACATATGGCTCACGTAATTCAGGTTAATGTCTTTGGGTACGTTGAACTTCACCTTTTTCACGAAAAAGGTAGAGTCGAGCGTGACGAACATGTGCCCCGTAAATCCGAATGATTCCGAGTTGAACGGTACAAAAGCCATATCCACGCACTGCTCGCCGTTCACCGCGAGCGTGTCCAGCATATAGTATTTGTAGAAATTGGGGCCGAAGGTCGAAACGGGACTGACGAACCGCTGAAGAAACAGGGGGATGTTGTCCTGAAAAATATCCACCTCCCTGAAAACCTCCTCAAGAATTTGCGTCATGCCGTCTTCGGAAATGATTTCAATCAGTCCGGCGCGGTTAAAACCTTCGACTACGCTCTTCTGCGACTTGGGCGATTTCCGGTAATAGGTATTCTCGATAATCTCTTCGTTGAAAAGCGGCAGGATGGGTTTGCCGGTGACGACCGACGTGTCGACGTATTCGAGCAGGAAATCCAGTTGCTTCAGCAGGCGGTTATTTTTGAGCGTTCCCGCGTCGAAATCATTTTGGGCGAACGACTTCTGTTCGTAAGTCTGGAAACTGTAATAGTCGTGATTGCGCGGATCGTTCAGCTTGCGCCGCTCGATGACGTTCCGTATAAAATCTACTGCCGGATTCTTGCGCGAGTATTTTTCCTTCTCCGGTCTTACGACAATATCTTCGATCTCATAGGCTATGGGACGCAGCAAAATCGTCAATTGACCGGTCTCGCCGCCGGCTTTCAGCGGCAAAAAATAATCTTCGTATCCCAGATATTTAATTCCAAGTATCTTGCTGTCCGAATAAGCTTTCAGCGAAAAACGTCCGTCCTCGTTTGTGATTGTTCCTGTGCTCGTGCCTTCGAGAAAGACGGATACGTAAGGCAAGGCCTCATTGGTGAGCGAGTCCTTGACAATTCCTTCCACTTCGATTCGCTGCTGTGCAAACAGTTCCGACGGGCAACCGATCCACATCCACAGGAGCAGTACAGGTAAGTATCTTCTCAGATTCATTCCGTGTTATTTATATGTTGTTCTTCCATTCATCTCAATAAAAACGCCGCAAAAGTCGGGTTTATTTTACAGAAACCAAAAAGTTATCAGGTAATGATTATTTTTTAGCGTAAAAAAAACGTAATTTTGTCGTCTCAATCAAATTGAAATAAAATGGATTATGCCATTATTGCAGCGGGCGAAGGCTCGCGTTTGCTTCACGAAGGGGTGACAACGCCCAAACCGCTGATTCGGCTGCGAGGCGTACCGCTGGTCGACAGGCTGGTGAATATCTTTCTTCGAAACGACGCCTCGTCCGTCGGCATCATCGTGAACGAAGAAATGCACGAAGTGCAGGCGCATCTTAAAGCATGGAAACTGCCCGTCCCGTTTCACCTGCACATCCGCTCCACGCCGAGTTCGATGCACAGTTTTTACGAATTGAGCCGCACGCTGAAGGGCGATGCCGTCTGCCTTGCTACGGTCGACACTATTTTTCGCGAAGACGAGTTTGCCCGCTACGTTGCCGCGTTCCGTAGCGATTCGCAGACGGACGGTTTGATGGCCGTGACGGATTTTGTCGACGACGAGAAGCCGCTGTACGTCCAAACCCGCGACGACGGGACGATATTCGGCTTTTCGGACGATGCGCAGGCGGGATGCCGTTACGTGTCCGGCGGGATATACTGCCTGAGACGTCCGGCAATCGACATACTGGAACACGCCGTCGCTTCGGGAATGTTTCGTATGCGGAACTACCAGCGCCGGCTCGTGGCCGAAGGGTTGCGGCTGAAGGCGTATCCTTTTTCAAAAATAATAGACGTCGACCATGCCGGCGACATTGCCGGGGCGGAGAAATTTCTTGCCTGCCGTCAGTAAAGGAAGTTTCCTCCTCCCAGAAATTCCCTTAGCAGCGATGTGGACGGCAATTCTTCCAACGGTATATAATTAAAGTATTGCAGGAAGCGCAGCAGGCGGTAAGCCTCGGCGCTTTCGTCGTCTATTTCGCGAATCTCGCTCAGGAGCGGCTCTACGAACCGGCGCAGCACGGCCAGTTCGTATATCATGGCGCTGTTGAACGTGGCGTCGGCATTTTCCTGATACGGAAAAATCCATCTGTCTTCTCCCCGTCGTATGCGCGGCCACATGGCGATGGTTTCGCGCGCCGGGTATCCGCGCGAGCGGCTGTCGCGGATGATGCGGCGCAGCAGGCGATTGTCGGATGTCGGTATCCAGTTGTGTCCGTCGAGGGCAATCGTCGTCAGCGCCGAGACGTAGATGCGGAAGAGGCGCGACGGGGGCAGCGTGGCCGTCAGTTCGGGGTTCAGCCCGTGAATCCCTTCAAGGATGAGGATCGAATTGGGGCGGTTCATTTGCATCGTCCGTCCGCGGTAGACGCGCCGGCCTGTTTCGAAATCGAACGTGGGGACTTCGATTCGTTCTCCGTCGATAAGCCTGCGCAAATCGTCGTAGAAATACGGCAGGTCGATGGCATATAGCGATTCGAAATCGTACGCCCCCGTTTCGTCCTTCGGCGTATCGTTGCGGTTGAGGTAATAGTCGTCGAGTGAGATGCCGAGCGGGTGCATGAGGCAGGTGATGAGTTGTATTTCCAGACGTTTGCAGAAGGTGGTTTTCCCCGACGACGAGGGTCCCGAAATGAGTACTATCCGCGCGCCCTCGTCGTAGCGGCTTACGATCTGTTCGGCTATCCGCGCAATCTGCTTCTCCTGCATCGCTTCCGATACCATCACGATTTGCCGCGCTCCGCCTGCCGCCACCGCGCGGTTCAGTTTGCCCACGTCGCTCAGTCCGAGCGTCCGTTGCAGCACGCGGTGTTCGCTATAGGCTTGAAACATTTTGTCCTGACGCACTACCGGTTCGAGCGTGTCGGGCATGTCGCGCCGCGGTACGCGAAGCAGCATCCCGTCTTCGTAGGGAATCAGGTCGAACAAATGCACGTAGCCCGACGAGGGCGTCAGGCAACCGTAAAAATAATCCGCATATCCTTCCATCTCGTAATAGTCGGTATAGGCCATTCCGACCGTTTCGAGCAGCAGCGCCTTGTCTTCCATTCCGCGCCGGCGAAACATCTCGATGGCCTCGACCGTGCGTATCCGCTTCGGCACGAAGGGCACGTCGGCGTCGATAATCTCCCGCATCCGTTTCCGGATACGCGCCGCGTCGTCCGCCGACACCGCCCGCCGGTCTGCAAACGCGCAGTAATATCCGCGCGACACGGAATGTGCGAGGTCGAAAACCGCCTGCGGATAAAGGTCGTTCACCGCCCTGGTCAGGATGAAGCAGAGCGAACGCACGCAGGTGCGGAATCCGGCCGGATGCGTATAGTCGACAAACTCCACGTCCGCCTCCGTCCGGCAGCAATAATCCAGCCCTTCCACGCGGCGATTGACCCGCGCGCTCATCGGACGGTAGCGCAGCGGCTCGCCCGCAAGCCGGTATATGTCCGACAGGGTAGCTCCCACCGGCGCCTCCAGACTGCTGTCCGTATTTTTGCAGTAGACGGCAATTGTTTCTTTCTTTTTACTGTTCATGTCGTTTCTTTTTTCAGGAGATGCAAATTAACGCGAAAATTTTATCCTCTGCAAGCGCGGCGGGCATGTCTTAATGTTTCTTTTGAAGCGCACTTTTGAGTTTCCCGCCCGGAATATTTACGGGGTGAATGTAAATTGTCGCAGTTTCGTTTTTATTTGGGGCGTCGCCCGGACGGTTCATCGCGCTTCGGAGAGGCGGAAACGGGTTAATTTTTGTGTTTAAGCTTCTGTCCATGGACAGAAGCATGAATCCGTCTGTTTTGCGGTTCTGTCCATGGACGGAAGCGTGTTTCCGTTTTTTTCAGGGGTTTTGTCCGGATAATACTCCGTGTCCGGGCTGCGATAATTTGAAATGCCCCCCTTTTTTTCGACCCTTTATGTATAATTTCGTACTTATTCGTACTTTTGTCTGCGAAAATAAACATTTGGCTGTATGAATTATTCGTTTCTGGACTTTTTGACGCTGGCCGGCGCCCTCGGCATGTTTCTCTTCGGAATGAAAATGATGAGCGAAGGGCTTCAGAAGATTGCAGGCGACAAACTCAGGCACATCCTCTCGGTGATGACCACCAACCGCTTCACGGGCGTATTGACGGGTTTCCTTATTACGGCGCTCATCCAGTCGTCGAGCGCGACGACGGTCATGGTCGTCAGCTTCGTCAACGCCGGACTGCTCTCCCTCACGCAATCCATCGGCGTAATTATGGGCGCCAACGTAGGTACTACCGTTACCGCGTGGATCATTTCCTTCTTCGGGTTTAAGATGGACGTCAGCCTTCTGGCCCTGCCCCTGATCGGCGTGAGCATCCCTTTCCTGTTTGCCGGCAAAAGCCGCAACAAGTCGTGGGGCGAGTTTATCATGGGATTTGCACTGCTGTTTCTCGGCCTCTCGTACCTCAAGTCTTCCGTCCCCGACCTCGAAAGCAATCCGCAGGCGCTGGCGTTCATGCAAAACTATACTTCGCTGGGCTACGCTTCGCTGCTCATATTCCTCTGCGTCGGCACGCTGCTGACCATCATCGTCCAGTCCTCCAGCGCAACGGTGGCCATCACCCTCATCATGTGTACCCAGCGATGGATTCCCTTTGAAGTGGCAATGGCAATGGTGCTCGGCGAAAACATCGGCACGACCATCACCGCCAACCTCGCCGCCCTGTCGGCCAACACTTCGGCCAAGCGCGCCGCCATCGCCCACCTGATGTTCAACATGCTCGGCGTATGCTGGTGCATGGCGCTTTTCTACCCCTTTGCGCAAATAATCTCGTGGATCGTGGCGCAGGGGCCGGGCGACCCGCACGAACTGGAGCGTTTCCTCGGCACGCTCGACCCGCAGACGATCTCTCTCATCTCCTCCGGAGAACCCCTCGCCGACGCGCACCTGATTGCCCTCCGCGAAAAGATGCTTGCCCTCCAGATCTCCGTCTCATACGGACTGTCGCTCTTTCACACCATGTTCAACGTGACAAACATCCTTGTCATGATATGGTTTGTCCGCTTCTACGTCCGAATCTGCTCCGCCATCGTCAAATCGTCCCCCAAGTCGGAAGAAGAATTTCAACTTAAATACATCGCCGGCGGCCTCCTTTCCACCTCGGAACTCTCGCTTATGCAGGCAAAAAAAGAAATAATCCTCTTCGGCGAACGCACCTGCCGCATGTTCGACATGGTAAAAAGCATCCTGTACGAAAAAGACGACGAAACGTTCCTCCGGGTATACAACAGAATAGAAAAATATGAACAAATCAGCGACCGCATGGAGATAGAAATAGCCAACTACCTCACGCATGTACTCGAAGGCCGCCTGAGCGCCAAAGGCAAAAGCGCCGTCCGCGGACTGCTGCGGGTCGTCTCCGAAATCGAAAGCATCGGCGATTCATGCAACAACCTGGCGCGTACCATCAAGCGGCGGAACGAAACAAAGGCAGTCTTTACCGAAGAACAAAACCATTGCATCGAACACATGTTCTCCCTCGTCGACCAGGCGCTGCTCCACATGAGCCGGCTGCTGGAAAAACAGGAAATTGCCGGCGACGACATGATGCAGGGCTACAACCTGGAAAACGCAATCAACTCGTACCGCAACATGTTGAAAAATAAAAATATCGAAAACCTGAACAACAAAGCATACAAGTATTCCGACGCCGTGTACTACATGGACATAATCTCCGAATGTGAAAAGGCGGGCGACTACATCCTGAACGTAGTGCAGGCGGAAGCGGAAATGGAAAAAGACTTTTAACCCGTTGACAACAATAAAATGGCAAGATTCAACAAAATGCAGGTGCTGGAAGCCCTCGTGTCCACAGGCATGGCGCCGGTATACTATCATCACGACATCGCGACAGCCCGCAAGGCAGTAAAGGCGTGCTGCGACGGCGGCGTGCGCGTGTTCGAATTCACCAGCCGCGGCGATTTTGCGCACGAAGTTTTCGGCGAACTGATGAAATACGCCCGGACGGAATGTCCGGACATGATACTTGGCATCGGCTCGCTGGTAGATGCCGGCACGGCTTCGCTCTATTTGCAGATGGGGGCAAACTTCGTCGTCGGCCCACTCTTCAATCCCGACATTGCGCGGGTATGCAACCGCCGACTGACGCCCTACATCCCCGGCTGCGGCTCGGTTTCCGAAATCGGACGTGCGCAGGAAGCAGGCTGCGACGTGTGCAAAATTTTTCCTGCGGACAGCGTGGGAGGCTCCTCGTTCGTGAAAAACATAAAAGCGCCGATGCCGTGGACGATGATTATGGCCACCGGCGCCGTGGAACCGACCGACGAAAACCTCTCGGCATGGTTCAAAGCCGGCGTGACCTGCGTGGGAATGGGATCGATGCTTTTCCCGAAACAGGCTGTCGAAAACGACGACTGGCAGACGGTTACGACGCTTTGCAAAAACACGCTTTCTATCATTCGAAAATACAAATAATCAATCCCTATGAAAACTTTTTTAGACGCAGATTTTTTGCTGCAAACCGATACGGCGCGTGAACTCTACCACGGGCACGCCGAGAAATTACCGATAATCGACTATCACTGCCATCTGGATCCGAAGGCGATAGCCCGCAACGCCCCGTTTGCCGACCTGACGGAAATCTGGCTGGGCGGCGACCACTACAAATGGCGCGCCATGCGTGCCAACGGTATTCCCGAAGAATACATCACCGGCAATCGCCCTTCTTACGCCAAGTTTGAGAAATGGGCGGAAACGTTGCCGTATACCATGCGCAATCCGCTGTATCATTGGACGCATCTGGAGCTGAACCGCATCTTCGGCATCAGCAAAATACTCAATCCTTCCGGCGCGCGCGACATCTACGAAGAATGTAACGCCAAACTCCGTACGCCCGAATTTCGCCCGCAGGCCATCATGAAACGGATGCGCGTCGAAGCCATAGGTACGACCGACGACCCCGCAGATTCGCTCGAATACCACAGGGAAATTCGTGAAAGCGGCTTCTCCGTCAAGGTGCTTCCTGCGTGGCGTCCGGACAAATCGACGGCCATCGACAATCCCGAAACATATAACAGCTACCTGCACAGGCTTGGAAGCATATCCGGCATTTCCATCGGCACGTACGGCGACTTGCTGGAAGCGCTGCAACGCCGCCACGATTTCTTTGCACAGGAAGGTTGCAACCTCTCCGACCACGGACTGTCTACGTTCTACGCCGAGCCGTATACCGAAAGCGAAGTGCGCGACATCTTCCTGCGCGTGCGTGCCGGCAAAACGCCCTCCGGAGAAGAAGCCGATAAATTCCGCTCGGCGCTGCTTTACGAACTGGCCGTGATGGACTGCAACGCCGGCTGGGTGCAGCAGTTCCACATCGGCGCCATCCGCAACAATAACCGCCGTATGTTTCGTACGCTCGGCCCCGACACGGGATTCGACGCCATCGACGACTGCACGGTGGCCGCTCCCATGAACCGTTTCTTCGGACGCCTGGACGACGAAGGCAAACTTGCCAAGACTATCGTATACAACCTCAATCCGCGTGACAACGAACTGATCGTGACTAACCTCTACAATTTCAACGACGGTTCCGTGCCCGGCAAGATGCAGTACGGCTCGGCATGGTGGTTCCTCGACCAGATCAACGGAATGGAAAACCAGCTCAACGCCCTTTCCGCCCTGGGACTGTTGAGCCGCTTCGTCGGGATGCTCACCGATTCGCGCAGTTTCCTGTCGTATCCGCGACACGAATATTTCCGCCGCATCCTCTGCAACATGATTGGCAACGATGTGGAAAAAGGTCTCCTGCCCGCCTCCGAAATGGCCTTTATCGGCCGGATGGTGGAAGATATTTGCTACTATAATGCAAAACGGTACTTCGGGTGGTGAAACAATTTGAAATCGAATCGGCTTCGTAGAAAGAAGGGCAGACGCAAAGCCTGCCCTTCCTTGAAGTTTGACGACGGTAAATTTTCTCCTTGATGGAAATAAATTTTCGGCGCCGTATCGGATTCCCCTCCGGACAACTGTTTTCAAAGACCGTACATCCGTCAATCATCATCCGGCTACATATTATTCGCTGTACGTCAGCTATTTTATATATGTTTGTTTTTTTTAACCCCCACTTTATTGTGTTCCCATATTTATATTTAAAAAAATAGGCTTACATTTGCCGCCGTATCTTACTAAATGAATCTTTATGTTTCTTGGAAAACAAAAATATCAGCCTGTGTTACGCTTAATTAACTCCGTGGAGTGGATTAAGCACGATATTTTGTTAGAGAGAGAGAGAGAGAGAGAGAGAGAGAGAGAGAGAGAGAGAGAGAGATGCGCAGGCGTATATAGCATATAATAAAGGTAAGCACGCGCGTAATATACGGAAAATAAGTTTTCCGAACAACAAAACCCAACACCGTTTTCAGGGGAAACCACTCCGGGAAAACCTTAAACATACATGCACCGGATACTGCCGCACGGAGAAGGAAACGCCTTTCGCCGCGTGCCGTCGTTATGGCTATCCGGCTGCGCTTTCCGCATCAGATCATTCACATATTAATCATTTAAAATAAAAACCATTATGAGCACAATCAAAGCAATTGCCCACCTGAACGAGCTTACAAAAGACGTCAAGAACGACTACTACCTGCGTCCGGACACACTCGACACGCTGCATGACGAAGACATCATCCTCCGCCTGAAAAAGAAGGAGATCGCCACGGAAAACGTGAACGGCTTAGCCTTCGTCCGTCAGTTCCACCGCGAGTGCGCGCTGGCCGTCAGCGAAGGCCACAACGTAGTGACCGGTTTCGTCCATGCCGGCATCGGCTTCAACGGCGTCGTACTGGCCGGCGACCTCGGCCATAACGTGCCTGCCGATCAGGTAAAGACGCACATCGCCATGACGCAGGGCGAATATGCCCGCGAAGCGATAAAAGACATTACGGTAAGCGTGGCCGAACAGCCTGCGCCGATAGGCCCCGTCGTCCAACACGTAACCAACCCCGTAACCGGCCTGGCCGACACGCTCAACACCGGCTCCATGGCGCTGATTCAGGGCATGAGGCTGGCCGTAAGAGGCGAAAAGGAAAAAGAAGATGAAATCGGCGTCTTCTTCACCACAAACGACGAAAAGGCCACGACGGTACGCATCCCCGCCGGACAGTTGTCGCCCAACACGCCGACAAAACTACAGTTCGTATTGCCCTCCGGTGTCACGCCCGGCGAATGGCGGGTGAAGGTCGCCACGCAGTCGACCGCGAACACAGGCAAATACACCAAAGACGTACGCGAATATGAATACCCGAACATTGTTACGGTCATCTGACATCCGTTCCGCACATCGGAACCGGCAAGGTGAGTGCAGTGGAACTTACCGGTTCCATGTCGCTCACCTTATAAGGTTAGCGACGCTCACCTTGCAACACCTCCGTCGCGCATTGCGGTTACGAAAACAGAGCCTTTCAGGCTTACCGGACAATGAATACGATATTTTCATATACCTTTTAATATCAATTACAAATTCGAGCAATATAAATTATGGCAAATAAAGAGGAACGGGGGAGATGTCAGTACATTATATTATTAAACATATGCACAAGTAATGCTTCCGCTCTTCCGTTCCTCACCGTTTCATTCGGAACGACGGAAAGTTGCAGCGAACACGAAACGGGAACAATAAAATACAGACAATGAGACGAGTAAATAAAACAGCAACCATACACAATTAAAACAGTACACAATGAAAACAAAAACATTTTTGGCTCTCGGACTGATTATCCTGTCAGGAGCCTGTAACAGCGGAAATTCGGCGGCGGATGCCTATTTCGCAACCCTCGACCAACTGACGCCCGAACAGAAAATGAGCGGACGGAAAACCCGACTGCTCTACGGCGATGTAAGCAAAGTCACCCGTTCCGACGGATGCTTTATGGAGTTTAACAAAGACGGAAATCTTACCAAAGCAAAAGACCGTCCGGACGGCGACGTAACCGAATACAAATACGTCAATCCCAAACGCTATTTCCTCTTTGGAGATCCGTACAACATTATCTACAACGACAGCATGAGGACAGAGGAGTGGGACAACGCGGAAAAACTGAATACGCACTACATCTTCGACGAAAAGGGTCGCCTGAAGCAATACGGCATACGCGACTACTATTCATGTTCCGAATATTTTTATTACAAGGACGACGCGCTCCTTCCCTTCAAGATTGAAACGATAACCGGCGACGAAGGCGGACAAACCACTACCACATCTCTCTACACCTACACAAAGACGGACGAGAAAGGCAACTGGCTGGAATGTAAAGTCAAAACCACCGTCGTGAGTGAAGAATCCCGCTACGACCCGATAGAAGACAAAGAGACCGTCACCACGACCGAAAGTCCCGCCGAACACGTTTCATACTCAAGGACGATCGAATATTTTCCGGGAGACGATCCCGACGATGCGGCGGATTCATCCCGGGAGCCGGCTGCATTTCAATGGCCTCCGAAAAAATACCCCTGCAACGTTCCGTTCAAGCTGTTGAAACAGGGCAACCGGGAGTTTGCATGGAATATCGAATCCGTTACCTGCACGGGGCGGGAGAAAGACAAAAGCGGATACACGTTCATCGTCAGGGGAACAGGAGTGAAAGACAGCAGGAATTACTCCATGGGCAGCAGGGGCGTCACCTTCGTGCCGGAAGAAAAAGGCAGCCGCTCAATCGACATGAGCATGGCGGCAGCCTACATTTTACCCGGAACGGCCGCAGGCGAGAATTTTGAACTTGAGTTTAAAGGACTGTTCACCGGATACTATCATGAAGACTTGTTTGTCGGATTCCTCATTCTTGACAGGTAAACACACTTTTCAGAACCAATTATACACTTAAACAGACAGAATTATGACAAAAAATGAAAGCTGGTCGAAAGCGACCACAGCAATTTTTAACGGTATCCTGCTGTATTCCATAGCAGGAGTATTGAAGTCCATTGTTGACCCGATCGAATCGCTTATGTCGATAGTGGGCAGTGTTTCCGGCGGCAACGACGTGGCAGACGGGCTTACGGCGTTTACGTACCTGCTCTCTGCCGGCATCATCGGCGGTTACGTACTGTATCTGCTCGGATTAAACAGCTTCGGAGAGATACTGGAGGCAAACGACAGCGCGTCGGTCGGGAAAATACGTACAGGCGTGATTTTGGGATTAGTCGGCATTGTGCTGGGACTTCTTCCCCTGGCAGGCTGGATTCTCGGCGGGATTGCAAACATTATCGCCTTTATCATGATGATGACAGGCTATTCCGCGCTGAAAAATTCGCAGACCTTCCCGGCAAGGGCGCGACGCGGCGCGGGTACGCTGTATACCTCGCAAATCCTTTTGATTATAGGGGTAGTGCTTGGATGGATTCCCGTTTTGGGCGGTGTTTTTGAAGGCATACTCGGTTTGATTGCCTTTATCCTGGTGTTGTCCGGATGGTCTACCATCAAGAATACACAACCCGAAGCCCCGACATATTCGATGCCCGGCGCGCCGCAGCAGTAAATAAAACACAGGAAAAAACGAATCGCATTGACAACAAGCGTACAAAGCCGGAAAGCCGGACTGTCGGATTTTGCCGTACTGGGGAGTAGGTTCCGACAGTACGCTACCGGGCGGGAACATCTCTCGCCCGGTTCCGTCGCGAAGAGAAGAAAATCAATTGAACGGAATTTAAATAAAAAACAGGGGAAAGCCGATGCCCCGACCAAGCAGGCGTATTTTAAACATAATGTATATCGTATATGATACCCCAACCGGCTGAAAGCCGCAATCTTCATCACCGGCGGTCGACGACCGCCGCCGTTCGGACGAGATTCCATCTCGTTCGGTCTATCCGTGAGATTCCATCTCACACAAAATATACGGATAGAATCCGCAGGGATAAAACGAACGAGATAGAATCTCGTCCGAACATACAAATCGTGAGATTCCATCTCACACAAAATATACGGATAGAATTCCGCAGGGATAGACCGAACGAGATGGAATCTCGTCCGAACATACAAATCGTGAGATTCCATCTCATACAAAACATACGGATAGAATCCGCAGGGATAAAACGAACGGGATAGAATCTCGTCCGAACATACAAATCGAAAGAAACAATTTAAAACAACAAGAGATATAATGAAAACAAAACTGACATTACTTTTCACCGTCCTGCTGCTGGCGTCGCCGGCGATGCGGGCACAGGGGTTCGACGGTGGTTCCGGCGTCGAAGCCGACCCGTATCTGATCAACTCGGCCGAACAGCTCGCCGGGCTGAAGAATTTCCTCGGCAGCGCTCATACGTTTAAATACTTCCGTCTGGAAAGCGACATCGACCTCACGAGCTTCATCAATGCGAACGTATCATGGCAAAAGACAGGCTGGGAGCCGATCGGCACCGCCACACAGCCCTTCGCCGGGCATCTTGACGGCGCGGGGCATCAGATAACCGGCCTGCGCGTCGACCGCACTACGGCAGACTATGCCGGGCTGTTCGGCGTCGTCTCCGGCGCCATCGACCGCCTGGGCGTCGTCACCGCCTCCGTCACCGACGTGGCGGGCAGCGTGAAGGGGCGCAACTACGTCGGCGCGCTCGTCGGCGCGCTTGAGCAGGGCGGCAAAATCACCCGATGCTATGCCAACGGCTCCACCAAAGGCAGCGCCTACGTCGGCGTACTGGCCGGACGCATCGGCGGCGAAGTCGAAAACTGCTATGCCACAGGCCTGACGGCCGGCAACGCCAACACGGGCGGACTGGCCGGCACCCTCGCCTCGCCGAACGGCAAAATCACACACTGCTATGCCGCAGTAACCGTAAAAGGTTCGGGCAGTACCATCGGCAGCCTGATCGGCAGCGGCGTCAGCAACATCGCCGACTGCTACTATCTCAAAACGAAAGACGCGCCCGCAGGCGTCGGCGGTATAGCCGACGGCAAGGGCGTCGACGGCAAAACGGTCGCGCAAATGAAATCGCGAAGCAGCTTCGCCGTATTCAACTTTTCCTCCGTATGGACTATCGACGAAGGACAGACCTTCCCGTACCTGAAGAATGTCGGCAGCGACCGGCCCGGACTGTCCGTCCCCGATCCCGAACCGGATCCTAATCCCGACCCCGACCCGGATCCTGACCCGGACCCTGATCCCGACCCCGACCCGGATCCCGACGAAGGCGGATCGTCGACGGACTTTGCCGGAGGTAAAGGTACGTCCGCCAGTCCTTACCTCATTAACACGCCGCAGCAGCTGAGCAACCTGCGCAACTGGCTCGGCGAAACGCACAAGAACAAATATTTCAAACTGGCCAAAGACGTCGACGTCTCGGCGTACGCCACGGAGACATGGGGCACCGCAGGATGGGAACCGATAGGAACAGTATCCGGTACCAATTACAATTACAATTACAATAACGCCTTTTACGGACATCTGGACGGCAACAACCATAAAGTGACCGGCCTGTGGATTAACCGCGAAAACTACCAGTATATCGGTTTGTTCGGATCGATCGGCGACGGCTGCACGATTGAGCGGCTCGGCGTAGCGATAGACAGCGGCAAAGGCGGAGTAAAAGGTAAAAGTTATGTCGGAGGCCTGGCAGGTTTCGCCGCCGGAAGCATTACCGACTGCTATACAACCGGCAATGTAACGGGAAGTGGTGATTATTATGTCGGAGGTCTGGCAGGTAACAGCGCCGGCAGCATTACAGACAGCTATGCCACAGGCGACGTAACAGGAGGCAGTTATGTAGGTGGCTTGGCAGGTAACAGCGATGGAAGCATTACAGGCAGCCATGCCACAGGCGACGTAACAGGAAGCGGTTATGTCGGCGGTCTGGCGGGTTCCGGTAACAGCAGTATTACAGACAGCTATGCAACCGGTAATATAACAGGACACGGTTATATCGGCGGTTTAATGGGTTCCGGTAGCGGCAGTATTACAAACAGCTATGCCACAGGCGACGTATCAGGAAGTTTTTCTTATTCTGCTCTTGCTTATGGTTTTCAAGCCGGCGGTTTAGTAGGTAGAGGCGGCAGTATATCAAACTGCTATGCCACAGGCGACGTAACAGAAAGTGCTTCTGATGATGGTAATCTTTATGGCTCTTATGTCGGCGGTTTAGTAGGGTCAGGTAACAGTATATCAAACTGCTATGCCACAGGCGACGTAACTGGATACTATTCGAGGTCTGAGGCCGGCAGTTTAGCAGGTTCAGGCAGCAGTATTACAAACTGCTATGCCGCAGGTAAAGTAACAAGAAGTGGTAATTCTGCTGTCGGCAGTCTGGTCGGCAGTGGCAACAATACAGTTTTAAACTGCTATTACCTGAAGGTAAGCGGCGGGCCTAACGGTTCGGACGACGGGAATATAGTAGGCCTGACCGCATCGCAGATGAAGTCGCGAAGCAGTTTTCCCGGATTCAACTTCAGCACGATATGGAATATCGACGAAGGCAATACTTACCCCTACCTCCGCGGCGTGGGCAACGACCGCCCCGGCTCGTCCACGCCCGGCGAAGACCCGGACCCGGAGCCTGACCCCGACGAAGGCGAATCGTCGACGGACTTTGCCGGAGGCAAGGGTACGGCCGCCAATCCCTACATCATTACCACCCCGCAGCAGTTAAGCAACCTGCGCAACTGGCTCGGCGAAACGCACAAGGACAAATACTTCAAGCTGGTCAACGACGTCGACGTCTCGGCGTACGCCACGGAAAAATGGGGCACCGCAGGGTGGAATCCGATAGGAACAGCATCCGGTACCGATCACAATATCAATTACGGCAACGCCTTTTTCGGACATCTGAACGGCGACGGACACAAGGTAACAGGCCTGTGGATTAACCGCGGAAGCTACAATAATATCGGTCTGTTCGGCGCTACCGGCAACGGCGCCACGATTGAGCGGCTCGGCATAGCGATAGACAGCGGCAAAGGCGGAGTGAAAGGTAAAAGTAATGTCGGCGGCCTGGCAGGTAACAGCGCCGGAAGCATTACCGACTGCTATGCCACAGGCGAGGTAACGGGAGAAGGCGATTATGTCGGCGGTCTGGCAGGTTCCGCCGCCGGAAGCATTACAGACTGCTATACAACCGGCAAGGTAACGGGAGACAGTAATGTCGGCGGTCTGGCAGGTAACAGCGCCGGCAGCATTACAAACAGCCATGCATCCGGCAATGTAACGGGAGGCAGTGGTGTCGGAGGCTTGGCGGGTTCCGGCAGCGGAAGCATTACAGACTGCCATGCATCCGGCAATGTAACGGGAAGCAGTTATGTAGGCGGTCTGACGGGGAGTCACAGTGGGAGCAGTATTACAAACAGCTATGCCACAGGCGACGTAACAGGAAGAGGTAATTATACCGGCGGTCTGGTGGGCCAAAACTCTGACGACAGTATATCAAACAGCTATGCCACAGGCGACGTATCAGTAAATTCTTATAATTCTTCTTATGCCGGCGGTCTGGTGGGCCAAAACTCTGACGGCAGTATATCAAACAGCTATGCCACAGGCGACGTATCAGGAACTTCTTCTTATAATTCTTCTTATACCGGCGGTCTGGTCGGCCATAACAGCGGCAGTATATCAAACAGCTATGCCACAGGCGACGTGACAGGAAGCGGCGATTATACCGGCGGTCTGGTCGGCCAAAACTATAACGGCAGGATATCAAACCGCTATGCCCCAGGCGACGTCACAGAAAGCGCTTCCGGTTGGTCTTCTTCTTCTTCTTCTTCTTATATCGGCGGTCTGGTCGGCCAAAACTACGGTGCCGGCAGTATATCAAACAGCTATGCTGCAGGAAATGTAACGGGAGCAACAACAAGCGGTTACCGTAATTATACCGGCGGTCTGGTCGGCGCCGGCGGCAACAATATCTTAAACTGCTATTTCCTTAAAGTCGACGGCGGACCGAACGGCCTTGGCGGCAGCGATTCGGGCGACGGGCATATAGTCGGCCTGACCGCATCGCAGATGAAGATGCGAAGCAGTTTTCCCGGATTCGATTTCAACACGATATGGAACATAGACGAAGGCAATACTTATCCCTTCCTCCGCGACATGGGCAACGACCCGGATCCTGATCCCGATCCGAATCCCGACCCCGACCCGGATCCTGACCCCGATGAAGGCGAATCGTCGACGGACTTTGCGGGCGGTAGCGGCACGTCGTCCGCTCCCTACCTGATCAGTACCCCGCAGCAGTTGAGCAACCTGCGCAAGTATACGGGCGAAACGCACAAGAACAAATACTTCAAACTGACCGGTAACGTCAACGCCTCGTCCTACATCGCGCAGACATGGAGCGCCGCCGGATGGGAGCCTGTGGGCACGGACGCCTCGCCCTTCTTCGGGCATTTGAACGGAGACGGGCACAGGGTGACAGGCCTGTGGATAAACCGCGGCAGTTCCGACGGCGTCGGTCTGCTGGGCGTGACCGGCGCGGGCAGCACGATAACCGGCCTCGGCGTAGAGACGGACTACGCGAAAGGCGGAGTGCGCGGCCGCGGCTACGTCGGCGCTCTGGTCGGCAAAAGCGCGGGCAGCATCACGAAATGCTACGCGAAAGGCAACGTATCGGGCAGCAGTTACGTGGGCGGCCTTGCGGGACAGGCCGTCGGCATCACCGGCAGTTACGCCGCGTGCAGTGTCGCCGGTAGCGGTTACATGGGCGGTCTGGCAGGCAATGTCGGCGGCAACATCTCCACCAGCTATGCCACAGGCAGCGTGACCGGGTCCGGCAACGCAGGCGGTCTGGCGGGCGGGTGCAGCGGCAGCATCGCCAACTGCTATGCCACGGGCAACGTCTCGGTAACGAGCGGCTACGGCGCGGCCGGCGGTCTGGTGGGTAACGCCGGCAGCATCAGTTCCAGCTATGCCACCGGCGACGTGAACGGCAGCAGCCTGTCTTACTATATCGGCTCACTGGCGGGTATCAGCAACGGCAACATATCGAACAGCTATTTCCGGAGAACCACAAGCGGGCCGGGCGGCGTGGGCAGTTCGGCCGGCGGGACCGTCACCGGCCTGAGCGCCGACGGGATGAAGTCGCGAGGCAGTTACTCCGGATTCGACTTCGGCACGGTGTGGAATATAGACGAGGGCAGTACGTATCCGTACCTTCGCGGCGTCGGCGACAACCGTCCCGGCAACCCGGCATCCGGTCTTCCGCTGCCGTCGGCAACCGTGCTGCACGCATCCGCCGCCGCCGGCCTGCTGCACATCGGCGGCCTGACCGTCGGCGAACGCTTCGCCGTATACAATCTCCACGGACAGACGGTTTACAGCGGCCGTGCGGAGTACGGCGAACATACCGTCTCCCTCCCGACCGAAGGCGTGCATATCGTCGTCTCCGGCAGACAAAGCGTAAAGGTTGTTTTGAAAAAATAAAACGGTTATGAAGAATATGATTTTAAAGTAAATGAGATGAAAAAGAATTTGTTATTATTGTTATTTACCTGCATGGCGGCGCTTTTTCCGGGTTGCGAAAAAAGTACCCATGGAGGAGGACCCGACGACTCCGACGAGTTACCGGAATATGCGGAAGGAGCTTTGCTCACAGTGGAACTGGATCCTGAGGAGGATGGATTCGATTATTACGTTTCGGATGGAGAAACCGATATTTGTATCCTGAATAATCAGGAAACATTAAAACCGGCTTTTGCCATCGTACAGGATCGTGCGACGAAAGAAACTTTCAGCATGTTTTTTTCGGAAAACGGCTATCCGTTGATATACGAGCATAACGGCATATTTATGCTGCTGAATAACTTTTCGGGCACAAAAGCCGATATGGGAATTATAGACGGGAATGGCGAAATCATCGTGCACCGCGGTATAGAGACAGGCGTAGACTGGGACAGCGGATTTTATGAATTTTGGAACTCCCCCTCTACACGTGCCATAGACTGGGGGAGACTGGGCGAACTGTATCTGGACGAAGTGCGACTTATCATGATAGGCGTAGGCTATGGGGTAAAAGCGATTCCTGCCATGGCAGGTATGATGGTTGGCGATAAATTAGCCTATGTCAATTTTGCCAAGAATTTTGTAGATGTGATTGACGAAGCAATACCGGGCAACAAATATATCGAGGCTACGAAACTGACTCTGGATGTAGCGTCAACTGCGGCTCTTATTAATAATGCAATAAAATGCAAAGCAGGCAATCCTGTTTCGTGTTTATCAACCACCGTATCAGGATTGTTTGATGTGACAGGCGAAGTTATTGTTCAGGCCGCCCGGAAAGAAGAACAAATTAAACTGGGCGATTATGTATTAATGGGCGGGCACGGCTCGATTCAGGTCACTTTAAGATGGAATAATGTAAATGATATAGATCTGCATGTGACGGATCCGAACGGCGAGACAATATACTGGGATCACAAGAACTCCGTTTCGGGAGGTTATCTGGATTATGATAACAGGATTTCTCATGGCCCGGAAAATATATTCTGGCACGAAGCCGAACTGAAGGGCAACTATTTCGTATATGTACATCATTATTACGGATCTGCAAGCGCCAACTATACGGTTTATATTGACGCTTTCGGTCATACCAAAACAGTCCGGGGAGAAATTGACATGGATGAGAAAAAACTCATAGCGATGTTCGACGAAAACGGCATCAACACGAATGTGTCTCTCCTTTCCATGAATAAGTCGACCGAAGATATTAATTCCGAAAAGAAATCGTTCGACACGGATCCTTATTATAAAGCAAAGACGATGTTTCCGGATTTGCAGAAAATAAAAGACCGCATCATCCGAAACAAAACAAACACAAACTGATTATAACAAAAAGAATATCACCAATTTTTTAATTATTAATTTTTAAACAACCAACAAAATGAAAAAGTATTTAATTGTATTTGTAATGATTGCATTCGGTGCAATCGCAGGTAAGGCTCAGGAAAGCAGTGTAAAACCTAAAAAAGGCAGTTTGGCGCTGGAAACAGGATTTTCTCCCTTCTCGGTAAGCGGAGACAATATCCTGCTCCACAGCGAACAAATCAGGGCGATCTACTCGGTTTCCGACAAAATCGGGATTCGTATCGGATTGGGTTTCAGCGCCGCTTCGGAAATCAGCGACAACGGACAGAGCAGCGACGACTGGGAGAAAACGACCGGAAACTCTACCGGCATCGCTTTTACGCCGGGTATTGTCTGCAACTTTAAGGGTACGGACAAACTGACGCCCTACATAGGCGGCGAAGTGATAATTTCGGTCTCGTCTGCAAACTCCGTCGTCGAGAGGAAAGACTACAAGCAGACGACCCGCAACGAAGGCGACCGGTTCAATTCGTTCGGTGTTGGAGCGTTCAGCGGGTTTAACTACTATTTCGCCAAAAACCTGTACGTAGGAGCGGAAGTAAATATCGCTTTCACGTCCAAGTCGCAGAAGAATACCGTCATAGAGACGACAACAAGCGGAAAGACGGAAACGGTAGAGCCGAAAAACGAAGCAAGCAAAGCAACGCTCAATACGGGCTGCACACCTTCTCTCCGCCTGGGATGGGTGTTCTGACGGCATAGAAAAGCCGTAACACGATAAATTTACGGAATTGCAAAACGAACGGGTTATGTGAAATCCCAAGTTTTGTAATTCCGTTTATTTTCCGGGTCATCCGACAAATGCGCAGTGAGTGTATAAGAAAAGCCTGTCAAAAATATTATATTTGATTACCGCCGGCCAAGTATAATATGCAAACCGGCTTTATGTACCATGCCTTTGGTATTCACGGGCACGAATGTTTCCGTGTACGCTACGAAGATAGCAGTATCATTTTAGTCGATCCTTATTAACTCCTTTTTCAAGTTGCAGCACAGCGAACAGATGAAAGCAACACAAAAACATTTACATTTGAACGGTGAAGAATACCTGATTGTTCACCTCAAAAAATTGTACAAAGAGATTGCAAAAACGATTGAAAGTATCGACGCCGGTAAATTCCTTACAAAAGAAAGTAAAGAAAAAACCTTGTCCGGCAAGATGCTGTACGGTCCGGGTGAACCGCACGAAGTTTTTAAAGAGAAATTCAATCAAATCGGCCGGTCTGAAAGCGGCTTTGGTACCGGCGATATGTTTTTCCCGGCCTTTTTTTCGGATATTCTGTTGATGACAACTGCGATGGCGCCGTCGCCCGTCACGTTGCACGCCGTGCCGAAGCTGTCCATGGCAATGTATAAAGCGATCATCAGCGCCTGAAGCGTTTCGTCGAATCCCAGCATACTTTCCAGCACGCCGACCGCCGCCATGATGGCGCCTCCCGGCACGCCGGGCGCAGCAACCATAGTAATCCCCAACATGCAGATAAATCCGCTGAAATCCATTATCGAGACCGGCATCCCTACCATCAGCATGATGGCCATGGCGCAGGCTACAATCTTCATCGTACTCCCCGCCAGATGAATCGTAGCGCAGAGCGGGACGACGAAAACGGCAATCGCTTCGTGAACCCCGTTTTTGAGCGTTTGTTGCAGCGTGACGGGGATGGTTGCCGCCGACGATTGCGTACCCAGCGCCGTGGCATATGCAGGCATCATGTTTTTAAGCAGCGTGAACGGATTTTTCCGCCCGACGATACCGGCTATCGTAAATTGTATGAGCAGCAGAAGTATGTGCAGCACAAAAATGAACAGAATCACCTTCAGGAACATCAGCAGGATGGTAGCCACCTGTCCGCTGAGCGTCATGTTCAGGAACAGTCCGAAGATATGCACGGGCAGCAGCGGGATGATGATGGATTCGATGAGCCGCACGATGATGTCGCGAAACTCGGCAAAAGCCTTTTGCAGCGTCGTACCGCTGATGAGCGTCAACCCGATGCCGAGTACGAAAGCAAGCAGCAATGCCGCCATCACATCCATCACCGGCGGCATCACGACCGTGAAATACGGCTGAAGCATCATCTCTTCGGGATTCTGCATGACGAAAAGCTCCGTGTTCGGCACAATGATCTGCGGAAGTACCACCAGTCCGCTCAGGCAGGTGAAGAATCCCGAAAACAGCGTCGACCCGTATGCAATGACGGCCGTGAGGGCGAGCAGCTTGCCCGCACCCTTCCCAAGGTCGCTGATGGCCGGTACTACCAGCCCGCATATGATCAGCGGGATTACAAACTTCAAAAACTCGCCGAACAGCGAATTGAACGTAACAAATATGCGCGCAATGCTTCCCGGCATAAATTGCCCGAAGGCGATGCCCAGTCCTATTGCGAGGGCTACTTTACCGAGCAGCGAAATCCTGATCTTCTTCATCCGATACTATCTTTTTAATTTTAAATCCCAGCATGGCGACAAATATGCTCATCAGCGGACTGATGAGGTTGAAAAAACAATAGGGCAGGTAAACAAAGGTAGACACCCCCAGCACGGCCGACTGCGTCATCCCGCACGTATTCCACGGGACGAGCGGCGACGTCACCGTAATCCCGTCCTCAAGCGTACGGCTCAACAGACGGCTTTCATAACCCTTGCGCCGATATATATTCTTGAACATGTTTCCCGTCAGGATGATGGAAAGATACTGGTCGGCCGTGCAGATATTCAGGAAAATTCCCGAAAATATCGTCGACCCGACAAGCCCTGCCGTACGCTTCATGAACCGAAGGAACACGGATGTAATGCTCGCCAGCATATTGCCGGCCGTCATTGCCCCGCCGAAGCACATGGCGCAAATAATCAACCATATCGTGTTCATCATTCCCGCCATGCCGCGCGTCCCGACCAGTTCGTTCAGCATCGTATCGCCCGTCTCCACACTCGTGCTTGCAAAAAACACCTGAAGCAATCCCTTGAAAGTCGCAGCCGCACCGTCCGTTTCCGTCCCTGCAATTTCATGAAGCAACCCGTTCTGGAAAAAAACCGCAAAAACGCCCGCCAACGTTGCCGAAACAAATAAGGTAATGAGCGCCGGCGTCCGCCGCGCAATCATTATCCCCATAACCGCCGGCACAAGCAGCAGCCATAAAGAAATACGGTACGTCGCATCCAGTCGCTGCGTAAAACCGAGAATATAGTCCGCCGAAGCAGTCCGGTGCATAAACCCTGCAACCAGAAATATCCCCAGCGTAATCACCAGGGACGGGACGGTCGTGATCATCATATACTGAATATGCTTGAACAGGGGAGTCTCCGTGACGGACGAAGCCAGCACCGTCGTGTCCGACAGCGGCGAAACCTTATCGCCGAAATAAGCCCCCGAAATAATGGCGCCCGCAATCCATCCGTCGCCGAATCCCTGCATCTTCCCGATGCCGTACAGCGCAATGCCGATAGTCGCAATAGTCGTCCACGAACTGCCCGTCATCACCGAAACAAGGATACATATCAGGCACGTAGAAACAAGGAAAATGTCGGGATGGATAAGTTGTACTCCATAATAAATCATCGTCGGAATGATGCCGCTCACCATCCAGCTGCCCGACAAGGCGCCGATAAGCAGCAGGATAAGCAATGCCACCGTCACGCTTGCGATGTTTTGCACAATGGCCGCTTCAATCGTTTTCCATCCGACGCGACAGTACGACATGGCAATCAGCACGCATACGGCCGTAGCCACCAGCAAAACAATCTGGCTCGCTCCGTCCAGCGTACCGCTCCCGAAAATGCGTATCGCAAAGAATAACAGCCCGACCAGTACGATGATCGGCACAAACGAAAGAAGCGGCGAAGGAATTTTGACAGGTCTGTCTTCCATACATTTATTTTTTTGCGTGCAAACTTAGCCAAAAAACGGAAAACAAACGCATTTTCTCCGCATATCTTTACGTATTGTGCAATAAAAACAGCAGAAAGTATCCCGACGGAGGGATATTCGCCGTGCTTTTGCGGCGAACTCAGGCGTTTTTAATAGACACCGTCTATGGAAAACGATTCTGATATAAACAATACCAATCGTTGTTCCGAATCTTTTGCCAATTGTTCCGAATCTATTGCCGATTGTTTCGAATCTATTGCCGATTGTTCCGAATCTTTTGTCAATTGTTTCGAATCTTTTGCCGATTGTTTCGAATCTATTATCGATTGTTCCGAATCTATTGTCGATTGTTCCGAATCTTTTGCCGATTGTTTCGAATCTTTTGCCGATTGTTCCGACTCTTTTTTGCCTTTTCTTACGTCGAACTTGCGCTATGGGAAGAGAAAACACCGGAACCGGTGAAAGGGCGAAGGCCGGACGGCGTCTTTTGCTTTTTCGTGATAAAATGCGTATTATCTTTTTCCCTTCGGGGAATCCTTTTTTTCGGGAATCGGATTAAACCTTTGTATCCGAAATACGTCTTACAACGCGACGTAACGGTTTTTGCGATTTTTATATAGAAAACAAGGATATGACGAAACAGGTCAAATGGAGTCTTACGGGAATTATTCTGCTGTTCATCGCAGGGATGATTTTTTATCCGCAGATAAAACAGCATTTTCCGACAGACGATTCACCGGACATTGCGGCTATGGGGACGGGACAACAACGAAGAGTACTTAACATCAATGCCATGATTATGGACGTACAGACGCTGACGGACAAAACCGTCACTACGGCCGATATTATCCCGGACGAGGAGGTAAACCTCTCGTTCGAGACGTCGGGCAAAATCGTGGAAATCTACTTTCGGGAAGGCACGCATGTCCGCAAGGGCGAATTGCTGGCCAAGATCAACGATCAGCCGCTGCAGGCGCAGTTGAAAAAGCTGGAGGCGCAAATCCCGCTGGCGCGCGACCGCGTGTTTCGTCAGCGCACGTTGCTGGACAAGGACGCCGTGAGCCAGGAGGCGTTTGAGCAGGTGACGACGGAATACGACAAGCTGATGGCCGACATAGATCTGGTCAAGGCGAACATTGCGCAGACCGAATTGCGCGCACCGTTCGACGGCATCATCGGACTGCGCTATGTGAGCGAGGGCGCATACACTGCGCCTGCCACTACCATCGCCAAATTGACGAAAATCTCGCCCGTGAAAATCGAATTTTCCATCTCCGAGAAATATTCCGACGACATTGTTCCGGGCGCCGACATCGTTTTCCGCCTCTCCGGCTCGCTTCGGGACTATCATGCCAAAGTATATGCCATCGAATCGGCAGTGACGATAGATAACCGCTCGCAGAAGGCGCGCGCCGTTTATCCCAATACCGACGAGTCCATTAAGCCGGGACGCTACGCCTCGGTCGAACTCACAAAAAAGGAAATCCGCGATGCGCTGGCCATTCCCAGCGAGGCTATGATTCAGGAAATGGGGAAAAGTATCATATATCTGTACAAGTCGGGCACGGCGCAGCCGGTAGAAGTCGTTACCGGACTGCGAACGGAATCGAAAGTGCAGGTGGTTAGCGGAGTGCACCGGGGCGACACGGTGATTGTTTCCGGCGTCATGCAGTTGCGCACCGGCTTGCCTGTGACTGTCGACAAATTTATCAGCCCGGTATGAATATCTCCGAATTAAGCATCAAGCGTCCGGTGCTCGCCACGGTGATGACTCTGGTGATCCTGCTGTTCGGGCTTATCGGATACAACTTCCTCGGCGTGCGCGAATTTCCGAGCGTAGACCAGCCGATCATTTCCGTACAGGTCTCGTATCCCGGCGCCAATTCGGACGTGATCATGAACCAAATCACCGAACCGCTGGAACAGAACATCAACGGCATACCGGGTATCCGCTCGCTGTCGAGCGTCAGCAGCCAGGGCAACAGCCGCATCACCGTGGAGTTCGAACTCTCGGTCGATCTGGAAACGGCCGCCAACGACGTGCGCGACAAAGTCTCGCGGGCGCAGCGATGGCTCCCTCGCGACTGCGACCCGCCGACGGTCTCCAAGGCCGATGCCGACGCCATGCCCATCATGCAGATAGCCATCCGGAGCGAGAAGCGGTCGCTGCTTGAACTTAGCGAAATTGCCGACCTGACCGTGAAGGAACGCCTGCAAACCATATCGAACGTGAGCGCCGTCAGCATCTGGGGCGAAAAGCGCTACGCGATGCGCCTCTGGCTCGACCCCATCAAGATGGCAGGATACGGAGTGACGCCGCTCGACGTCAAGAACGCCGTAGATCGCGAAAACGTCGAACTGCCGTCGGGCAGCATCGAAGGCGACAAGATCGAACTCTCGATCCGCACTATGGGACTGATGCACACTTCGCAGGAATTTAACGACCTGATCATAAAAAGCAACGGCTCCAATATCGTAAGGTTCAGCGACGTGGGTACGGCCGAAATCAGCCCCGAAGACATCCGCAGCTACATGACGAAAAACGGCGAGCCGACCGTGACGGTAGTCATCATCCCTCAGCCCGGCGCCAATCACATCGAAATCGCCGACGAAGCATACCGGCGCATCGAACAGATAAATAAAGACCTGCCCGAAGACATCGACATCGACATCTCGTACGACAATACGCGCTTCATCCGCGCATCCATCTCCGAAGTGCAGGAAACCATCTACATCGCCTTCGCCCTCGTGGTGATGATCATCTTCATCTTCCTGCGCGACTGGCGGGTGACGCTCGTGCCCGTGATTGTGATTCCCGTTTCGCTGGTCGGCGCGTTCTTCGTCATGTATCTGGCCGGGTTTTCAATCAACGTGCTGACGATGCTGGCCGTCGTCCTCTCCGTCGGGCTGGTGGTAGACGACGCCATCGTGGTGACGGAAAACATCTACGTGCGGATAGAGAAAGGCATGACGCCGAAGGAAGCCGGCATCGAAGGCTCGAAGGAAATCTTCTTCGCCGTCGTGTCCACCACCATCACCCTGGTATCGGTCTTCATGCCCATCGTCTTTATGGAAGGGATGACCGGCCGGCTGTTCAAGGAATTCAGCATCGTGATAGCCGGCGCGGTGATCATATCGGCCGTTGTGGCGTTAACGTTTACGCCCATGTTTGCTACCAAGATTCTCAAGCGTCGGGACAGGCGAAACTTCCTTGCCGAAAAGACGGAACCCTTCTTCGCCGGGATGAACAACGGCTATGCCGGGATGCTGACCTTCTTCCTCAAGCACAAGAAGGCTGCCATACCCGTTACGCTCGTCCTGCTTTTCTCCATCTACTATTTCTGGAACAAGATACCGTCGGAACTCTCGCCGCTCGAAGACCGTTCGATGATTACCGTCAACATGCGCGGGCCTGAAGGCGCCACGTTTGAGTTTTACCGCGACTATGCCCTGCAAATCGAACACATCGTCGATTCGGTGGTACCCGAAGCCGTATCGGTCGTCAACCGTTCGTGGAACGGCAGCGCGTCCGTAAGCGCCACGCTGTCGGATATTCGCGACAGAAAACGGCGGCAGATGGAGATAGCCGAACAATTGTCGCAACTCGTGCAGCGACAGACCGACGCGCGCGCCTTCGTGCAGCAGCAGTCTACCTTCGGCGGACGGCGCGGCGGAATGCCCGTACAATACGTACTGCAGGCTACCAACATCGAAAAGCTGCAGGAATTTCTGCCCGCTTTCATGCGGAAAGTCAACGAAAGCCCCGTACTTCGGATGGCGGACGAGAACCTGAAGTTCACCAAGCCGGAAGCGCATATCGAAATCAACCGCGACAAGGCCACCCTGCTCGGCGTAAGCACGCGCACCATCGCGCAGACGCTGCAATACGCCCTGAGCGGCCAGCGAATGGGATATTTCTACATGAACGGCAAGCAGTACCAGATACTCGGCGAAATCAACCGCCAGCAACGTAATACCCCGCTGGATCTGCGCTCCATCTACGTGCGCAGCGATAACGGTAACATGATTCAACTCGATAACCTCGTCACGCTGAGCGAAACCGTGGCGCCGCCGCAACTGTATCGCTACAACCGTTTCATCTCGTCGACCATCTCCGCGGGACTGAACGAAGGTTATACCATCGGCGACGGGCTGAACGAGATGGACCGGATCGCCGGCGAAACGCTGGACGGCAGTTTCCGCACGGCGCTGTCCGGCGAGTCGAAAGAGTTTCGCGAAAGCTCCTCCAGCCTGATGTTTGCCATGATTCTGGCGCTTTTTATGATATACCTCGTGCTGGCCGCGCAGTTCGAGAGTTTCAAAGACCCGCTGGTAGTCATGTTCACCGTACCGCTGGCCATTGCGGGCGCACTGATGTACATGAGCGCCGAACACATCACGATGAATATCTTCAGTCAGATAGGCATCATCATGCTGATCGGGCTGGTGGCGAAAAACGGCATCCTGATTGTCGAATTTGCCAACCAGCGACAGGAAGCGGGGCTGAGCAAGGCCGAAGCCATACATTCGGCATCGGTGCAGCGCCTGCGTCCCATACTGATGACCAGCATTTCCACCATACTGGGGCTTGTGCCGATGATATTCGCCTCCGGCGAAGGCGCCAACGGACGTATCGCCATGGGCATCGCCGTGGTGGGAGGAATGGCGCTCTCTACTTTCATGACGCTGTTCATCGTCCCCGCCATGTACAGTTTCCTTTCCACCGATATTAAAAAGAAAAAAACAAAAGCATGAAGCGATTAAGCCTGGCCGCAGTGATAGCCGTGTCGACCTGCGCGGGAACGGCCGCACAGGAAGCGTACAGCCTGAAACAATGTATCGAAATCGGACTGGAACGCAACTACTCCATCCGCATCGTCCGCCAAGAAGCACAGATTGCGGCAAACAACGCCACTCCCGGCAACGCGGGCTACCTGCCTGCGCTCGACATGAGTTCGGCCTTCGGCGGCTCGCAATACAACAACCGATACAACTATGCCGACGGCACGACGGCGACGGCGAACGGCGTCCGTTCCGGAACCGCCGACATCGGGCTGAACCTCAACTGGACGCTCTTCGACGGCTTCGGCATTCAGGTCGATTACGCCCGCCTGAAAGAATTGCAGCAGATGGGCGAACTCCACACCCGCATGGTCGTCGAAGACCTCGCGGCCGACATCGCCGGCGAATACTACAACCTGATACGCCAGCACATCCGGCTTAACAACCTGCGCTCAGCCGTCACCCTGTCCAAAGAACGCCTCCGCATCGTGGAAGAACGCTACTACATCGGCTCCATGTCGCGCCTCGACTTTCAGCAGGCAAAGGTGGATTTCAACGCCGACAGCTCCAAGCTGCTCACCCAGTTTGAAGTCGTGCACGCCTCGCGCACCAGACTGAACGAACTGATGGCGCTCGACGACATCGACCGCAGGATTCAAATCCGCGACTCGCTCATCGTCCCCAACACTTCGCTGAACAGGGCCGGACTCTGGGACAATACGCTTGCGCACAACGCCGCGCTGCTGTCCGCGCAAAAAAACAAAACCCTCTCCGAACTGGACTACCGGAAAGCCTTGAGCCGCAACTATCCTTACCTTAAACTCAACGCAGGCTACGGATACACGCGCGGATGGAACGGAACGGCAGGCCACACAGCCGACCGCCAAAACAGACTGGGATTCAACTACGGACTCACGCTCGGCTTCACCCTCTTCGACGGCATGAACCGACGGCGCGAACAGCGCAACGCACGCATACAGATACAAAACAGCGCACTGCGCGTGCAGGAACTCGAACTCTCGCTCAAAACAGACCACTCCAACCTCTGGATGGCATACAGGAACAATCTCGAGCTGTGGGCGCTCGAAAAAGAAAACCTCACCGCCGCGCACGAAAACTACGCCATCGCCATCGAACGATACAAGCTGGGCGAACTGTCCGGCATCGAACTGCGCGAAGCGCAAAACAGCCTCCTCGAAGCCGAAGAACGACGCTCCATTTCCGAATACAATACGAAACTCTGCGAAATATCGCTGTTGCAACTCAGCGGACGTATTTTGGACTATCTCTACGAATGATGCGGCACATATTCATCCCCTAAGCACGAAGCGCTTTTCGTCCCAGCCCGCCCGCTCAAATCCGTAAAATGCTTCAAATCAACCGTTATATGATATTAGCGCCGCCCAACGCTAATCAGCGTCGGCCAAATCTAATCGGCGTTGACGAACGCTAATCAGCGTTGGCCAAATCTAATCGGCGTTGGCCAACGCTAATCAGCGTTGACGAACGCTAATCGGCGTCGGCCAAATCTAATCGGCGTTGGACGAACGCTAATCAGCGTCGGCCAAATCTAATCGGCGTTGGCCAACGCTAATCAGCGTTGACGAACGCTAATCGGCGTCGGACGAAATACCATCCCGTCCGTGCCGTCCGCGAAGCGCCGACTCACATATAATATATGTATAGAATACGGAACAATTTTATCTCCCCCGCTTGTATATCTTGAGATATTCGCCTAATTTTGCCGCCTGAAAAAAGACAGACAATCCGAAAATATAATGTATTGTAGCGAAGAAGAAATAATCCGCAGCCTGGATACGCCCATATTCCGCGTCATCTCGGAAACTGCCGACGAAAACGAAATGGAAACCTACGTCATCGGCGGCTTTGTACGCGACATATTCCTGAACCGGACATCAAAAGACATCGACATCGTAACCGTCGGCAGCGGCATCGGACTGGCGCAGGCCGTGGCAAAAAAACTGGGGAAGCACACGCATCTGTCGGTATTCGCCAATTTCGGAACGGCGCAGATAAAATGGAACGACGCGGAACTGGAGTTCGTAGGCGCGCGCAGGGAATCGTACCGCCGCAACAGCCGCAAGCCTGTGGTGGAAGACGGTACGATGGAAGACGACCGTAACCGCCGCGATTTCACCATCAACGCCATGGCGCTGTGCCTGAACAAAGACAGGCTGGGAGAACTTGTCGACCCTTTCGACGGGCTGGGCGACATTGCGCGGCTGCGCATCGTCACGCCGCGCGATCCGGATACGACGTTTGCCGACGACCCGCTGCGCATGATGCGCGCCGTACGCTTTGCCGCGCAACTCGGTTTTTTTATCGACCCGGACACGTTCGACGCCATCGTGCGCAACAGAGAACGCATCCTCATCATTTCCGGAGAACGCATCGCCGAGGAACTGAACAAAATCATCCTCGCACCGAAGCCTTCGATCGGATTCGAACTGCTCGACTCGTGCGGGCTGCTCGAACTCATCTTTCCCGAACTGCCTGCCCTCAAGGGCGCCGAAACGAAAGACGGTATCGGACACAAAGACAACTTTGCCCACACACTGATGGTGCTCGACCGCCTGAGCCGGACGACCGACAACCTCTGGCTCCGATGGAGCGCACTGCTGCACGACATCGCCAAGCCTGCGACCAAACGCTTCGATCGCCGGATGGGATGGACGTTCCACAACCACAACATCGTCGGGACAAAGATGGTTCCACCCATATTCCGCCGCATGAAGCTGCCGATGAACGAAAAGATGAGATACGTGCAAAAAATGATCGGCCTGCACATGCGACCGATCGCGCTGGTAGACGAAGACGTGACGGACTCGGCCATACGCCGCCTCCTCTTCGACGCGGGCGACGACATCGACGACCTGATGAAACTCTGCGAAGCGGACATCACAAGCAAAAACCCCGAAAAAGTGCGACGCTTCCTGCACAACTTCCGTCTCGTACGCGAAAAACTGGTACAAATCGAAGAAAAAGACCGCCTGCGCAACTTCCAGCCTCCCGTATCGGGCGAAGAAATAATGGCCACCTTCGGACTGCCCCCCTCGCGCCCCGTCGGCGTACTTAAAGAAGCCATCAAAAACGCCATCCTCGACGGCATCATCCCCAACGACTACGAAGCCGCCGTGCGGTTCATGCACAAAAAGGCGGCGGAAATGCACCTCGACTCACTCAAACAAACTTTGCATGACGTCTAACGACCTGATCTCCGGAAAATCCGACAGATGCAGGCGGTAATACTCAAGTATGCGCCGGATGATGCCGTAACGCTCCGCGCGCGAAAAAGCGTACAGCGACATGTTGGCATAATTCATCCGCAGCAAACGCGCCAAAACGACGCTCTCCGTCCTGTCCAGATAATGCTTGTGGCCGGGCGGGCTTGCGGTAAAAGCGCCGTTCAGCAGATCGAAAAAACTGTCCTGCCGATACGACTCCACGTTCGGATACACACCGAAATAGCGGACAAGACGAATAAGAAACACAAGATGGAAATTGGCCACTCCCTGCCCGGCCATCTCCAGCCACCGGATGGAATCGTACAGGTAATTGAAAAGCTGCGAATCGGCCTCGCGTGCACGTGCGGCACGGTAAAGCACCTCGGACAGGAACAGCGCAATGCAATTCTTGACGGGATGCACGTAAATATCGTGCAACGGATAGCCGACCTTCACTTCGCGGATACGCTGTATGTCGCGCGTATTCAGATGCTCGACCTCCATATCTATCACCGACAACGGCATGAACAGCGCCTGCGGCACCCCCGTTTTACGTCCGCGCCGGCAGGCCGTCATATACGACGCCCGCCCAAACGCTTCCGTATAAATATGTACAATGCCGTACCTGTCGTTATACGGAATGGAATGAAGGACGATACCGCGCGTTTTACTCAACATGGCAAATCACAGCGGACAGTCTTCGAAAGCATAAAGCGCCGTGTTTAAATATCTGTCGCTCCTGTCGGGAAGCAGCGCGACAATGGTTTTCCCTTCATTTGCGGGACGCTCCGCCAGCCGGGCGGCAGCAAAGACGGCGGCGCCCGAAGAGATACCGACCTGAAGCCCTTCGCGACGCGCCAGTTCGCGACCGGTACGAATGGCGTCGTCGCTGTCGACACGTATGATTTCATCTACCACATCGGGATGATACGTCCGGGGAACAAATCCCGCGCCGATGCCGTGAATCTTGTGCGCACCCGGTTTCCCGCCCGAAAGGACGGCCGATTCCTCCGGCTCGACGGCCACGACCTGTATGCCGGGATTGTGCGACTTCAATCCTGCGCCCACGCCGCTGACTGTTCCGCCCGTACCGACGCCGGCAACAAAAAAGTCGATTTCCCCGTCAAGGTCGCGCCAGATTTCTTCGGCTGTGGTTTTCATGTGGTACGCAGGGCCTGCCTGATTCTCGAACTGACGGAGCATAAAGGCGCCGGAAATGGTTTCGCACAATTCTTCCGCCTTGCGCACAGCCCCCGCCATCCCGTCCGCGCCGGGAGTCAGCGCCAGACTGACGCCCATAGCCGTCAGTTGATTGCGATGCGCGATGCAGGTTGTTTCCGGCATCGTCAATATCAGTTTATATCCTTTCGCGGCACAGACAAGCGCCAGCCCGATGCCGTAATTTCCGCCGGTAGCCTCGATGATGATGTCGCCGGGGCGGATAAGACGTTTCTGTTCGGCATCGACAATCAACCCATGCGCGGTACGGTCTTTCACGCTGCCGGCCGGATTGAAGCATTCAAGCTTGGCAATTAATCTCACTCTCAAACGATGTCCCGCAGCGTAGGCGGAAAGTTCCACCATCGGGGTATTTCCTATCAATTCGATTAAACCGGCATATACTTTTGTCATAATAGTTTATTTCAACACGTTTTCAAACAGATGCAAAGATATGCCGTCCGAATCGCATACGCAATACCCTTTTGCACTTATTATCGCCGAAAATGGTGATCCCGCTGCCGAAATATACCGTGGTTTAGGTATTTCACAGTTTTCGCCGCGCGCCTAACTTTGTCGCCATATTTGCAATGCATACCATTTTTTTCAAAAAAAAGCGAAGATGACGTAACCACAGTACAAATAAATTTCAGCTTAGTCGTTGCTTTCAAGGTTGGATTTTGCCGATCCGACCTTGTTTTTTTATCGAAAATGCAAAACCGTACCGTGTAAAACATCATCCTGCATGAATCGGTGACCTGCGACAATCCGAAAGGCGCCTCCGGTATATATCGAAATGTATTTTTATATCAAACTCATGTTACGGGTATCCGGCCGGATGCACGGAGCGTATCATTCGACACCGGAGACGCATCCGTCGTCTTCCCGAACTGCCATCTTGTCGCAAAAAGCGAGGATGTTGTCACAAAAAGCGAGGATCGAGGTTCTCGGAGCGAGGATTGAGGTTCTCGGAGCAGGGATTGAGGTTCTCGGAGCGAGGATTGAGGTTCTCGGAGCGGGGATTGAGGTTCTCCGAGCGAGGATCGAGGTTCTCCGAGCGAGGATCGAGGTTCTCCGAGCGAGGATCGAGGTTCTCGGAGCGAGGATTGAGGTTCTCGGAGCGAGGATTGAGGCTCTCGGAGCGGGGATTGAGGCTCTCGGAGCGAGGATTGAGGTTCTTGGAGCGGGGGTGGAGGTATGATATATGCGGATAGAATCCGTGAGGATAGCTATGACGAAATGGAATCTCGTCAAAACTGCCGTTCCAAACCGGTATGGTTTCCGGGTTTCGACGAGATTCCATCTCGTTGTGTCTATCCTGTGGGATTCTATCCCGTAACATTAATTATATATGCGGATGGATTCCATATAATATGCAGGATGGAATCCGTACGGGAGCGTTTCCGATTATCGGGAAGTATCCGTCTGAAATTCGGATGTAAAATGAAATCTTATATCGGGGAAGTCCTGTTGCGCCATCGTTAAGACGTAAGGCGTTTCGGCCAGAAATACGTCGCGGCCTTCGCGGTCGGTTGCCATATATCGCGATTTGCGCTGTTTGAAGTTTTCCATGGCTGCGTCGTTTTCACTTTCTATCCAGCAAGCTTTATACCATGCGAGAGGTTCCCATTTGCACTGTGCGCCGTATTCGTGCAGCAAACGGTACTGGATTACTTCAAACTGCAGTTGCCCCACCGTGCCGATGATTTTGCGGCCGTTTGTCCGGATGGTGAACAGCTGGGCTACGCCTTCGTCCGTCAGCTGTTCGATGCCTTTGTTCAGCTGCTTGGTTTTCATCGGGTCGGCATTTTCGATGTATTTGAACATTTCGGGCGAAAAGCTCGGCAGTCCCTTGAAATGAAGATTTTCGCTCGCCGTCAGGCTGTCGCCTATTTTGAAGTTACCCGTGTCGGGCAAGCCGACGATATCGCCGGCAAACGCCTCGTCCACTACTTCTTTTTTCTGCGCCATGAAGGCGGTCGGGCTGCTGAAACGCAGCGTCTTGCCCAGACGCACGTGCCGGTAGTTGACATTCCGTTCAAAGCGTCCCGAACAGACCTTCACGAAGGCGATGCAACTGCGATGGTTCGGATCCATATTGGCATGAATCTTGAAAATGAATCCGGAAAAATCATTTTCCAGAGGGTCTACCGTGCGTTCGATCGCCTGTACGGGACGCGGCGAAGGGGCTATCCGTACAAAGCAGTCGAGCAATTCCCTGACGCCGAAATTGTTCAGCGCCGATCCGAAAAAAACGGGCGCCACGTCGCCTTTGAGGTAGTCTTCGGGGGCGAACGCGGGATAAACGCCGTCAATCAGTTCTACATGCGTGCGCAGTTTTTCCGCCAGGGGCGGTTCCATATGTTTTTCCAGTTCGGGGGTGTAGATGTCCCGGATTTCGACGCTTTCGGTAATGGTCTGCTTGCTCGGCATGTAGAGGTCTAACTTCTGCGCGTAGAGATTGTATACTCCCTTGAAGCGCTGCCCCATTTCGATGGGCCAGCTTAGCGGGCAGGCTTTGATTTTAAGTTCGCTTTCTATTTCGTCGAGCAGGTCGAAGGGGTCTTTTCCTTCGCGGTCCATTTTGTTTATGAAAACGATGACGGGCGTTTTTCGCATCCGGCATACTTCCATCAGTTTTCGCGTCTGCGCTTCGACTCCCTTGGCGGCATCTACAACGATGATCACGCTGTCTACCGCCGTCAATGTCCGAAAGGTATCTTCCACAAAATCCTGATGTCCCGGCGTGTCGAGGATATTGATTTTGTATCCCTCGTAATCGAACGCCATGACCGACGTGGCTACGGATATGCCGCGCTGCTTTTCGATTTCCATCCAGTCGGACGTAGCCGTTTTGCGGATTTTGTTGGACTTCACGGCGCCTGCGATATGGATGGCGCCGCCGAAGAGCAGCAGTTTTTCCGTGAGCGTGGTTTTCCCCGCGTCGGGGTGGCTGATGACGGCAAACGTTCTCCGCCGCCGTATTTCTTCCGAATGATTCATGATTTAAAATTCAATGTTTGAGGATTGAAGGCGTGACACGGCTTTCGCAAGGCTTGTTTCCCAGTCGGGGATTTTTATGCCGAAGGTTTGCCGGATTTTATTCGTGTTGAGCACGCTGTATGCCGGACGGACGGCGCGCGTGGGATATTCGTGCGTGCCGAGCGGCAGGACGCGGCTGTCCGGGCAGGCCAGCGCCATGATTTTTGCCGCGAAGTCGTACCAGTTGCAAATGCCTCCGCCCGAATAGTGGTAGATGCCGGGGGGCAGGACGGGGCTGTGTGCGAGAATCAGCATGGCTTCGGCTAAATCGCCTGCGTAGGTCGGCGAGCCGAACTGGTCGGATACGACGCCGACGGTTCGGCGCGTGCGTCCCAGCCTTATCATCGTCTTGAGGAAGTTGTTTCCATATTCCGAGTACAGCCATGCGGTACGGATGATCACGGCGTCGGGGCATGTTGCCAGCAGGGCTTTTTCTCCGGCCAGCTTGCTTATTCCGTATACCGACTGCGGGTTGACGGCGTCGTCTTCGGCATAGGGGCGTGTGCTTTTGCCGTCGAACACGTAGTCGGTCGATATGTGTATGACTTTTATGCCCTGTGCGCGGGCTACTTCTCCCACGTTCTGCACGGCGTCGCGATTGACGCTCATGCACAATTCCGCTTCGTCTTCCGCCTTGTCCACGGCCGTGTATGCGGCGCAGTTCAGGATATAATCCGCGCGGCAGGACTGCGTGAAGGCGGAAAGTCGGGATTTGTCGCGCAAGTCCAGCGTATCCGCATCCGTGAAGTGAAACACGCAATCGCCGCGTTCGGCAGCGCACGCGCGGAGGGCGTTGCCCAATTGGCCGTTTGCCCCGGTTACTAAAATTGTTTTGCTCATATCTTTAAAAAACGGCGCAAAGTTAATGAAAAATTATTTGATATGTACCCTTATACGATATTCGGGGCAGATCTCAAATTGTCGTGAGGCCTGATTCCTGCCGGATTCTATTTTGCACGTTTATGCGGAGTAATTTTGGGCTGTCGAGTCCGCTTTGCACGCGGCGCCTGCGGGTTTTCCTTCGGCGGCATTAAAAATAAACAGACGTCTTAAATGTAAGTATTTAAGACGTCTATCTTTCGGAGCGGTAGGCGAGGATCGAACTCGTGACCCTCAGCTTGGGAAGCTGATGCTCTACCTAACTGAGCTACTACCGCTTTTGACGGCGCAAAAATACGCAATTATTTCTTTTTTTCGTATTTTTGGCGCAAAAATTTTTAGTGTATGGAAACACTCACAATAGTTAAGGCAGGCGGAAAAATAGTAGAAGATGATAATGCGCTCAACAGTCTGTTGGCTGATTTCACATTGATTGAAGGGTATAAAATACTGGTACATGGCGGAGGACGTTCGGCCACAAAATTATCCGAACAACTGGGTATCGAGAGCCGTATGATCGACGGACGACGCATTACGGACGCAGAAATGCTGAAAATAGTGACAATGGTTTATGCCGGATGGGTCAATAAAACTATCGTTGCTCGTTTGCAGGCGCAACACGTAAACGCCGTCGGGTTGACCGGCGCCGACATGAATGTGATTCGTGCCGTCAAACGACCGGTCGAAACAATCGACTACGGATTCGTCGGGGATGTAAAGGAAGTAAATGCCTCCCTGCTGACCATGCTTTTGAAGCAGCACGTCGTACCGGTACTATCTCCCCTGACGCATGACGGCAAAGGCCTCCTGCTGAATACTAACGCCGACACAATTGCCTTCGAAACGGCAAAAGCCCTGTCGAAAGCGTTCGACGTGACGCTGATTTACTGTTTTGAAAAAAGCGGCGTCCTGCGGAATGAACAGGACGAGACAAGCGTGATTCCCTGCATTGACAAGGCCTTGTTTCAGCGATACAAAACGGAAGGCGTGATTCGGGGAGGGATGATTCCCAAACTGGAAAATGCCATTCTTGCAATTGACGCCGGAGTAAAAAAAGTATTGATAACCAACGCTTCCGAAATTAACGGCAACAAAGGCACTCTGATACGGCAAAACATAAATTTGCTTGCAGAATAAAACATTTCTATATTTGTCCGTAATAATCAATTGAAGTATGAGGCTATCGGAAGAAAATACGAGTGCAAGATTCTCGTACGGCGGATACGGGACGTTCAGGACGGACAGACGGAAATGGTACCGGACGCTGTTTCATTTGTTGCGCACGCCCGCCTTTTTCTGGTTGCTGGTGTGGTTGTCGCTGTTTCTTTTCCTTCGGATTTACGGAACGTACCATTTTTTATATCTCGACCAGCAAAATATCTTTTTATACGATAAATCCTGTGCGTTTGCCTTTCCGGATAAACCGGCGGGGCTGGTCGAGTATCTCAACGCCCGGATGATACAGCATTTCATCATCCCCGATTGCGGTGCATTAATCGTAAGCGCATTACTTACGCTCACCGGCATGTTAACCGCAGCCGTCATCAGGCGCGTCGCTCCCCATGCCAACCTTTTTATATGCAGTCTCCTGCCTGTCATCACCCTGCTTTTCCCCATATTCGATTTCAATTACAGCTATTCGGGCATACCGGCCGGCTGCATGATGCTGACAGCCCTGTATTATTTTTTCGGGATACGAAGCATCGCAGGTCGCTTCGCATATACGCTGGCTGCATCCGTGATATTGTTCTGGCTGGCCGGAGCGGTAGCCTTTTTGTTTGTCGTTTGCATCTTTTTGAGGGAACTGCTGCACCGTTTCGCGCAAGCTTACCTTTTTCTTGTCCCGATTCTGCTGATTGCAGGACTGGCCGTATGGGGAGTGAAACATTCATGGGCTGCCGACTACCGGTTCATGCTCCTGCCCGACGGATATTTTACACGCCGCTTACACCCGGGCATCGCCGTGTATTTCTCATGGATATGTTTACCCGCATTGCTGCTGCCGGCTTTTCTGATGCACAACAGGAAAGAAGTCAAAGCGGAACGCAAGTGGACGGAAAGATTTGTCCACCTTGTGCTCGCAGCAGCCGTCTTCATATTCGGAATGACGAATTACATCAACCCGAAAGCCGAGTTTTTCAAAGAACTGGATTATTACGCTCGCACGGAACAGTGGGACAGGATTATCGAACGATGCCGAGGCAATATAAGCAATTACCTCTACAAATGCTACCTTAATCTGGCGCTCGCCGAAAAGGGTGAACTGGGAGACCGCATGTTTGCCTTCGACCAGAACGGCTTGAAAGGACTTATTCTTCCCAAAAACAGAGTAACGCACATATCTGCCATACTTAGCGACATATATTTTTCGATGGGACATATTGCGCTTTCGCAACAGATGGCTTTCGAAGCCAATATGAGTATGCAGGGAGCCGGAAATCCGAGAATGTACAAGCGATTGATACAAACCAACCTGATTACGGGCGCCTATCCGGTAGCCGAAAAATATATTACCCTGCTGGAAAAAACACGCTACTACAAATCGTGGGCAACGGCGCAACGGCGTTTCTTATGGAACGACAGCGCCGTCGAAGCCGATTCCGTACTGGGAATGAAGCGCAAATGTATCCCCGCCGAAAACGCGCTTTCCGAAATGTACGGTACGGACTTCGACCTGAAACGGATTGCAATGCAAAACCCCACGCACCGCGCCACCATACAGTACGCCGGAGCCATGTATCTGCTCGATAAAAACATGACGGCGTTCAAAGAGTTTATCGAAACCATGTACGGCGCCGATGCGCTGCCCGTTTTACCCAAATCCTTTCAGGAAGCAGTCATCATCCTGTCGGAACAGGAACCCGATTACTGGGCACGATTCCACATTTCCGAAGAAACAAAGCAACGCTATGCCGATTTCAGGCAGCAAGTGCTGGCAAACCGAAGCAACACTTCCGTCCTGGCCGCCCGGATGCACCCACGTTTCGGCGATACATACTGGTTTTACTTTATGTTCAGAAATATTGATTGACAAAAATGAGAAACAATAACTCGCTTCACAAACAAAAACCATCCTGCCGCAAACGCATGGCAACATATACAACAGGCTGGATCGCCTTTTCACTCATCTTTTACGCATGTTCGACCGCCGACCGCACCACAGTCCGCACATCCGAAGACATGCCCGCAATTTTCCCCGATTACACGGACGTAACCATCCCCCCCAACATCGCCCCGCTGCATTTCGGCCTCGCCGACAGTTGCAATTACGAACAAGCCTTCGCCCTTTTCAGTCTGGACGGCAAAACAGAAAAAGTCGAAGCCCGAAACGGACAATTCGCCATCCCGCCGAAAGCATGGAAAACACTGCTCGCCCACGCCGCCGGCAAAACCATACAAGTCGCACTCACCGCACGGATAAACAAAGAATGGCTGCAATTTCCCACATTCAAAATACACGTCGCCCAAGAACCGGCAGACCCCTACATCGCCTACCGCCTCATAGAACCCGGCTACGAAGTATGGAACGAAATGGGCATCTACCAGCGAAACATAGAAAACTTCGACGAAAGCGCCGTCGTGACCAACGCACATACAAAATACAACTGCATGAACTGCCATTCGTTCTGTATGCAAAACCCGGAAATGATGCTTTTTCACTATCGCGAAGCATTCGCCGGAACAATGCTGCTCGACGGCGACCGCATCGAAAAACTGAACACCAAAACCCCCGAAACCATCTCACACCTCACTTACCCCTCCTGGCATCCCTCCGGCAAATACGTCGCCTTCTCGGTCAACAACATCAAGCAAGCCTTCCACACAACCGACCGGAACCGCATCGAAGTATTCGACCTCGCCTCCGACGTCGCAATATACGACGTAAACCGCCATGAAATCATCACCGCCCCGCCGCTCTTTTCCACAAAAGCCTTCGAAACCTTCCCCACCTTCTCACCCGACGGACGCACACTCTACTTCTGCACCGCCGACTCAATGGAAATGCCCCACAATTATGCCGACATAAAATACAGCCTCTGCGCCATCGCCTTCGACCCCGAAATGCGCCGCTTCGGCACACGAGTCGACACCCTCTACCACGCAAAAACGACGAACAAAAGCGTTTCCTTCCCCCGCGTATCCCCCGACGGACGCTTCCTCATCTTCACCCTCGCCGCATACGGCAACTTCTCCATCTGGCACAAAGACGCCGACCTCTACCTCATGCACCCCGACGGCTCCGGCATCACCCCCCTCGACACAATCAACAGCAACGACACCGAAAGCTACCACTCATGGAGCAGCAACGGCCGATGGCTCGTCTTCAGCAGCCGACGCATCGACGGACTTTACACCCGGCTCTACCTCGCCCACATCGACGAACACGGACAAGCCTCCAAACCATTCCTCCTACCCCAAAAAGACATACACTTCTACAAGCGCTTCATGAAATCATACAACATCCCCGAATTCATCACCGGGAAAATCCGCAAAAACAGCTACGACTTCAGCCGCAAAACCATTAAAGACGAAGGAATACAAATCTCATTCGTAAAAAAATAATATGTATATCGGATATGATACCTCAACCGGCCGGAAGCCGTCGTCCGGACGGACAAAAGGACTTCCGGGGCGTGAAAAGCGCCGGAATCCTCACGTGAGTTTGTTTCAACCTCACGTGAGTTTGTTTCAAACACACGCGAGTTTGTTTCAAACATACATGAGTTTGTTTCAACCTCACGTGAGTTTGTTTCAATCTCACATGAATTTGTTTCAACCTCACGTGAGTTTGTTTCAACCTCACGTGAGTTTGTTTCAAACACACGTGAGTTTTTTTCAATCTCACATGAGTTTGTTTCAACCTCACGCGAGTTTGAAAAAAACACACGCGAGGATTTTTCGTCTTTTCCCGGAAAAGGGCTGTTTATT
>JAISNP010000068.1 GCA_031276175.1 Tannerella sp.
GTGGTTGATGAACTTCATCGGCTATCTGTCGCAAAAAGAGGTGTACGTGCGACTGGGACTCGACGAAATGCGAATCGTTACTTTGGGCGCCGAAATTGCGGTTTACGGCGATGCGTGTACGACGGCCGAAGGCCCGATGCCGGAAAGGCCGACCGGCTCGACCGTAAGGAAAAGGCTGCGTCGGTGTGTAAAAGCATCCGGCGGTATGTGAACATGTCGCTGAGGTATAACGAACATGTGACCGATCTGTGTACCTCTGAAATCCTTTCTTGAAAGAAAACGTTTTTATCCGGAAAAAATGTGTAGTTTTGCGCGACGGAACGACGATGTATTGTGCAATATGGTGCATCGTAAATCAACGAACAATATTATTAAATGTACAATACATAAAAGAAAACTATGAAAAATTTATTCTGTATAGAAGACAAAGTGATCATCCTCACGGGGGGATGCGGAATTTTAGGCGGTTGCATGGCTCGGCATCTGGCTGACGAAGGTGCGCGCATCGCGGTGCTCGACCGCAATGTCGAAGGCGGCAGGAGCCTTGCCGGCGAAATCACGGCCGCAGGCGGACGCGCCGCTTTTTTTGAAACGGATGTGCTCAACAGGGATGTGCTTGTCGGGAACCGCGAAGACATTCTGGCGGCATACGGGCGGATCGACGTGTTGATTAACCTGGCAGGCGGCAATATGCCCGGCGCAACCATCCCGCCGGACAAGACATTTTTTGACCTCGACATCAGCGCTTTCCGCAAGGTAGTCGACCTGAACCTCTTCGGCACCGTGCTCCCGACGATGGTGTTTGCCGAAGTGATGGCGGCACAGAAAAAAGGCAGCATCATCAACATCTCGTCCGAATCGGCCTTGCGTCCCCTCACGCGCGTGGTAGGCTACGGATGCGCCAAGGCTGCCGTCAGCAACTTTACGCAATACATGGCCGGCGAGCTTGCCGTCAAGTTCGGCGAAGGGCTGCGCGTGAACGCCGTCGCCCCGGGATTCTTCCTCACGGAACAAAACCGCACCCTGATGACCAACCCTGACGGAACGCCTTCCGACCGCTGTAAAACCGTCATGGCACATACCCCCTTCAACCGTCTCGGACGTCCCGAAGAACTGCTCGGCACCATACAGTGGCTTGCCAGCGACGCCTCCGCTTTTGTGACGGGGACAGTCACCCCAGTCGACGGCGGTTTTGATGCCTTTTCGATATAACCGCTCCGGTCGAACACAAAAGCAACACATAAAATATATATTCATGAAATCGAAAGAAAACTGCAAATGGGCGCTGGTCGTCCCCACAAGCATGGGCATACGCCTGACCCCGATAGCGCAGGGGCAACCCGTACACAAAAGCGACCGTCTGATGATGCAGGCCACAAGCGCAGAATCGAACGTAGCAAGCGTCCCCGCCTGTCTGGGCTTTCCCGTCAAGGTGCTGACCACCTTTGTAAAGGGCAGCCCGATAGCGCAATTTATCAAAGACAATCTCCGCAGCCGCCACATCGAATACGAGGGAAAGGAAGTGGAACAGGGCGGCCCCTGGGGATTCCGCCATCAGATTAACATTGCCGACACCGGGTTCGGTGTGCGCGGCCCTCGCGTATGGAACGACCGTAGCGGCGAAGTCGGCCGCACGCTCGACGTGAAGGATTTTGACCTTGAACGCCTCTTCGACCGCGAAGGCGTCCGGATTCTCCACCTGTCCGGGCTGATCGGCGCGCTGTCCGTCGAAACCGGCCGCTTCTGCCTTGAACTGGCGCGCGCGGCAAAGAAATACGGCACGAAGATTTCGTTCGACCTCAACTACCGCGCCTCTTTCTGGCAGGGACGCGAACAGGAACTGCACGACATTTTTGTTGAAATCGCATCCGTCTCGGACGTGCTTGTCGGCAACGAAGAAGATTTTCAGCTCTGCCTCGGCATCGAAGGGCCGGAAGCCGGCGGAAAAGACATCGCCGCCAAAATCGAAAGTTTCAAAGGCATGATACGTCAGGTGAAGAAAACCTTCCCCCACGCATCGGTCTTTGCCGCCACGCTGCGCGAAGTGGTCGACGCCAACGAACATCTTTGGGGCGCCATCATGCTTGAAGGCGAAACGTGGCACGTGGTTGAGCCGCGTTCCATTCATGTCCTCGACCGCATCGGCGGAGGCGACGGTTTTGTGGGCGGACTGCTCCACGGCATCCTGCGGGAATGGGAACCGGAGAAATGGATCCGGTTCGGATGGGCTACGGGCGCGCTGGCGACCACGTTCCTGACGGACTACGGGCAGCCGGCCGACGAGGAACAGGTCTGGAGCATCTGGAAAGGAAATGCCCGCGTGTTGAGATAAGTTGCAACCGATAAATCTCAGGAGATTATGCTATACGTTGAAAAAGGAAGTCCCGCCTGCGCACTCGGCGGAGACGAGCTGAAGAAGACCGTTTTCGAGACGCTCGACCGGCTCGGGCCGAAAAGAAAAGTGCTGGCCATCCCTCCCGACTTCACGCGATACCACTCGCGCGCCGGCGAATTGACGCAATATGTATACGAATACTACGGCAACCGCCTGACGGACATCCTGCCCGCGCTGGGTACGCACTTCCCCATGACGGATGCGGAAATCGCCAAAATGTTTCCCGGCATACCGCACACCCTGTTCCGGGTGCATAACTGGCGTGAAGACGTCGTGACCGTCGGAACGGTGCCGGGGCGATACGTAAGGGAATTTTCCGAAGGCGCGGTGGATTACGACTGGCCGGCACAGGTGAACCGCCTGCTCATGGAGGGCGGATACGACCTGATCCTTTCCCTCGGGCAGGTGGTGCCGCACGAAGTCATCGGCATGGCGAGCTACAACAAAAACATATTCGTCGGCACGGGCGGAGCCGAAGGCATCAACAAAAGCCATTTCGTCGGGGCGGCTTACGGCATGGAACGCATCATGGGACGGGCGGAAACCCCTGTCCGCAGGTTGTTGAACTATGCCTCCGCGCATTTCACGAACCACCTCCCCATCGTCTACCTCCAGACCGTTGTCTCGCAGGGCGAAGACGGCTTGCAGATGCGCGGACTCTTTATCGGCGACGATTTCGAATGTTTCGAAAAAGCCTCCCGCCTGTCGCTCGAAGTCAATTTCAGGATGCTTGACCGGGAAATGAAAAAAGTAGTCGTATACCTCGACCCCGAAGAGTTTCGAAGCACTTGGCTGGGCAACAAAAGCATCTACCGCACCCGCATGGCCATTGCCGACGGCGGCGAACTGATTGTGCTGGCGCCGGGGCTTCGTCAGTTCGGCGAAGACCCGGAAAACGACGCGCTGATCCGCAAATACGGCTATGTGCACACCCCGCAGGTGCTGCAATATGTCCGGGAAAACGAAGACCTGCAAAACGCCCTCGGCGTGGCGGCGCACCTGATTCACGGCACCTCGGAGGGACGTTTCCGCATCACCTGCTGCCCCGGACACCTGACCCGGCAGGAGATTGAAAGCGTGGGATTCAACTACGCCGACCTGCACGAAATGACGGCGCGCTACAATCCTGCCGAACTGACGGACGGGTGGAACACCGTGCGCGGCGAAGAAATCTATTACATCTCCAATCCCGCACTGGGGCTGTGGGCTTACAGGGAACGCTTCAAATAGCGTTCCGAATCCTATGAAGCGACTGAAAATCGTAGCGGACGACAAAATCCCCTTCCTCCGGGGCGCGCTGGAGCCGTATGCCGACGTGGTATACCTGCCGGGCGCCGCAATCTCCGCGGCAGACGTGGCCGACGCCGACGCCCTGTTCACCCGCACGCGGACAAAATGCAACGCCGCCCTGTTGCAGGGCAGCAGCGTCCGCCTGATTGCCACGGCCACCATCGGATACGATCATATCGACACCGCCTGGTGCGAAGCCGGCGGCATCCGCTGGGTCAATGCGCCGGGATGCAACTCGTCCTCCGTGCAGCAGTATATTGCGGCGGCAACGCTGACGCTGGCGCTGACGCACGGCCTGTGCCTGCGCGAAACGACGCTGGGCGTGGTGGGCGTGGGCAACGTCGGCCGCAAAGTAGCCCGCGCCGGCGCCGCGCTGGGGATGCGCGTCCTGCTGAACGACCCGCCGCGCGCCGAACGCGAAGGATGGGAAAGGTTCACGCCCCTCGACGAGCTGCTGGCACAGAGCGACATCGTCTCCTGCCATGTGCCGCTGACGCGGGAGGCGCCCTGTCCGACCCATCATCTGGCCTCGGAACGCTTCTTTGAACAGATGAAAGCCGACGCCGTCTTCATCAACTCCTCGCGCGGAGCGGTTGCCGATTCGGAAGCGCTGAAACGCGCCGCGCAGACGAAGCTCCGGGATTTTGTGCTCGACGTGTGGGAAGGCGAACCCGTCCCCGACCCCTTCCTGCTGGAAAAGGCCTTCATCGGCACGCCGCACATCGCCGGCTATTCGGCCGACGGAAAGGCCAACGGCACGGCCGCATGTATCCGCGAACTGGCGCGCTTCTTCCGTCTGGACTCCCTGCGGGACTGGTATCCGGACACGCTGCCGCCCCCTCCGTTCCCCACCTCAACGACGATTGACTGCAAGGGGAAAACGGACGAAGAAGTGTTTTACCGGGCCGTCGCGCATACCTACCCCGTCACGGCGGACAGCCTGCGGCTGAAGCAGTCGCCGGAAACGTTCGAAGAACAGCGCGGCAGCTATTGGATGCGCCGCGAGTTCGGCAGCTACACGCTGCGCCTGAACGACGCCGGCCCCCGCGTGACAAACGGATTGCGGGAACTGGGATTCCGCATGGCACGGTAAATGACATCATGTCGATTTACAACGTGCTCTTTTACAGACAACAACCCTTGTCGGGTTTGAAGAAGGTGTCCCTCAAGCGTTGGAGAGGGTGTCTCTTCAACGTTAGCAGGGGTGCCTTGCAAGCGTTAGCAGGGGTGGCCTGCTAACGTTAGCAGGGGTGCCTTGCAAGCGTTAGCAAAGGAGGCCTGCAAGCGTTAGCAGGGGAGGCCTGCTAAGAATACGGACGATAGAGAGATTATATACGATATACATATTGAATTATTAATGAGCACAAAAGTAGAAAAATGGAAAAAACAGCAGACATCGGCCTGATAGGACTGGCCGTAATGGGAGAAAACCTTGTGTTGAACATGGAAAGTAAAGGCTTTACGGTGGCCGTATTCAACCGGACCGTATCGAAGGTAGACCGCTTTATAAACGGTCGGGGGAAAGGGAAAAACTTTATCGGCGCCCGGTCGATCGAAGCGCTGTGCCGGTCGCTCAAGCGTCCGCGCAAAGTCATGATGCTGGTCAAGGCCGGACAGGCGGTAGACGACTTTATCGAGCAAATCATCCCGCACCTTGAGCCGGGCGACGTGATTATCGACGGCGGAAACACGCATTTCCCCGACACCGTCCGCCGCACGGCATACGTCGAAAGCAAAGGATTGCTCTACATCGGCACCGGCGTGTCCGGCGGAGAAGAAGGCGCGCTGAACGGCCCCTCGATGATGCCCGGCGGCTCCGGAGCGGCATGGGAATCGGTGAAACCGATATTCCAGTCCATCTGCGCACGGGCAGACGGCGCGCCCTGCTGCGAATGGGTGGGCGAAAACGGCGCCGGACATTTTGTGAAAATGGTGCACAACGGCATCGAATACGGCGACATGCAACTGATTTGCGAAGTATACCAGCTCATGAAAGATTTGCTGGGCATGTCGGCGCAGGAAATGCACGAGGTGTTCAGGACGTGGAACGAGGGCGAACTGAACAGCTACCTGATCGAAATCACGCGCGACATTCTGGCCTATCGCACTGCGGAGGGCGAAGTCGTGGTCGACAAAATCCTCGACACCGCCGGGCAGAAAGGCACCGGCAAGTGGACGGGCGTCGCAGCGCTGGATCTGGGCATCCCCCTGACGCTGATTGGCGAATCGGTTTTTGCCCGTTGCCTCTCGGCGCAGAAGGAAGAGCGCGTCGCGGCGTCGGCGCAGCTTGCCGTACCGAAACCGGCTTTCAACGGCGACCGGACGGCCTTTATCCGCGACCTGAAAAGCGCGCTCTACGCCTCCAAAATCGTTTCCTACGCACAGGGATACCTCCTGATGCGCGAGGCAGCCAGGGAATACGGCTGGAACCTGAACTACGGCGGCATTGCCCTCATGTGGCGCGGCGGGTGCATCATCCGTTCCGTCTTCCTCGGCAAGATAAAGGAAGCCTTCGACCGAAACCCGCAGCTGCCGAACCTCCTGCTCGACCCCTTCTTCAGAGAGAAAGTACTGGCGGCGCAGGACAGCTGGCGCAAAGTTGTTTCGACGGCCATTCTGCACGGCATCCCCGTCCCGTCGATGAGCGCCGGACTGACCTACTTCGACGGCTACCGCACCGCACGCCTTCCCGCCAACCTGCTACAGGCGCAACGCGACTATTTCGGCGCACATACCTACGAACGCATCGACCGTCCGCGCGGCGAATTTTTCCATACCAACTGGACGGGACACGGCGGCGATACGGCGGCTTCGACATACGTGGTCTGAAAAC
>JAISNP010000107.1 GCA_031276175.1 Tannerella sp.
CAAATTTAATCATATCATATTGTAAATGCCCAAGCGGGAAACAAAAATTTCGCATGTTTTTTCGTCCCGGACGCTCCGGAAAGTGGAATTCCACGGAATTTTTCGTCCCGGACACTCCATGGAAGAAAATTCCACGGAATTTTTCGTCCCGGACACTCCATGGAGGAAAATTCCACGGAATTTTTCGTCCCGGACGCTCCACGGAAGAAAATTCCACGGAATTTTTCGTCCCGGACACTCCACGGAAGAAAATTCCACGGAATTCCGCGTCGCGGACACTTCCGTACTGTTTTTGACATGCTCCATTTCCTGCTTTTTTAATGTTATATCTCTGCGGCCTGCGGATTCTGCGTTCACAGTCCGGCAATATGTACCGCGCCCAATTCCTTTCTCTTTGCTTTCGGCTTTCCGTCCACGAACACCGTCAGGCCTTTGCCCCTGTTGTATTTGCGGCCGGTTCGGTCGTACAGCACCGTCAGTGTATGCCCTTTGCAGGGCACGTCTTCCATACAGAAATAATCCCACGTATCCGGGGGCAGAAGCGGGTTGACCGTCAGCCGGTCGCCTTCCTGCGGGCGGATGCCGGCCAGCCCGGTAATTATCAGGTCGCAAAACGTGGAATGGTTGTAATCCTTGCCGCGTTCGACGCCGCCTTTTTCGTCCGACCACGTGCCGTTTTCCCACGTCTTCAGGCGGGTACGCGCAATCCAGTCGCCGGTGAAGGGGTTCAGGTTTTCGTCTATCCACGGTACGGTCGTGCCGTCTTCCCGCGTCAGGCGGTGCGAAGCGGCAAAGGTTTTCAGGAGGTCGAAGTAATCTTTTGCGGAAACGAAATCCTGCTGCTGCGCATGGAGCAGATTGGCCATCGCCGTCAGCGTGACGGAGGTAGAGAAAGGCCACGAGGGGCCGTTCCATTGACACTGGTGCCCTTCGTAGGAGATTCTGAAGCCGGGATGACATCGCTCCGCCGTAGTGGGACCGTATGGGGCGCAGAAGTGCGCCGTATCCGTCAGGAACTGCCATGCCGCGGCGTATTTCACGTCCACCGGAAGGCAGTACCAGGGGGTGTAGCCGTGCAGTTCGCGGGCGTTGCACAGCACGGCGCCGTCCCGGCACGGCAGGACTTTGAAAAACCGGGCGTCGTCGTCCCAGAGCGTTTTCAGCATGTTTTCGTACAATGCGGTCGCTTTCTTTTCGAACGCCTCCCCGGCGGGGTTGCCGACACGCCGGGCGATGGCGGCGATGGTGCGCGCTTCGGCAATCATGTACGAGTTGATCGTGACACGATAGCCCTCGGCGGTCTCCGCGCCGCAGACGGATACTTCCATTCCGTCGTTGTTGTCGATCTGCCGGAACAGGCCTTTCGCTCCGTCGTATTTTTCCCGTTCCCACGCTTCGAAATTGGCAATCAGGTCGGGGAGATATACCCTCAGCAACGAATCGTTGCCCGTGACCAGATAATAATTGTATAGCGAAAAGGCAATGGGGAAGCTGTACGTCCGAAGGCTTCCGCCGCCGCGCAGCCAGTAGTGCGCATAGCTGTCGAGGAAGGCGGGGTTGTGCAGCCACCGCCCCTCAAGGTAGTGGTGCATGGCGGGGCAGCTGATGCCGTTGTATTTCCCTGCCCAGGGCACGGACGGAAGAAATTCGGTGACGATACGTCCGTCCGGCGTCTCTTTGATGTGCTTGCGGTACGTCCACCAGCGGAAATAATAAGTCTCTTCCAACTGCTTGTCGGGACATTCGAAGCGCGGAATGTTTGCGGTCAGGAACTCGGCCGCTTCGCTGTTCGGAATGAGTTGGACGTACAGTTCGCGATCGTTGGCGTTGAAGCGTTCCGCATACATCCCGACCGTGGACGCAGGCACAAAACTGCTTCCGTCGCGGCTGCAGGCCGCACTTCCTGCGAAAAGCAGGAGCAGAATCGGCAGTGAACAATATGTTTTCATATTCGGAGATTAAAATTTATCGTTTATAAAATCTTTTCTGTCTTCACAGATATGGAATCTGAGGGAATAAAACCCCGGCAGTGATTGCCCTTTTGTCTGTATACAGATGGAATCTGCGGGGATAGAAGGAACGGGATAGAATCCCGTCCCAACAATTGCCCGCAAGGGCTTCAGCCCAATTCCCCTTCATTGTCGTCTGCTTCAGCTGACGGAAAAAGTCCGGCGCGGCATGTCCGGACAGCCGGAGCGGGAGGCAACGGCCTCCCCTGCCCCGGCTGCCGGCGACCGGTACTGTTATTTGGGCGATGCGTAGTTCGGGTTCTGAACAAGATTCGGATTGGAGGTAATGACCGTTTCCGGAATCGGGAACACCGAGCGGTAATCGCCCTGCGGCTTGTGCGAGAGCCAGCTCTTTTTCGTAAATACGCCGAAACGTATGGCGTCGCGCCGGCGGTGCATCTCCCAGGCGAATTCCCAGCCAAGCTCGTCGTACATCCGTCCGAACTGTACGGGCGACTGGTCGCCGGGATCTACGATCTCGTAGTTCTCCATGTAGCCGTATTTGTAGGCCGAATTGGCCTTCAACTGCTCGTCCGTGACGGCGGCTTTGGAGGGATCGGCCTTGAAGGCGCGCTGCCTGACTTGCGTGACCAGTTCGCCGGCGCCGGGACGTCCGAGCCGCAGGAGGCACTCGGCTTTCATCATCAGCACCTGCGCGTAGCGGAAGATCGGGAAGTCGGTCGTCGACCCGTCTGTGCTTCCCGGCTCGACTTCGTACTTGTTCATCCGGTAGCCTTCCGTTTCTTTCGTGAAGCTGGCGCTCGGCAGGTCTTTGGTGAAGACGAGCGGTTCGCCCTTCTGGTCATACGTGCCCAGCAGCGGCGTGCCGTCGGCTGCAAGCTGCGGCCCCATCAGCCAGCTGTCTTCGAGGCGCGAATCGCCCTCTTCGTAGGTGTCGATAAACTGCCCCGTGCCCATTGCGGTGCCGCTGCCCCATGGCGTGGCTTCGAGTTTGAATTTCTTCTTCAGTTCGCCGTGCCACGAGAACACGTGCAAGGTGTTGCCGCCTGCGAGGTTCTTGTCGAAGGGAACCGTAAAGAGTACTTCCCGCGAGCTTTCCACTCCGGTGGCGCGGAACGGGTCTTTGTAATTGGGCGAGAGGCCGCATTTACCGCTGTTGATGATGTCGTCGCACTGGGCGATACATTCTTCCCAGCGCGCCTGCCCGGTGTAGACCTCGGCGTTGAGGTATATGTTGGCCAGAAGCGCCTTTCCCGCCCAGCGGTTCATCCGTCCGTACATGCTGCCGCCCTGCTCGTCGTTCAGCCGGGGAATGACTTCGATCAGTTCGGAAACGATGAAGTTGTATATCTCCTGCCGCGGCGTTTTTGCGGGCAGTTCGCTTGTCCGCGTCGTCACCAGCGGCGCATCGCCGAAGTTGTCGCATACCATCCAGTAGTAATAGGCGCGCATGGCCCGCGCTTCGGCCAGTCCCTGCTCCCTGTCGGCGGGGGTGGGCGCGGGCACGACGCCGTTTTCTATCTGGTCGATCACGTTGTTGGCCAGAAGGGCGCCGCGGTAGATCCACGCCCACGTGTTGTTCACGGGGGCCTGTTCGGACGTCCACGTATGGTAGTGCTGACGGCGGTACACGCCGCCGTCGTCCCATCCCGACGCATTAGGAGGCATTACAATGGCGTCAGCCGATACCTCTTGGACGCAAAAATAACCAAAATGGTTACAAACGTTTCTCATGTCGGGATATACGCTTAGGACAATGGGGTAGAAATCTTTCGTGGTATAATTGTAGCTCTGTTCGGTTACGGAAGAATAGACCTTTTCGGTCAGGTCGTCGCTGCAACTCCACGTGCCTGCCGTCAGAAGGACGGCGATTGCTAATTTGCTGTATGTATTCATATCTGTTATGTTTTAAAATTTAAGAGATGCGCCGAGCGTAAAAGTCCGTGCGGCGGGGTATCGCCACTTGTCGTCGTTGCCCGGAGCCAGTCCCGAAACGGGCACTTCGGGGTCGATGCCGCTGTATCCGGTAATGACCAGCAGGTTGGAAACCGTGCCGTACAGCCTGATGCTGCGGAACCATTTGCTGCCGGGGTTGAACGTATATCCGAGGGAGAGGTTGTCGATTTTCCAGTAGTCGCCGTCTTCTATGAAATAGCTTACGTACTGCAATTCCTGGTTGTCGGCCAGCGGCCTCTTTCCGAAGACGGGTTCGTAGGCCTTCTGGTAGAGGTTGCCCCTCGACAGCTGCATCGGGACGGCGTAGAAGAGTTCGGACATATTCAGAATCTGGAACCCGAAAGCGCCGCGCATGGTGACGCCGAGGTCAAAATTACGGTACGACACCGAGTTGTTCCAGTTCAGGTAATGCTTCGGCAGTCCGTTGCCGAGAATCTTTTTGTCCGTCGGCTGCTGCTCCGCGATAGGTTTCGGGTTGCCGTCTTCGCCTTCGATAATCCAGTAGCCGTTGTCGTCCACGTCAACCGTTTTGAAACCGTAGAAATTGCCGATCGGCTCGCCCTCCTGAATCCGGTGGGTAGTGGACTGTATCGGTTCGCCCGTACCCCCCTGGTCGGAATAGCCGATGGAAATAAACTGGTCGTTCGACAGCGAGATCAGCGTGTTTTTGTTCGTCGAGAAGTTGGCGTTCGTGACCCAGCGGAAGTCGTGCGTCTGTACGGGCACGGCCTGCACGGCGATTTCCACGCCGCGGTTACGCATCGAGCCGGCGTTTGCCGTCATGTTCGAAAACAGATACGGCGGCGACGGGACGGTGTAGTCCCACAGCAAGTCTTTCGTATCGCGATTGTAGAGGTCTATGCTGCCGGTCAGCCTGTCGTCGAAAAAGCCGAAATCCAGTCCGATGTTGGTCTCTTCCTTCTTCTCCCAGCGCAGGTCGGGATTGGCGTTGGATGCCGGTCGGATGGATTTGGCCCAGGCGCTGCCGGTATACGCATAGCGGCCGAAGTCGAGGGTGTTGAGCGACATGTAGGGGTTGCCCGGCTCGGTGCCGGTTATTCCGAAACCGGCGCGCAGTTTCAGCGCGCTCAGCAGATTCACGTGCTCCAGGAATCTTTCGCCCTTGATGTTCCATGCGACGGAAGCGGCCGGGAAGGTACCCCACTTGTGGTTGGCGCCGAACTTGGAAGATCCTTCGTAGCGGACGCTGGCGGCCAGCATGTATTTCCCTTTAAAGCTGTAGTTCAGACGTCCGAAATAACCTATCAGCGTGTTTTCGCTCTGTGTGGAACTCATGCCCGCGCGTCCGTCCTTCAGCGCCTGCCCCTGCCCCATATTGTTGTAAGTATAGTCGTCCGACGGGAAGTTGAAATTGTTCATCCAGTAGAACTGGTAATTGCGATACAGCCTGCTGTATCCGCCCAGCAACGTGAAGGTGTGATCTTTCACCGGCGTTTTGTGGTACTGCACGGTAAATTCCGTCAGGTCGTTCCGCGTCAGGTTTGTCCCTCGCGATGCGAACCCGTTTCTGCCGTCTTTCACGGTAGAGGCATGTTTCTGCGTCTGGTAAAAGCCGCGTACCTGATTGTAGGTGTCGCCGGAGATAAGATATTTGATGTCCAGACCGGTTATCGGCGTAAATATCACGTCGGCAAACATGCGCATGTTGGTCGCCCTGTTTTCGCCGTCCACCTCGTACAGCAGCGCCAGCGGGTTGTAATAGTCGTTGATGGAACGTTCCGTCCATACGCCGTTTGCGTCCTTTATCGGGTCGGTGGGATTGAACATGATGGCGTTTTTATAGACGTTCGAATTGTAGCCTCCGCCGTCCGAAGCATCGAAATACCGCTGCTGGTATCCGCTCAGGCTGGCGTTAATCCTCAGCTTGTCGTCGAACATGCGGTGCGTCACTTCGATGCGCGGATAAATCATTTGATTGTCGGAACGCTTGATAATGCCTTGCAACGCGCGATAGTCGAAACTGGCCACGTAGTTGGTCGTTTTGCTTCCTCCCCGCAGACTGATGTTGTATACCTGCGTGAGCGGCGTTTGAAGCACTTCGTCCAGCCAGTTCACGTGTCCGCCGTTGTCTATTGCGCCGGGCTTTCCCTGCCTGACTTTATCCACATACTGGTCGTAGGTCATAAACGGCAGCTTGCGTGTGATTTTCTGGGTGGACAGGTATGCGTTTACGTCGACGGTCGTCGGCATTTCTCCCCTGGCATTCTTGGTAGTGATGATGATTACGCCGTTCGTGCCGCGTGTGCCGTAGATAGCTGCCGCAGAACCGTCTTTAAGTACGTCGATCTGCTCAATATCGTCGGGCGATACGGTCATCAGGTCGCCGGGTATACCGTCAATGAGTACAAGCGGGCTGGCGCTGGCTTTCAGCGTCGTGATACCGCGCAGCATGATCTGCGAAGTGGAAAGCGGATTGGCGTCGTGCGAAACTACCGCAAGTCCGGCAACCTGTCCGCGAATCATCTTGGATGCGTCGGGCGACGGCACTTTGATAAAGTTTTCCGACTTCACGCTGGTGATGGCGCTGGCTACTTCGCCTTTGCGCTGCGTACCATAGCCGATTACGACTACTTCCTCTAAAGCCTGCGCATCTTCCAATAATGTGATTATCAGCTTTTTGCCCCCCCGTATCGGCTAACGGGACGCTGATTTCCTGCGTAATGTAACCGATAAAAGAGATTTGCAGTACGGCATTGTCGGCGACTTCGAGGTTGAAATTTCCGTTCACATCCGTGCTCATTCCGTTTGTCGTTCCCTTTTCTACGACATTCGCTCCGATAATCGGCTCGCTCTTTTCGTCCACGACCGTGCCGGTGATTCGCCGGCCGACTTGCTCCGGATCGGCTGCTTTGGCCGACAGGACGATTTGGTTGTTATCCCTTATCAGAAACGCAATATCGACCTGCGCTGCCAGTTGGTCCATAACGGTGTTTATCGTTCCTTGTTTGACCTCGATGGACACGTTCGTATCCAGTCCGGGCAAATCTTCGTTGTAGAAGAAACGGTAATCACTCGTTTTTTCAATTACCTTAATCACTTCCCTTACGGATTTGTTTTTTGTGGAAAGCGAAATACGGGTTGAGGCTGCCGCATAGAGGGAAAAGGTCAGCAATACGCCGCACAGCATCGCCCGCAATAAAAATTGTTTTCTATTCATTTTAAATTTGTGTTTTAATTTATACATTAGTTCTTTTGATTGTTTCGCAAGCCGGTTTCCGTTACAGGTATAATTCCGGACTTGCATAAAATGTTTTTCGGCAGGAAGGCTTCCTTCGGAAACCGTTTCCTTTTTTGTTTTTCATTGTCTACGTCATAGGCTATTTAATTTAAAAGGGTTGATAATATTTTTATTTCCGCGTCTTTTTTCTTTCACTCAGTATAATCGTATCCCCTTTGCATTTGTAGAGGATGGGGGCTGTCAGGCTGATGATTTCGATGGCGTTGTCCAGGCTGTTGTTTTTGATGACGCCGGAAAAACGGTAGTTCCTGATTTTTTTCGATTCGAACTGCACATGGATATTGTACAGGCGGTTGAATATGACGGCGATTTCGTCCAGCGTCTGCCGGTTGAAGACAAGTTCGTTGTTTCGCCACATGGCGGCATAGGCTGCGTTTTCGGCGTCTCCGTAGGTCAGGCTACGGCTTTTACTGTTATACGCTACATACTCGTCCGGCGCAATCTTGATCGTCTTGTTGCCGACGGTCGCCTGCACGCTGCCGTCGAAAAGCGTGGTTACCGTTTTGCCGTCTTCGTCGTAGGCCTTTACGTTGAACGAGGTGCCGAGCGCTTCGATTTTCATGTCGCCGGTCTTGACCAGAAAGCGTTTTTCAGGGTCTTTTGCTACTTCAAAATAGGCCTCTCCTGTCAGCGACAGCGCACGCTCCCGGACGCCGTAATCGCACGGGTACGTGATTTTAGAGTGCGAATTGAGCCATACTCTCGTGCCGTCGGGGAGGGTGATGTTTGAGCGCTGCCCCTTGTCGGCAAAGACGGTGAAATTGCCCGAAGCGGTTTCCTGCTTTGCCGACGTGCGGCCGAGAAGCAGATGGATTCCCATACAGACAATCGCTCCGGCGAACACGGCTGCCGCATAGCGCACCCATTCTGCCGGCGCGAGACGGAAGACTTCTCCCTTCATACGCTTCCTGATGGCGCGGAATATTCGCTCCTTCGTCTCGGAGGGCATGTCCGTCCCCGATGCGTTTTCCCATTCTTCCCGGTAATACGCATTGACCGGCGATTCTTCGTTGCTGTTTATACTGCTGTTGCGTTCCATATTTCTGCTTCGTATTGTTGTATAGCCTTTGCCGGAGGAGATCACTTACAGGGAGTATGAAAATAATGTTTTTTTAACTTCCGTGTGTGTGGGGGGAGCAGGGAAAAGAGGCAATGGCTCTGCCCGTAATCCGTCATCTGTTGTTCTCGTTCAGTTTGTCTTTCAGAAAACGCAGCGCACGGTAAAGATGGGTTTCCACGGTTTTTTCCGAAACGGACAGTCTTCGGGCGATTTCCCTATTCGTCAGATGATGGACACGACTCAACAGAAATACCTGCTTGCGGGAGGGAGGAAACTGTTCTACCAATATATTAATGTATTCACGAAGCGATTCGACTTCGACAAACTGTACCGCAGAATCATCTGTCCGGTCTTCACATGCCTGCAACGCTTCTTTCAAACATTCTTCCTTCAACCGCCTTTCCGACTCCCGTGCAAGCATGTGCCGTGCAATGGTGAACAGGTAGGCTTCGAAATGTCCGTCGGGGTCGATACCTGCGCGCCTTTCCCAGACTTTCAGAAAGACGTTTTGCGTCAAATCTTCGGCAGCGAATTTGTCGTGCAGCAGCGAAAGGAGAAAACCGTACACCCGGCCGACGTGTTCCCGGTAAACCGCTTCAAAGGCCTTTCCGTCTCCGCGTTTAAGACGTTCCAGTTGTGTCTTTTTTGATTCTTTCATAGATAAGCATATGTTTTTCATTTTATTCTTCAAATACAGGCAAAATGCTTCATTCCGGCCGAAGACAAAGTTACCGATGCTTGCCGTATCGCCGGTAATTTCCGCTTTTCGATTTATGCGCCAAAGTTATTACTTTTTCACGAAACGGCAAGTTGAAAATTTCTCCATAAAAAGACCGGGCGGCGCTTTATCCGTTTCCGTGAAAATCTTTTTCATCCGCGCCGATTCGGGAAAATCGCTTCCGAATAAGCACACCGGAAACGGAAGTAAACGAGGCTTTCCGGATACGTCTGCCGAAAGCCTGCGGAAAACATCCGATCGAGCAGGCGACGACCTGCGAGGTAAAAAATATTGCATATATTTTTGCACTACGCCAAAAATTTCGTTCCTTTGCGCCTGCTTTACGTAATCTCTGGCGGAAAAAGAGTGGTCCGTTATATTGCGTTTTGTTGTAATATAAATATAAAAAGCTGGAAAATAATGGATTTAATTAAGATCGCAGAAGAAGCATTTGCTACGGGCAAAGTACATCCTGCATTCAAAAGCGGAGACACGGTAACGGTTTCGTATCGTATTACCGAAGGAAACAAGGAACGTATCCAACAATACAAAGGCGTTGTCATCTGCATTTCGGGACATGGCAATAAAAAGCGTTTTACCGTGCGTAAAATGTCTGAAAACGTAGGCGTGGAGAGAATATTTCCGATGGATTCCCCGTTTATCGAGAGCATTGCGGTGAATAAAGTAGGAAAGGTACGCAGGGCGAAATTGTATTATTTGCGTCAGCGTACCGGGAAGAAAGCCCGTATTAAGGAAAAGAGAGTCTGATTGAGATTTGACTGGGAAAAGAAGGTCACGTTACATGTGTGTAATGTGACCTTCTTTTTGACCGTACTGCAAGAAAAACATTTCGGATGCAGGGATTATGGCGGAAATGGTTATCTTTGCAGCCACAACAACGGAATTGCCGATAAACAAGCAATATAGATAATAAACAGACAATAAAATGAATGAAATCAAAGTAATGAATCAGGCGGCGGACAACATCAGAATACTGTCTGCCGCGATGGTCGAAAAAGCAAAGTCCGGCCATCCGGGAGGCGCTATGGGAGGCGCCGATTTTGTGAATGTACTTTATGCCGAATTTTTGAACCATAACCCGGAAAAACCGGACTATCCGTTCAGAGACCGTTTCTTTCTTGATCCGGGTCACATGTCGCCGATGCTCTATTCCGTCCTGACGCTTGCAGGATTGATTCCGACGGAAGAGTTGAAGAATTTCCGCCAGTGGGGAAGCCTCACGCCCGGACATCCTGAAGTGGATTTGTCGCACGGCATTGAGAATACTTCCGGCCCGCTGGGTCAGGGACATGCCATGGCGCTGGGCGCAGCTATCGCCGAACGTTTCATGGCGGCGCGCTTCGGCGAATGGATGGCGCACAAGACGTATGCCTACATTTCGGATGGCGGCATACAGGAGGAAATTTCGCAGGGCGCCGGACGTGTTGCAGGGCATTTGGGTCTCGCCAACCTGATTATGTACTATGATTCGAACAACATCCAGCTTTCCACAAAAGTGGAAGAAGTGGATACCGAAGATGTGGCTGCAAAGTATCGGGCATGGAACTGGAATGTCATCTGCATCGACGGCAGTTCGGCAGACGAAATACGCAGCGCGCTGAAAGCCGCCCGGGCAGAAACCGTACGCCCGACGCTGATTATCGGGCGCACCGTCATGGGTAAAGGTGCGGTAGACGCATCGGGCAACAATTACGAAAACCGGGTCTCTACCCACGGACAGCCCCTTTCGGCTGCGGGAGCCGATTTTGCTGCGACGGTCAGGAATCTGGGCGGCAATCCCGACGATCCGTTTGTGATTTTCCCGGAAGTCGGGGCGCTATACGACAAGCGGCGCGGCGAACTGAAGGAATGGTACCGGAAACGCATTGACACGGAAAAGAAATGGCGTGCGGAAAATCCTGCGCTCTCCGACAAATTAGACCTTTTCCTGAGCGGGAAGACCCCCGATATAGACTATTCGGCCATCGGCATGAAAGAAAACGTGGCCACCCGCGCAGCTTCGGCTACGGTGCTCGGCCTGTTTGCCGAAAAAATAGAAAACATGATTGTGGCATCGGCCGACCTGAGCAACTCGGACAAAACCGACGGGTTCCTGAAAAAGACAAAAGCCTTTACCAAGGGCGATTTTAGCGGACAGTTCCTGCAAATGGGGGTTTGCGAACTGACTATGGCATGTATCATGAACGGAATGGCGCTGCATGGCGGCGTTATCCCTGCCTGCGGGACCTTCTTCGTTTTTTCGGACTACATGAAACCGGCCGCGCGCTTGGCCGCCCTGATGCGGCTGCATGTGATTTATATATGGACACACGATTCGTTCCGCGTAGGCGAAGATGGACCGACGCATCAACCCGTTGAGCATGAAGCGCAGATCCGCCTGCTCGAACATCTGCACAATCATAACGGCGAACGTGCCGTGATTGTGTTGCGTCCGGCCGACGGTGCGGAAACAATTGCGGCGTGGAAGGTGGCGGTCGAGAGCAAACGCCCCGTAGCGCTGATTCTGTCGCGCCAAAATATCAACGACTTGCCGTCGACATCGGGCAATCGGGCGGCCGATGCCATGCAGCTGGCCAAAGGCGCGTATGTGGTAGCGGACTGCGACGGCGTTCCCGATGTGGTCATGGTGGCAAACGGCTCGGAGGTGGCTACGCTTATTGAAGGCGCTGCGCTGCTCGGCAGAGAGGGAATCAGGACGCGAGTCGTTTCCGTGCCTTCCGAGGGACTGTTTCGCGACCAGCCCGGAGAATACCGGCAACAGGTATTGCCGGAGGGGATTGTTCGCTACGGCTTGACGTCGGGACTGCCCGTCACGCTGGCTACTTTAGCAGGCGACAACGGCTATATACACGGGATGACGCATTTCGGCTATTCGGCGCCGTACAAGATATTGGACAAAAAACTCGGCTTTACGGGCGAGAACGTCTGCGAGCAGGTACTGAAACTTGTCAGACCCGAATGAAGATCATCGGCTTTGCCGGCGACCATGCCGGTTTTGAACTGAAAGAAATTACCCGGAAACATGTTGAATCGCTCGGATACCCGTGCAGGGACTTCGGCGCTTTTACGGCCGATCGTTCCGACTATCCGGATTATGCGCACCCGCTTGCGGCGGCCGTCGAGGCAGGGGAGGTGGATATGGGCATGGCTTTCTGCGGGACGGGAAACGGCATCAACATTACGTTGAACAAGTACCGGACGATTCGCTCCGCCATCTGCTGGCTGCCGGAGATTGCCCGGCTGGCGCGCGCGCATAACGATGCCAATATCCTTGTCATGCCTGCGCGATTTGTCGCTCCCGAAGAGATGGCGGCGATTGCAGACGCTTTTCTGAATACGGCTTTTGAAGGGGGACGGCATCAGCGTCGCGTAGAAAAGATTTCGGCGAAAAACGGTTTAGTGCAATAAGAATATATCTCCCATTCATCTTGGAAACCTCCCTGTTTTATTCCCTTATATCGGATAAATTGACTGTTCCCGCCGGTCAGGTTGAACGGACTGTCGGCTTGCTGGACGACGGGGCGACGATTCCGTTCATCAGCCGCTACCGGAAAGAGATGACGGGCGGGCTGGACGAGGTGCAAATCGGCAATATCAAAGACTGCTATGAAAAGCTCCGGGAGCTGGCGAAAAGAAAGGAGACGATCTTTGCCGCCATTGAGGAGCAGGGCAAATTGACGCCCGAACTGAAAAAGCGCATCGACGATTCGTGGGACAGCGCCGAACTGGAAGACATCTACCTGCCGTATAAGCCTAAACGGGTGACGCGCGCGGAAATCGCCCGGAAGAAGGGGCTGGAGCCGCTGGCGCAAATCATTATGAAGCAGGACGCGGGCGACTTGTCGTTGCACGTGCAGGCGTTTGTTGCCGGAGAAGTAAAGGATGCGGACGATGCGTTGCAGGGCGCCTGCGACATTATTGCCGAATGGGTGAACGAAGACGAGGAAGCCCGCCGGACGGTGCGCGGCTTTTTTACCCGCACAGCAGTCATCACTTCCAAAGTGGTGAAAGGCAAGGAGGGGAAAGAGGGAGATAAGTATCGCGACTACTTTGATTTCAGCGAACCGCTGAACCGCTGTTCGTCGCACCGGCTGCTGGCTCTGCGCCGGGGGGAGGCGGAAGGGGTTTTGCGCGTAAGCATTTCGCCCGATGCGGAGGGATGCGTCGAGCGGTTGTGCCGCCGGTTTGTGAAAGAGAAAAGCGAATCGTCCGGATATGTGGCCGCAGCGGTGACGGATGCTTTTAAGCGCCTGCTCAAACCGTCTATCGAGACGGAGTTTGCGCATCTCAGCAAGGCGCGCGCCGACGAGAAGGCGATTCGCGTTTTTGCCGAAAACTTGCGCCAGTTGCTCATGGCGCCGCCGCTGGGACAGCGTCGCGTGCTGGCGATCGACCCCGGCTTCCGCACGGGATGCAAGCTGGTTTGCCTCGACGGGCAGGGGAACCTGATGCACAACGAAACGATATATCCCCATTCGCCGCACGGCGAAACGGGAAAGGCGGCCGCCAAGGTGTGTCACATGGTTTCGACCTACGCCATCGAGGCCATCGCCATAGGGAACGGCACGGCAAGCCGGGAGACGGAACGGTTTATTGCCGGCATACGTTTCGACCGGAAAGTAAACGTCTTTGTGGTGAGCGAAAACGGCGCATCAATCTATTCGGCGTCGAAGATTGCCCGCGAAGAATTTCCCGAATACGATGTAACCGTGCGCGGAGCGGTAAGCATCGGCCGGCGCCTGACAGACCCGCTTGCCGAACTGGTGAAGATTGACCCCAAAAGCATAGGCGTGGGGCAGTATCAGCACGATGTGGATCAGACGCTGCTGAAGAAAAGCCTCGACCAGACGGTGGAGAGTTGCGTAAACCTTGTGGGCGTCAATGTGAACACCGCAGGCAAGCATCTGCTGACGTATGTATCGGGACTTGGCGCTGCGCTGGCGCAAAACATTGTGGATTACCGCACGGCGCACGGGGCGTTCACAAACCGCAGGGAGTTGCTGCTCGTGCCGCGGATGGGCGCAAAGGCTTTTGAGCAGTGCGCCGGGTTTCTGCGCATAGAGGGCGGGGATAATCCGCTCGACAATTCGGCCGTCCACCCCGAAAGCTACCCGATCGTGCAGCGCATGGCGCACGACCTGAACTGCACCGTCGCCGAGTTGATAGCCCGTAAGGATTTGAAAAAGACGCTGAAGCCGGAATCCTATCTTTCCGCTACCGTCGGGATGCCTACGCTGCTCGACATCATGGCCGAACTGGACAAGCCGGGGCGCGACCCGCGGCAGTGGATACAGGCGTTAGCCTTCGACCCGTCGGTGAAAACCATCGAAGACCTGCGCGAAGGGCAGGTGCTGCCGGGAATCGTGACGAACAATACCAATTTCGGATGCTTTGTGGACATCGGCATCAAGGAAAAAGGCCTTGTGCACATCTCGGAGATGGCCGACCGGTTTATAACCGACCCTACGCAAGTCGTGTCCATCCATCAGCACGTGATGGTAAAAGTGCTGAGCACAGACCTTGTCCGCCGGCGCGTGCAACTGTCCATGAAAGGACTGTAATCTTCCGCAAAGCGCGCGTATCCATCCTGCAAAAAACGCGGCAACGACGCATCGGCGTCCGTGAATGTCGAAAACCATTATCGGAAATTTTTATTTATCTTTGTACTCGATTTTGAGCATACACTGACATCAG
>JAISNP010000121.1 GCA_031276175.1 Tannerella sp.
GGACTCAATCCCGGCACCATCGGTATACTCCACCTCAAGGCTGACGAAACCCCTGTCGGCCGGTATAAGAACCAGCCGGGTAAAGACGGTATTAATCTCATCCTTTACACGATTGCGAAGTCGGTTTATGGTGATAAAATCCGGCTGCTCATAACCGGCAAGCCAGATGTAATGAATATCACGCAGCAGTAATTGCTCTATTTTACGGCATGAGTAGACGTTATTCATGTAAGCGTACAGGATGACCTTAAGCATCATTTCAGGATGACAGGGACATCGTCCTGTTTCCTCGTAGAGTTTCTTGAAATTATCCGAATTAAGGCTGTCAACGATGGCGTTGGCCATGCGAACAGGGGAGTTCTCCGCAATGTCTTTATCCATCCTTTGCGGAAAAAGTACTGTTTGGTTGGGTGCGTAAGGACGAAAATGCAACTTTGACATAATTTTTAAACTGTTCCTGAAGTTACGAAAACTTCGGGGTATAACAAAGCTTGGGCTTGAGAAAGTCCGGGCTTTGTGTAATAAAAAAAGGATGTGACTGTTTTGACACACCCTCTTTCTTCCCGACACCGTCGGTAGTTCTCCCGCAGGCTGCAGCGTGCCCGGCCTGTTCCGGTTATTTTGCGTAGCTGTCTGCTTTTTTGCGTATCCGTTCGGCGCGTTTTTCGCTGTCGGGATGCGAGGCAAACATTTTGCGCACGGCCGAGGCGCGACTGCTTTGCGAGAGGTCGACGAGTTTGTCCAGCGCATTGGCCATTGCGTAGGGGCCGAAACCGTGGGCAATGCTGATATTGAAGCCGTAGTCGTCGGCGGCGTATTCCTGCTTCTGCGAGAACTGTGCGCCGACGAACGATTGCACGAGGTCTTTCAACTGCGTTTCGGAGAGCGCGTAGACCGCATTGCTTGCTGCGCCGACTGCGTGGATGGCTGCAGAACTCATGTAGGCCGTCCGTATCGCGTCTTTCGTATCCGTGCCGGCTATATGGCCGATTTCATGCCCGATGACGGCTACGAGTTCGTCGTCTTCCATCAAATCCATCAGTGCGCTGAATATGCGGATGCTGCCGTCGCCACATGCAAAGGCATTCACGTCGTCCACGTCGTATACCTTGAAATTAAGCGGAATATTGTTTGCCTCCTTCATGTTTGCCGTCAACCGCGCGAGACGGGCGCCGTATTCGCTCGTTTCGTCGGCTATCGGGTTGTTTGCATCCATCCATTCCACCGTTTCGCGGCACAGTGCGGCCACGTCTTCGTCGCTCAGGCTGACCGTCGAAACCACGTCCTTCGCTGCTTCTTCCACTTTTTTCAGATTGATTGTGCGTCCTCCTATCCTGACCTGCGCCTGCAGGGAGGAAATCCCTGCTACAAATGCCATACATAAAATTACTCTGTTCATTTTCTTCCTGTTTATATAATATTGCGACAAAAATAGCGCATACGGACGTGGAATACAAATTAAAAATTACCTTTGTTGCCCGACAAGGGAACGATTGAATAAAAAAGAAGACATTAGAATGAAATATAAACTTTTAGCGCTGGATATAGACGGCACGCTGCTGAACGGGAAAAAGCAGATCAGTCCGCGTACGAAACTCGCCCTGCTGAAGGTGCAGCAGCTGGGGGTGCGGATTGTGCTGGCATCGGGACGACCGACCTACGGCGTGATGCCCGTCGCCAGAGCGCTGGAAATGGATAAATACGGAGGTTTTATCCTTTCGTACAACGGTTGCCAGATATTTAATGTACAAACCGGCGAACAGCTGTTCGAGAAGCGCATCGACCCCCGCATGTTTCCTTTCCTCGAACGTCTGGCGAAGAAAAGGGAATTCCCCATTTTCACGTATCACCTGAACAAAATTATCACCGATACACCCCTGAACAAACGTGTCCTCGACGAAGCCGAACTGAACGGGATGGAGGTGGTCGGCGTAGACCGCTTTGCCGAAGCCATCGACTTTTCGCCCTGCAAGTGCATGTTCGTGAGCGAAGACGCACATGCGCTCGACGAATTGCGGCAATACCTGAAAAAACATCTGGCCGGCACGATGGATATTTTCCCTTCCGAAGAATATTTCCTCGAAATCGTGCCGCAATCCATCGACAAGGCCAATACGTTGAGCGTCCTTGCGGATATATTAAATGTAGACATGAGCGAGATCATCGCCATCGGCGACGGCGTTTGCGACGTGACGATGATTCAGATAGCCGGACTTGGCGTAGCGATGGAAAATGCCCGCATATCCGTACGCCGTTGCGCAGACTATGTGACCGGCTCGAACGACAACGACGGCGTCGCCACGGTCGTCGAAAACCGCATCCTTGCGAACATCCGCCCTGCGGAAATCCCGCTGGCCGAGCTTAACGCGCGTGCAAAGGATGCGCTGATGGGGCATCTCGGGATTCAATATACCTACGCCTCCGAAAACCGCATCGAAGCCACCATGCCTGTCGACCGTCGCACGCGCCAGCCCTTCGGCATCCTGCACGGAGGCGCCACGCTGGCGCTGGCCGAAACCGTCGCCGGCCTCGGCTCCATGCTCCTCTGCCGCCCCGACGAGGTGATGGTCGGGATGCAGGTCAGCGGCAACCACGTCTCCTCCGCACACGAAGGCGATACGGTACGCGCCGTAGCATCCATCATCCACAAGGGACGCACGTCGCACGTCTGGGACGTACAGGTATTTACCTCGACGGACAAACTGATCTCGTCCGTCCGCGTGCTGAACAGCATATTGAAAAAACATGCGGACACATGAGCCGGCGCACACGATATTTTATCACTATTTCTTGTCGCTTGATTGAAAAATCGTTTCCTTTGCAGAAAATAAACAATCAACCGGCGTCATACAACCGGCACGGCAAAGAAACATACAAAGCACACTTTTGAATTTTAATTTATATGAAACGTATCGCAGTATTTATCGTTCTATTTTCCTCGTTCTCGGGGCACGTTTTTTCTCAGAAGAAACCGCTCGACCATACCGTTTACGACTCGTGGCAGAGCATTTCGGGAGTACAGTTAAGCCACGACGGCAAGTATGCCGTGTACAACATCTCGCCGCAGGAAGGAGACACGGCGCTGATCGTCAAAAACACAAAAACCCTCGAAGAAACCGTAATCGACAGAGGGATGAACGCCGGAATCACGGAAAACTCCGGATTCGTCGTTTTCAGGATCACGCCCTCGCAAGCCGAGAAAAAAGCCTCCAAAAAGAAGAAGCGCGACGAACAGCCGCAAGATTCCCTGGGATGGCTAAAGCTGGCAACCGGCGAAGTCTTCAAACAACCGAAAGTAAAATCGTTCGGCCTGCCCGAAAAATCGTCGGAATACTTCGTCTTCAGGGCGCCGATGCCCGAAGATACGGCACAGCGGAAAAAGAATGAAAAAGCGGAATGTCTTGTCATTCTTCATCCCGGAACGTGTAATTACGACACGCTCTTATACGTGGACAATTACACGTTGAGCAAAAACGGGAACTATATTGCATACACTACAAAATATCCCGCCGGCGATTCGACGTCGGTTCCGGGGATTTACCTGTACGAGCCGGAAACGCGCCGTAAAAACACGCTTATGGAGGGCAAAGGCGCTTACAGATTGCAGTCGTTCGACGAGGTAGCCTCACAATTCGCGTTCTTCGCCTCAACGGATACGACCAAAACGGAACCGAAGGTCTATAATCTTTATTACACTCTGACCTCCACGCCCGACGTCCGCATAATTGCCGACACCCTGTCCGCTGCAATGCCGGACAACTGGGCTGTCAATATCCACAGGGCGACTTCATTCAGCCGGAACGGCAGGAAGCTGTACTTCGGCATTTCGCCGGTAATTGCGCCCAAAGACACGAGCGCGGACGAAAGCGAGCAGGCAAAACTCGACATATGGACATACATGGACGATTATCTGCAACCCACGCAACTGAAAAACCTGAACAGGGAATTAAACCGTTCTTATCTATGCGTGTTCGACACGTCGAATCCGAACGGTTTCGTTCAACTCGCTTCGGAAGACATGGAAGACGTAATCACAACCGATAAGGGAAATGCCGAAAATGCGCTCGGCCTTACAACCAAAGGCTACCGGATAGAATCGCAATGGACGGGACGGGCAAAAAACGACGTGTATGTCGTCTCGACCGAAACAGGCGAAAAAACGCTTGTGGCAAAAGCGCTGGACGCCCGTCCTTCGATTTCGACGGCGGGAAATTATATAGCGTGGTTCGACGGCGAAACCGCGCAATGGTATGTCTATTCGGTGAAAGAAAAAACGACCCGCTGTCCGACGGAAAACCTGACCGTCGATTTTGCGGACAGAAGTCGCGAAGTGCCCGACAAACCCGGCTCTTTCGGCGCAATGGGCTGGGCGAAAAACGACAAATACTTTTACGTTTACGACAAGTTCGATATATGGCAGTTAGACCCGACCGGGAACCGTCCTCCGGAGATGATTACTAAAGGAGCGGGCAGAAAGGAAAATACAATATTCCGCAACATCAGGCTCGACCGGGAAACAGAGTACATCGACGACGAAAAGCCGCTGCTGCTGCATGCTTTTGAAAATATTTCAAAAAAAGCAGGATACTACTCGCTGAAGATAAGCAGGCAACCCCGGAAGCTGACGATTGAAGACAAAACGTTCGGACAACTCCAAAAAGCCAAAAATGCCGATACGTATGTTTACACGAAAGCAAATTTCAATACATGCCCCGATTTGTGGACGACTTCCGACAACTGGAAAAAAGAAACACAACTGAGCGCCATTAATCCGCAGATGAAGGATTACCTGTGGGGTACGCCCGAACTTGTCGGCTGGAAAAGCAAAGACGGGTACGATTTGCAGGGCATACTGTACAAACCCGAAAACTTCGATCCTGCAAAGAAATATCCGTTACTGATTTATTTCTACGAACGTCATTCCGACGATCTTCACAGATATTCCCCGCCTGCGCCGAGCCGTTCGACAATCAACATCCCCTTCTACGTAAGTCGCGGCTATGTAGTCTTCACGCCCGATATTCGCTACGTGGACGGCTATCCGGGTCGCAGCGCCTTCAACTCGATTGTTGCGGGAGCGGAAATGCTGATCGAAAAAGGATTTATCGACAAAAAGCGTATCGGTATTCAGGGACAGAGCTGGGGCGGTTATCAAACGGCCTATCTCGTTACGCAGACAGACATGTTTGCCGCTGCCGGCGCAGGCGCTCCGGTGTCGAACATGACAAGCGCTTACGGCGGGATACGGTGGGAAACAGGCCTCAATCGCCAGATGCAGTACGAACGCCAGCAAAGCCGCATAGGCAAAACGCTTTGGGACGGACTTGATCTCTACATCGAAAACTCGCCGCTTTTCTTTGTCGACAAAATCAAAACGCCGATACTGATTATGCACAACGACAACGACGGCGCCGTGCCATGGTATCAGGGAATAGAATACTTCACGGCATTAAAACGACTGGGCAAAGTCGCTTATTTGCTTCAGTACAACGGCGAAGCGCACAACCTCGTACATCGCAGAAACACGCGAGACCTCTCGATCCGCCTGCAACAGTTTTTCGACCATTACCTGAAAGGCGACCCGATGCCGGTATGGATGAAATCCGGCGTCCCCGCAACAAAAAAAGGAAAAACATGGGGGCTGGAGTATTAAACCACACGCACACATTATTATTAAGCATATAATCATAGCAAACAAAAACAATATTACAAATGAAAACATCAGTATCTGTATTATTCGCATTCTTGCTGGGAATCGTCCCGGCAATCCATGCCCAGACAGGCAACGCATCTTCGGAAAACATCAGTGACGAACAACTGCTCCGAACAGGCATCAGGGAACTTTCGGACGATTCGTTCGGCGGACGGAAACCGCTCTCACAACACGAGAGTCCGACGATAAACTACATCGCCGACAAATTCAAGACGCTCGGGCTGAAACCCGTCCACGGCAGTTACTTTCAGGAAGTACCCCTGCTGTCGGTAAAAACAAACGTGAAAGGCAACGCCGTCACACTGAAAGGCAAAAAAGGAACGGCACGGCTCAAAATGATGGACGACATCGTCCTCTGGACGCTACATGCCGAAGAAAAACTGAAAGTATCGAAAGCCGAACTCGTATTTGTCGGCTTCGGCATCTACGCACCCGAATACGGCTGGAACGACTACGAAGGCATCGACGTGAAAGACAAAATCGTCGTCATGCTCGTGAACGACCCCGGCTTCTATGACGACAACCTCTTCCGCGGGAAAAACTACATGACCTACTACGGCCGCTGGACTTACAAATACGAAGAAGCAAGTCGCCGCGGCGCCGCCGGAGCAATCATTATTCACGAAACGAACGCCGCATCCTATCCCTGGAGCGTAGTGCAGAACGGACGCACGAGCGACATCCTCAGCCTCAACTCGCCCACGGGAAACAGCGAACTCGTCGACCTGCAGGGATGGATCACCGGCGAATCGGCGCAAAAACTCTTCGACATTGCAGGCAAGCCGCTCGACGAGTCGCTGGAGGCCGCAAAAAAGAAAAATTTCCGCAGCTTCCCGCTCGGCGTGACCGCCACGATCGAAACCGTCAACGACGTACATGTCGCTAACTCCCACAACGTCGTTGCCCTCATCCCCGGCTCCGACCTGAAAGACGAATACATCATCTACTCCGCCCACTGGGATCATCTGGGCATAGGTACTCCGGTCGACGGCGACAGCATCTACAACGGCGCCGGCGACAATGCCTCCGGCGTATCCGCCCTCTTCGTGATTGCACGCAAGTTCATGCAACTGCCGCAACCGCCGAGACGCTCGATACTCTTCATCGCCGTGACCGCCGAAGAATCGGGACTCCTCGGCTCCGAATACTACGCCGCCAACCCGCTCTTCCCGCTCAGTAAGACGGTCGTCAACTTCAATATGGACGGATACGGCGACAAGCTCCGCACCTCCGAAGTGAGGGCTTCCGGCGGCGGACTCTCCAAAGATATTGACCGCTACGTCGTCGAAGCGGCCGCCGTGCAGGGCAAACCCGTCACCTTCTCCACAACCAACCCCGGCGGTGGATTCTTCCGCTCCGACCACTTCAACTTCGCCAAGGTAGGCATCCCCGTCGTCCTTGCCGGAGGAAGCAAACCGCTCGACCCCAAAGCTGCCGAAGAACATCGCAAACTCTGGGGCGGCAAAAGCACTTATCACCAGCCTTCCGACGAATACCACGACTGGTGGGATCTCACCGGATCGCTCGAAGACATTTACCTCTACTACGGCATCGGACTGCGCCTGGCCAACGACGGATACTTCCCCAAATGGGATGACCCCACATACAAAACCGTGCGCGAAGCACAAAAGTAAAAACAGGGACACATGACAAAAAAACTCCATATCCTCCTCGCAATGTGTGTCTGCACACTTATAAACACCGCAGCCCAGCAACGCGAATATGCCATCGCCGTACACGGAGGCGCCGGCGTGATGGCCGGGCTGGAAAACGATCGTGCAAGGGCCGAGGCATATTATTCGGCGCTCGACACGGCGCTTACCATCGGCAACGACATACTCTCGACCGGAGGACACGGCGAAGAAGCCGTGATGGCCGTCATCAGCTACTTTGAAGACAATCCGCTCTTCAACGCCGGCAGGGGAGCAACGGTCACGGCCGAAGGCGCCTTCGAACTCGACGCCGCCATCATGCTCGGCCGCGACCTCGCCGCAGGAGCCGTCGCCGGAGTGAAGACCGTCAGGCATCCCATCCGCGCCGCATACGCCGTGATGACCGCCTCCCCCCACGTGATGCTGTCCGGCAACGGAGCCGAACGTTTCGCCGCCGGACAGGGACTTGAAATCGTAGACAACATGTTCTTTGCCACACCGCGCACCATGCGGTGGGTCGAACAGTTCAAACTCGAAAGCGGAAAGAACGGCACCGTAGGATGCGTCGTGCGCGACACGCACGGCAACCTCGTCGCCGGCACAAGCACCGGAGGAATGCTCGGAAAAAACTGGGGACGCATCGGCGACACGCCCGTCATCGGCGCCGGAACCTATGCCGACAACGCCGCCTGCGCCGTATCCTGCACCGGACACGGCGAGTACTTCATCCGCCACGCCGTAGCATACAACCTCTGCGCACGATACAAACATCTCGGTGAAACGGTCGAAGAAGCCGCCGACTTCATCATCCGTCGCGAACTCAACGCCGAAGAAGGCAACGGCGGACTGATCGCCGTCGACAAAAACGGACACATCGCCATGCCCTTCAACAGCGGAGGCATGTTCCGAGGCTTTATCTACAAAGAAAAAGGCGCATCCGCCATCGTCAAAGAAACAGGAATCGGAAAGGAAATGAAAAAACACTGACCCGTCATGAAAAAATTCTTTTTTGCCGCAATCTGCCTGTCCTGCGTCCTTACAACCGTTCGGGCGCAGACGCAGATACGCGAAACGCCCACCGACGAAGAAAAATACCTCGACGCCATGCACCGCCACATCACCTCCGACAAGCTCTACGGCTACGTCTGCCTCCTGTCGGACACCGCCCTCCGAGGACGTCTGGCCGGCTCTGAAGGCATGGCGCAGGCCGTCGCCATCGTAGAAAACTACTACCGGGAATGGCGACTGCTTCCCGCCGCCGGCAACGGCGCCTACCTTCAAACCTATCCGCACCCCTGCGTAGAAATACACGACGGAAGCACGATGGAAATCCTCTTCCCCATGCAGGGACGCAAACGCGGCGAAACCGTTTGGATGCCTAAACAATACCCCTGGGCCGAAGGATGGTTTGCCGGCAACTCATCCGGCAACGGCGAGATCGAAGCAGACGTCGTATACGCCGGCTTCGGCGTAACCGCGCCCGAACTCGGATACGACGACTATGCCGGAACAGACGTCCGGGGAAAAATCGTACTCATCGAAGGCGAAACCCCCAACCGCAGCACGTCCCCGGACTCCATCGCGATGTGGTACCCGCACACCCTCCACCAAAACAAACTCGCCAATGCCGCACGCCACGGCGCCGCCGGAATGCTCTACTGCTGGGTGCCCGGCCCGAACGCGCACTACAACCCCGACTTCGTCTACTGCCACGTCACCCTGCCGGTAGTAAACGACATCTTCGCCGGCACGGGAAAAAACTATCGGGAAACGGTCGATAAAATATACGCAACCCAACGACCCGCCTCGTTCGAAACCGGAAAAAGAGCACGCATCAAAATGAACTCCACCTACAACCCCGACGCCACAGGCAAAAACATCCTGGGCGTCGTAAAAGGCAGCGACCCCGCGCTGGCGGACGAATACGTAATCATCTCCGCCCACCTCGACCATCTGGGAATGATACCTTACCACATCGCCGGAGCAAACGACAACAACGCCTCGACGGCAACCCTGCTCGGCGTCGCCGAAGCAATCTCGAAATCCGCCATCAAACCGAAACGCAGCATACTCTTCCTCACCCTCGACGGCGAAGAAGCCGGACTGACGGGCAGCAACCACTACACGCGCCATCCCACCATCGAAAAAAACAACATTAAAGCCATCATCAATCTCGAAATGCTCGGCACGGGCGAATCACTGGCCGCCGCAGTAGCCGAAACCTCCCCGCACCTGAAGCCCTTTCTCGAAGAAGCCAACGCCAAATACGTACACCGCCGCCTCACCGTCCGCTCCAACCCCTACCTGACGCGGCCGCGCACCGACGGCGCCGTCTTTGCAAAAGCCGGATACCCCGTAGCCGACATCCGCGCAAGAGAAAGCCGCTACTACCATCACCCCCTGGACAATCCCGAATCCATCAATCCCGAAATGCTCCAATCGGCCGCCCAATGGCTCTACTGGATTGCGATCCTGATTGCCGATCAATAAACAATTCTCCCCTTCGGGAAAGACACACGCAGCCCGCGTGCGGACGAAACTGCTACTCCGTGGCACGGCAAACCGTTTCCCTAATCCGGAATACATCTCATTTACGGAAACAGACCCTTTTTCTACGGCAATAACCTGAATATTGTCGACGCCTCCGCCCAAAGTGTCGACGCCTCCGCCAAGGTTGTCGACGCCTGCGCCGAAAGTGTCGACGTCTCCGCACAAAGTGTCGACGTCTCCGCCCAAAGTGTCGACGCCTCCGCCCAAAGTGTCGACGCCTCCGCCGAAAGTGTCGACGTCTCCGCCAAGAATGTCGACGTTGTCGCCAAGAATGTCGACGTTGTCGCCAAGAATGTCGACGTTGTCACGAAGAATGTCGACGTTGTCGCAAAGAATGTCGACGTTGTCACGAAGAATGTCGACGTTGTCGCCAAGAATGTCGACGTTGTCACGAAGAATGTCGACGTTGTCGCGAAGAATGTCGACGTTGTCGCCAAGAATGTCGACGTTGTCGCCAAGAATGTCGACGTTGTCGCGAAGAATGTCGACGTTGTCACGAAGAATGTCGACGTTGTCACGAAGAATGTCGACGTTGTCGCCGAGAATGTCGACGTTGCCGGCAAGAATGTCGACGTTGTCGCAAAGAATGTCGACGTTGTCGCCAAGAATGTCGACGTTGTCACGAAGAATGTCGACGTTGTCGCAAAGAATGTCGACGTTGTCGGCAATAGTTTCGGAACAATGACAGGTTTTGCGTATATCAAGATCGTTTTTTACAGGCGGTGTCCATCAAAAAGCGGATTCGGGAAACGAGTGGCGGTAAAATCCGGCGTTTACGGAGACTACCAAGCATCAAACAACCCCGGTTGCGTATACTCCCCCACCCTTTTCTCGTCCGCATTGCCTGCTCCGAAGCCAAGCAGCCTCACCGGCCGGCCGGACAGGTCGATCTGCTTCATCATCTCGCGCACGACAGGCCAACATTCCTGCAACCGCACAAGTTTTCGAGGGAAAGTTTTGCTGCGGGTAATTGTTTTGAAATCGGCATATTTCACTTTGATGGTAATTGTTTTTCCGTAGAAGTTTTCTTCTTTCATCCGCTCGAAGACTTCGACGGCCAAGCGGTACAGCTCGACGGTCAGGAGCATCCTGTTGTCCTTATCTTGCGGAAATGTGGTTTCCGCGCTGACGGATTTGGCGGCACGGTTCGATTCGACCGGACGGTGGTCGATTCCGCGGGCATGGAGGAAAAGAAGGCGCCCCGCTTTTCCGAACAGCCGGACGAGTTTTTCCTCCGTACATTGCTTCAGGTCGTATCCTGTATAAATGCGGTTCTCGTGCATCTTGCGGGCGGTTACTTTTCCTACGCCGAAAAACTGTTCGATTTTCAGGTTTTCGATAAATTTTTCCGCTTCTGCGGGTGTGATGACGAAGAAGCCGTTGGGCTTCCGGTATTCGGATGCGATTTTCGCCAGAAATTTGTTGAAAGAAACGCCTGCCGACGCCGTCAGGTGAGTGCGCGCGACGATTTTCTGCTGTATTTCCTTTGCAATCAGACCGGCCGAGGGGTTTTGCACATGGTTGACCGTTACGTCCAGAAACGCCTCGTCCAGCGACAGCGGCTCGACCAGTTCGGTGTATTCCAGAAAGAGTTCGCGGATTTGCATGGATACTTCATGGTATACGTCGAAACGTGGCGGCACGAAAATCAGTCCGGGACATTTTTGCTTCGCCGTCAGCGAGGGCATGGCCGAACGGATACCGAATTTCCGCGCCTCGTAGCTGGCGGTAGACACTACGCCGCGCGCCTCCGGGAAACCTACCGCTACGGGTTTTCCCCGCAATGCCTTATTGTCCCGCTGTTCCACAGAAGCATAAAAGGCGTCCATGTCGATATGTATAATTTTCCGCACAACAAGCGCAAGGTTACAATCTGCGAACGGGCGAGTAAGGAAGCGCGTCCCTATTCTCCGTCCGTCATATCCTGTTTATCGTTTTCTTCTTCCAGCGCCGGCGAGCCGTAACGATACTTTATCAACCGAATCCGATCCAGATAAATCTTTCGATACGCATCGGCCTTTCCGTCCGGACGAACGTAACCGTATACGCGCTGCGTCTTTTTCACGGGACTGACTTTCAAGATCATTTCGCAGTATCCGTTTTCGTATACCGTGCGCGACGCCGTATAAACCGTATCGTCGCTGACGGTGCGCAGGCGTATTTCGACGGGCTTCGTCATTTGCGGCGTAATGCCCCACACATTCACACCGAAAACAAAGGCGCTGCCCGAAGAATATGCGCCGCCTCCGGGTTCGATGTCGAAGACAATCATATTGTCAAGCATCCGCGGCGACAATTCGTAGTAGCGTCGGAAATTCCATATATCCAGCGAATCACGATTTGATTCCGATACGGATTCCGGCGCCACGTCTCCCAGCGCATCAATGCGTTTCTGCACCTCTGCGAGCGCCGCCTTGTGCACGCGCATGTAGGCATCCAGATGCCTGCCGTACCAGACGAGCGAACTGTCGTAGTCGGCTTCCGTCACGTGGTGTTTCCTGAAAACGGATTTGTAGAGCGCGTTTTTCTCCTCGTTGTCGCGAAAAACAAGAGGATCCGTCGTCGTCATTTCTTCCGCCATCTGCATGTCGACAAGTATATCTTTCATTTTTTTTTCGGAAATGATTCCTTCGGGCACACGGCCGCACGCAATGGGCAGCACGGCGCACAAAACGAACAATCCCAAACACAAACAAGCGTTGCGAAGTACAGACGTTATATTATTATACAAAACTTAAAGGGTATGATTTCGGGAACTTTCTTTTTTGAAACTTACGGAAAACGTCTTGCGGTAGAACAACAGCAGCACGGTCATGCCTGTGCAGATCGCCGAGTCGGCAAGATTGAATATCGGGCGGAAAAAGATGAACTCCTGTCCGCCCCAAACAGGCATCCATGCAGGCAGACGGGTTTGTATCAGCGGAAAATAAAGCATGTCTACCACTTTCCCGTACAGGAAAGGCGCATAGCCTTCGCCGTGCGACACAAACGAAGCAATCTGTCCGCGGCTGTGGTCGAAAATTACGCCGTAGAACACGCTGTCGATGATATTTCCGAACGCGCCGGCCAAAATAAATCCGATACAGGCTATATATCCGAACTTGACGTTGCGCCTGAGCAGGCGTGAAATGTAGACGACAATCGCAACCACCGCCACAATCCTGAAAACGGAAAGTATCCACTTGTCGATAAGCTCAATTCCGAAAGCCATGCCCGGATTTTCGGTAAAGTAAATCTGAAACCACGAGAAAACCTGGATGCTTTCATGCAGTTTCATATGCGTCTTTACCCAGATTTTCAGCGTCTGGTCGAGGATGAGGAGGAGGACGACGATGGCGACCGTTCCCCATACTTTTTTATGTCTCAATTGCATGTGGTTTGCTTTTCCGGATTTGATTATTTTACTCCGCTCTGTTTTGCTTCGATACTCAGCGTGGCATGAGGCACTGCACGCAAACGGTCTTTGGAAATCAGTTTACCTGTTTCGCGACATATCCCGTAGGTCTTGTTTTCGATGCGGATCAGCGCCGCCTGAAGGCTCTGGATGAACTTCATCTGGCGTTGCGCCAGACGGCCTGCTTCTTCTTTCGACAGCGTGGCCGCACCTTCTTCCAATACTTTGAACGTCGGCGAGGTGTCGGACACGTCGTTTCCGTCCGAATTGGTCAAACCTGCCCGCAACAAATCATAATCTTTCTTCGCAATTTCCAGTTTTTCCAGAATTATTGCTTTGAACTCTTCCAGCTCTTCATCCGAATACTTTGTTTTCTCATTCATAGGTCATCTGTTTTTGTGGATTAATATATCCTGTTCCCGTCCTGCGGCGAGGGTTCGGTTGTCAGGTTGTCTTTTCTATTTTTACGTACAAATTAAAGCCGTCCATGTCGAAAAGCGTCGCGGCGTCCGGTTCGCTGTCGGTCACTTCGATGGAGACGGCCAGCACCTGAGCGGCGATGTAGCTTTTGTGCGCTTCGATGGCGGCGTCTGCTTCGGGAGTGGAACGGACGGTGACGCGGATTTTGTCCGTGATCTCAAAGCCGCTGCTTTTGCGCAGATTCTGAATACGGTTTACCAGTTCGCGAGCGAGGCCTTCGCGCTGCAATTCGTCCGTGACCGTAACGTCAAGCGCAATGGTCAGGGTATTTTCGCGGGCGACCAGCCATCCGGGTATATCTTCGGAAATGATTTCCACATCCTCGAGGGATATGACGGCCTGCTGTTCGTCGATTTGGAACCGGAAGAGGCCTTCGCGCTCAAGGGAGGCAATTTCCGTCCGGTTCATGGATTGAATCGAGGCGGCGAGCTGTTTCATAATCTTCCCGTAGCGAGGTCCCAGTTTCTTGAAGTCGGGTTTGACTTTCTTTATTAATATGTCGTCCGTATTTTCTGCGAATTGCAGTGATTTTACATTGACTTCGCTCAGGATTAAGTTTTTTACGGCTTCGATATTTTCTTTTTGTTGTGCGTTTGCTACCGGAATCATCAGGGTTCGGAGGGGTTGACGCACTTTGATGTTCACTTTGCGTCGGAGCGCCAGCACCATCGAGGAGATGGTTTGCGCCGACTGCATACGCGCTTCGAGTTGCGCGTCGATTGCGGCTTCGTTGCAGCGGGGGAAATCGGCCAGATGTACGGATTCGGCCTGTTCGCGCCCCGAAACCCGCGTCAGGTCAAGATAAAGCCTGTCGGCATAGAAAGGGGCTATGGGCGCCATCAACTTGGCGACGGTTTCGAGACAGGCGTATAGCGTCTGATAGGCCGAGAGCTTGTCGACGGTCATGCCGCCTCCCCAGAAACGGCGGCGGTTGAGCCGGACGTACCAGTTGCTTAAGTGATTATTCACAAAATCGGCAATCGCGCGTCCGGCGCGGGTCGGTTCGTAGGCGGTGTAGTATCCGTCCGTTTCTTTTATCAGCGAATGGAGCAGGGAGAGTATCCATCGATCGATTTCGGGGCGGTCTCCGGGCGCCACGTCCGCTTCGCGACCGGCGAATCCGTCGACGTTGGCGTAGAGCGCGAAAAAGGAGTATGTATTGTGGAGCGTGCCGAAAAACTTGCGGCGCACTTCGTCGATGCCTTCAAAGTCGAATCTGATGTTATCCCACGGCGAAGCGTTCGTAATCATGTACCAGCGCAGGGCGTCGGAGCCGTATTTTTCGATGGACTCGAAGGGATCGACGGCGTTGCCCAGTCGTTTGGACATTTTGTTTCCGTTTCTGTCCAGCACCAGCCCGTTGGAGACTACCGCGCGGAACGAAACGCTGTCGAAGATCATCACCGCGAGCGCATGGAGGGTAAAAAACCATCCCCGTGTCTGGTCGACGCCTTCGGCAATGAAATCGGCGGGATAGACGGCGGCGTCGAGCGTCCGGGAGCCGAAGGGATAGTGTATTTGTGCATAGGGCATGGCGCCGGAGTCGAACCATACGTCGATCAGGTCGGTTTCGCGCGTCATTGGCTGCCCGCTGTCGGAAACCAGTACGATGTCGTCCACGAAGGGGCGGTGCATATCTATCCGGCGATAGTTCTCGGCGGAGTAATCTCCCGGCCTGAAGCCTTTTTCGCGGAGCGGATTGGCGGTCATTACCCCGGCATCGACCGCCCGGTCTATCTCGTCGCATAGTTCGGCAAACGAGCCGACGCATTTTTCTTCCGCGCCGTCGGATGTGCGCCATACGGGCAGCGGCGTGCCCCAGTAGCGGCTGCGGCTCAGGTTCCAGTCCTGAAGGTTTTCAAGCCATTTGCCGAAGCGTCCCGTGCCGGTGGCCTGCGGTTTCCAGAGGATGGTTTCGTTCAGCTCCATCATTCGTTCGCGGCAGGCGGTGGTGCGGATAAACCAGCTGTCGAGCGGATAGTAGAGCACCGGTTTGTCCGTCCGCCAGCAGTGCGGATAGGTATGGACGTATTTTTCTATTTTGAAGGCCGCGCCCTGCTGTTTGAGCATGAGGCAAAGGTCGAGGTCGAGCGTAGCGTCGGCGCCGGTGAGTTCGGGGTCGTATTCGTTTTTCACGAAACGTCCGGCGTAGGGGCGGTAAAGCGCTGCGTGCATGTGCGTGGTCACGTAAGCTTCGTCCAGGTCTTCGAGTTTGAAATATCGACCCTGCAAATCTACGGCCGGACGCAGGCAGCCTTGCCTGTCGCGCAGCAACATGGGGGGTACGCCGGAGTTTTTTGCCGCGCGTGCGTCGTCGGAGCCGAAGGTGGGCGCGATGTGTACGATGCCGGCGCCGTCTTCCGTAGTCACAAAATCGCCCGTGATTACGCGAAAGGCGCCTTCGCCGGGGTTATACCAGGGGATTAGCTGTTCATACTCCATTCCGGCCAGTTCGGCGCCGTCGTATTCGGCGCGGTCGATGGTTTGCCACGGGATTTGTTTGTCGCCGACGCGGTAATCGTCCAGCGGCAGTCCTTCGGCTTCGGGGGCGAAATAGGCGTGGAGGCGCGCTTTGGCGAGTACGAGGGTGACGGGTTCGCCGTTATAGGGGTTGCGCGTCCGGACGGCGACGTAGCGGATTTTCGGGCCGACGCAGAGCGCGGTATTGGACGGGAGCGTCCATGGAGTCGTTGTCCATGCGATAAAACAGGGCGCGCCCCATCCGGTCATTTCGGGTTTTGGGTTTTTTATTTTGAACATGGCCACGACCGTAGTGTCTTTTACGTCGCGATAGCATCCGGGCTGGTTCAGTTCGTGCGTGCTTAGCCCTGTGCCGGCGGCGGGCGAATAGGGTTGCACGGTATAGCCTTTGTAGAGGAGTTTTTTATCGTAAAGCGCCTTGATGAGGTACCAGAGGGTTTCGATGTAGGCGTTGTCGTAAGTGACGTAGGGGTGTTCCATGTCGATCCAGTAACCCATCCGCTGGGTCAGTTCTTCCCATTCGCGGGTGTATTTCATCACGTTTTTGCGGCAGGCGGCGTTATAGTCGGCTACGGAGATGGTTTTCCCGATGTCTTCTTTTGTAATGCCCAGCGCTTTTTCGACGCTGAGTTCTACGGGCAGGCCGTGCGTGTCCCAACCGGCTTTGCGTGCGACGCGGAAGCCTTTCATGGTTTTGTAGCGGCAAAAGATGTCTTTGATTGCGCGCGAAATCACGTGGTGTATCCCCGGCATTCCGTTGGCTGAGGGCGGGCCTTCATAAAATACAAAAGACGGGCAACCTTCGCGTGCAGCCACGCTTTTGCGGAAGATCCCGTTTGCCTGCCAGTTTTTCAATACCTCCCTGTTCACGTCCGACAAGTCGAACACATCATACTCCGTAAACCGATTACTCATAGCAGTTTCTCTCATTACTTGAATTTGGGCGCAAAGTTAGTCTTTATTTGCCGAAAGAGAAAATATATTTCCCGCGCGGCGCGGCGCGGTCAGCCTTTGCGGAAAGCGAGCGGCGACAGCCCGGTATGTTTCTTGAAAAACTTGCCGAAGGCCGACTGGTCGGGGAAATTCAGGCTGTCGGAGACCGACTGCACGGAGGTGCGCGGCATCTTAAGCATCCTTTTGGCCTCGACCAGAAGCGCGTCCTGTATCCACCGGCTGGCCGGGCGGCCGCTTTGTTCGTTAAGTATTATGGAAAGATACTGCGGCGTGATGCAAAGCTTGCCGGCATAAAACGACACTTCGTGCTCCGTCCGGCAATGCTCCGTCAGCAGGCTGAGAAAGTCGTCGAACAACTCCTCCTTCCGGCTTAGCTGCGGGGCGATAAAGTTGTCTTTTTTCCTGAAAAAGAAATGCGCCATATCCAGCGCAAACAGCCTCAGATACGTTTTTACCACTTCTTCCTGAAACGAATGTGCATGAAGCCGGAATTTGTCGCGGAGCGTCTGCAGGTTTTCGTACAGCAGATCGAACTCTTCAGGTTCGAAAATGCTGTACGGATTTTTTTTCAGCTGCATGTACGAAATCATCGGCATATTGCCGAACCAGCGCTGCACGTCGTTATCCATAAACGATTTTGTGAGTTGCAACATCCACGCCCGCGTATCTGAGGACACGTCGGTGACTTGCATGATATGCGTAGGCATAACCCAGACAATCCCGTGGGTCGGGATGGTATGCGGATTGTAATCGACCGACAGGGCGACTTTGCCGGACATCACGCCGATGAACGTCAGCGCATCGTGGCGCGACGGAGGCGGAAACGGCGGCTGTTCGCCCGGCTCATACGTCGGACGGAGGAACTCGGCAATCAGTATGTCGTCCTGAAAATTATCGAAATACACAATCGCCTTTTTTAAACAGTCTATTTTTTGAGACAATTCGGAACGCATAATCAATTCGGATTAATTTCGGTGCAAAGATAACAAATACGGGCGCAATTTTTCCCTTCCCCGGCGAAAATGGCGCCGCTGCCGGCGTCCGAACGCGAAGGTTATTGAAAATAATTGCCGATCGGGGTGAAATATTTACTTCTTATCGTATAAAATAAGTCTTCTTCAATACGTCTTATTTACTTCTTACTTTGTAAGATAAGTATTCTTACCATATAAGGCAAGTATTCTTACTATGTAAGGTAAGTATTCTTACCGTACAAGATAAGTCTTCTTACCGCATAAGGTAAGTCTTCTTACCGTGCAAGGTAAGTCTTCTTACCGTATAAAGTAAGTCTTCTTACCGTGTAAGGTAAGTCGTCTTACCGTGTAAGGTAAGTCGTCTTACCGTGTAAGGTAAGTCATCTTACCATGTAAGGTAAGTCTTCTTACCGTGTAAGGTAAGTCGTCTTACCATGTAAGGTAAGTCGTCTTACCATGTAAGGTAAGTCTTCTTACCGTGCAAGGTAAGTCTTCTTTAATCGAAATATTTTTTTCTTTATTGTATATGCAAATGTAGATATTTTCACGGTATGAGGAGAAAAAGGCTGTATTTTTCACGTTTTTTCGTGTATTTAGGGCTTGCGGGCGGATGTTTTGCGCGTAAATCGTTTGTACGGACGGGATGCGGGTGATGCGGGGCGGGGCGGACGGAGCGGGGCGTTCACGATGTGCGGCGGATGCGGGCAAAACTGCGCCGCGCTCGCCTGCTTTGCGTAAAATGTGTATCTTTGCAGCTTCATTTTGTAACGGATATGATTTCAATAGAAAATTTGACGGTTAATTTCGGTGGGTTCACGCTGTTCGACGGTGTGTCTTTTGTCGTAAACAGGAAGGATCGGATCGCACTGGTGGGTAAAAACGGCGCAGGCAAGTCGACATTGCTGAAAATACTGGCCGGATTGCAAACACCCACGTCGGGGGCGGTCGCTATCCCGTCGGGCACGACGGTGGGCTACCTGCCGCAGCAAATGCGGACGGACGATTCGCGAAGCGTAATGGCGGAGGCGGAGCGCGCTTTTGAGCACGTGTTGCGCATGAAGGACGAAATAGATCGTATACACGAGGAATTGAGCCGGCGAACGGACGGCGAGTCGGAGGAGTTTATGGAACTGGTGGATCGGGTGACGCAACTGACCGAACAGTTTCGTATGTGCGGGGGAATGAATTGCCGCGCCGAGTTGGAGCGTACGCTGACGGGGCTGGGCTTTATGCGGAAGGATTTCGACCGCCCGACGTCGGAATTCAGCGGCGGATGGCGGATGCGTATCGAACTGGCCAAGCTGCTGCTGGCGCGACCGGACGTGCTGTTGCTCGACGAACCGACCAACCACCTCGACATCGAGTCCATACAGTGGCTCGAAACGTTTATCGCCACGCAGGCCAATGCCGTAGTGCTTGTTTCGCACGACCGGGCTTTCATTAATAATACGACCGGACGAACGATCGAGATAGAACTCGGCCGGATTTACGACTACCGGGTAAAATATGCGGAATACACAACGCTCCGTCGCGAACGGCGCGAACAGCAACTGCGCGCCAGCGAAAACCAGCAGAAAAAAATTGCCGACACGGAGGCTTTCATCGCACGCTTCCGCTACAAACCATCCAAATCGGTGCAGGTACAGTCGCGCATCAAGCAGTTGGAAAAACTGGAACGTATCGAAGTGGACGATACCGACAATGCGACGCTCCGCCTTAAATTCCCGCCCGCCCCACACTCCGGCTCATGGCCTGTGACGGCCGAAAACGTGACCAAACGCTACGGCAACCACCTCGTCTTCGCCGGCGCCACCTTCGCCATCCGCCGCGGAGACAAAGTGGCCTTCGTGGGCAAAAACGGCGAAGGCAAATCGACGATGGTAAAATGTATCACAGGCGAAACCGACTTCGAAGGCGCGCTCACCCTCGGCTATCAAGTCAAAACAGGATACTTCGCCCAGAATCAAGCCGAGCTGCTCGACGAAAACCTCACGGTGTTCGAAACCGTCGACAACGCCGCGCAGGGCGACATCCGCACCCGCATACGCGACATACTGGGCGCCTTCATGTTCGGAGGCGAAGCAGCCGACAAAAAAGTGAAAGTCCTCTCCGGCGGCGAACGAAGCAGGCTGGCAATGATACGCCTGCTGCTCGAACCGGCCAACCTGCTCATCCTCGACGAACCGACCAACCACCTCGACATGCGCTCCAAAGACGTACTCAAAGACGCATTGCGCGATTTCGACGGCACGCTGATACTCGTCTCCCACGACCGCGAATTTCTCGACGGACTGGTCGACAAAATATACGAATTTGCCGACGCACGCGTCAAAGAACACCTCGGCGGAATATACGAATTCCTCGCACACCGGAAAATCGAAAACCTCCGCGAACTCGAACATCGCGCCCGCCCCGCCGACGCGCCCGACACCGCCGACAACAACCCCGCACAACCCGCCGCAAAACTATCCTACGAAGCACGGAAAGAACAAACCCGAAACATACGCCGAATAGAAAAAAACATCGCCGAAGCGGAAAACGAAATCACACGTACAGAACAGGAAATCGCCGACGCCGAACGCCGGATGGCCGCCCCCCACTCCGCCCCAGACCCCGCACTGTACGCCGCACACGAAAAACTGAAAAAACACCTCTCCGACACAATGACCCGCTGGGAAGAACTGACCCTCGAACTCGAAAACCTCGCCTCCCAAAACCCCTCCGGCGCAGACAAACCACGCCGCCGGTAACGCTTTTTACACGGAAAAACCATACCTTTGCGCCTCCGAACAATTACAGTTAAAGCAAAAAACAATATGAAAACAAATTTAAGCTCAGGTATCACCCTGACAAAAATCCCCGAACGCTTCTATCACCCCGAAAATGCCTACGAACACTCCCTGCTGGCACGCTTCGAAAAAATGCCGACCTTTATATACGAATCCGTCGAAGAAGGATCCGTCGCATCGGCACGCGAAATCGCACGCGAAATCGAAACACGACGCCAAGACTCGCGCAACTTCGTACTCGCCATCTCCGGCGAACGCGCCACACGCCGCGTGTTCGACGAATGGATCGCCATGCACAAAGCCGGCGAACTGAGCTTCGACCGCGTAACCATCTTCCTCATCAACGAATTTTATCCGCTGACAAACGAATCCGGCAGCATACTTGCATACCTGAAAGAAGCGCTGCTCAATCACGTCGACATCCGACCGGAAAACATCCACTCCCCCGACGGCTTCATGAACAAAGACGCCATCTACGACTTCTGCCGCCGCTACGACAACGACATTGCCGACGCCGGCGGAATAGACTGCCTGATCATGAGCCTCGGCCACCGCGGACGCATCGCCTGCAACGCCGCAGGAACGCCCGCCAGCTCAAGGACACACTTCGCCATGCTCGACAACGACTCGCGCAAAGAAGCATCACGCCTCTTCCGGTCGACAGACCTCGTGCCGCCGGGCGTCATCACCATGGGACTATCCACCATACTGAACGCAAAAAACGTCGTCCTCCTCTCCTGGGGCGCAGGCAAAGCGCAGGACGTGAAACAGGCCGTCGAAGACAAAGCCGGCGACAGCTTCCCCGCCACATGCCTGCAAAACCATCCCTCCGTCAAAATGATCACCGACATACAGGCCGCCGGCGAACTGACGCGCATCAGCCGCCCATGGCGCGTATCAAGCTGCGAATGGGATACCAAACTCATCCGCCGCGCCATCGTATGGCTCTGCCGGCTCACCGGCAAACCCATCCTGAAACTGACAAACAAAGACTACCTCGAAAACGAACTGGGCGAACTGCTCGCACGCTACGACTCAGCCTACAACGTCAACATAAAAATATTCAACGACATTCAGCGCACCATCACCGGATGGCCCGGCGGAAAACCCGATGCCGACGACTCCAACCGCCCCGAACGCGCCGTGCCCTACCCTAAAAAAGTAATCGTCTTCAGCCCGCACCCCGACGACGACGTAATCTCAATGGGAGGCACCCTCCGCCGACTGTGCGACCAAAAACACGACGTACACGTAGCCTACCAGACTTCGGGCAACATCGCCGTCGCCGACGAAGAAGTCATCCGCTACTGCGAATACCTCCGCGACGTATGCCTCCGCTACACCGGCGACGAAACGGTACGCCGCAAGGCCGAAGAAATCATCCGCTACCTCCGCCGCGAAAAAACGGAAGGCGCCCCCGAAAACCCCGACGTCCTCTTCATGAAAGGCACCATCCGGCGCGAAGAAGCGCGCACGGCATGTCGCTACTCCGGCGTAAAAGACGAAAACATCCACTTCCTCGACCTGCCCTTCTACGAAACAGGCGCCGTAAAGAAAAATCCGCTGAGCGAAACGGACGTCGACATCATCAAAAAACTGCTCCTCGACATCCGCCCCGACCAGATGTTCGCCGCCGGCGACCTTGCCGACCCGCACGGCACGCACAAAGTATGCCTCGACGCCGTACTCGCCGCCATCGACGACCTCAAAAACGACGAATGGCTCAAAAACTGCCGGATATGGATGTATCGCGGCGCATGGGCGGAATGGGAAATGGACCATATCGAAATGGCCGTGCCCATCAGCCCCGAAGAACTCCGCTTCAAACGAAACGCCATCCTCAAGCACCAGTCGCAGGCCGAAAGCGCCCCGTTCCTCGGCGACGACGAACGGTTGTTCTGGCAACGCGCCGAATACCGCAACCGCGCCACGGCGGAATTGTACAAACAACTCGGCCTGGCATCATACGAAGCCATCGAAGCCTTCGTAAGATACATCCCCCTGTAAAGCGCGTGAAACGGATACTCGCCTTCATCAAAGACCATGCGCTCCCGACGGCAATGATTACGGGAGCGCTGGCACACGAGTGGGTAAGCCGCCTGTCGTTCCTGACGCCATTCCTCATCTTCGCCATGCTGCTGATTACGTTCTGCAAAATCTCGTGGAGAGACATTCGCTTCCATCCCGCCCACCTGTGGCTGCTGCTGATACAACTGGCCGGAAGCGCAGGCCTCTACCTGCTGCTTCGCCCCCTCGACGAAACGATAGCGCAGGGCGCACTGCTCTGTATGCTGGCGCCGACAGCTACGGCCGCAGCCGTCATTACCGGAATGTTGGGCGGAAGCGTCGGATTCCTGACTGCCTATCTATTGTTTTGCAATATTGCCGTGGCGATTGCCGCACCCGTATATTTCTCCTTCATCGGGGTACACGAAGAACTGTCGTTCCTGCAATCCGTATGGTATATATGCCGTCAGGTTTTCCCGCTGCTTATCTTCCCGCTGTTTATTGCCGTCGCGTTGCGCAAATATGTGCCGAAAGTACATAAGGCGCTGCTGAGCCTCCCCCGGCTCACGTTCTACCTATGGACGGTAGCGCTCGTCATCGTGATGGGAATAACCGTCAACTTCATGCTGGAACAGGCGCGTTCGAACCTTAAAACAGGTATCGGCCTGTCTGTTGCCTCCCTGACGCTTTGCTGCGCACAATTCTGGATCGGCAGACGCATAGGCCGACAATACGGCGACCCGGTATCGTCGGGACAGGGATTGGGACAAAAAAATACCATCCTCGCCCTCTGGATGGCACAAACCTACCTCAATCCGCTCATCTCCCTTGCACCTGCCACGTACATCATCTGGCAGAACATCATCAACGCCTGTCAACTCTGGCGCCGCAACAGGCGCACACCTGCAAAAAAATAACTTTCGGAACGGAAGACTGCCTTTCGTCAGTCTTCGCCTCCGCCCAGCGCACGATACAGATCAATCACCGTCTGCGCCTTTTCCAGATTGTCGCCGGTAATCGCGAGTTGGGCGTTCAGGTAGTTTTGCTGTGCGGTAAGGACTTCGAGGTAAGTGGCCTCGCCGGCACGGAGAAGTTCCTGCGTATAATCTGCCGCTTTGCGCAACGATTCTATCTGCCCGGCACGGACGCCGGTTTTCGCCTGCGCCTTTTCGTAGGTATAAAGTATGTCGGACACTTCGCTCGCTGCCGTCAGTACTGTTTTCTGAAAATTCAGAAACGCTTCGTCTTCCTGCGCTTTCGCAATTTTCACCTGCGCACGCAACTGTTTACCGGCAAACAGAGGCTGCGTCAGTCCGCCGATGACATTTGCAAACAGGTTTTCGGGACGGAAAAAATCGGCCGGCGATGCCGCGCCGTAACCGGCCATCGACCCCGAACCGAGAGTAAGCGACGGATAGAGGGCGGCCTGCGCTACATTGTGCAATTCGAAAGCGGCGCGAAATTGAAGTTCCGCCGCACGTACGTCGGGACGCAATGCCAGCATCTGCGCCGGGACGCCGTGGGGAAGAGGCGTATCCGGCGCCTTCCACGTATCAAACGAACGGCGTGCAATTGCGCCGGGCTTGCGACCGAGCATCACCGACAAAACATTCTCCAGCTTGTATATCGCAAGTTCGAGGTTCAGCGCCGACGCCTGGGTAGAAAGTTTCAAGGCATTGCTCTGTTCCACTGCGGCGGCGTTCAGAAAACCGGCATCCATCATCGCCTGCATCGAACGGTGGCTGTCGTCCAGCAGGCGAACGGTTTCGTTCGAGATTCTCAACTGTTCGTCCAGCGCCATCAGCGTATAGTATGAAGTGGCAATCGTCGATACCAGCGACGTTTGTATCAACCGCCTGTATTCATGGCTGCTCAAATATTGTGCATATCTTGCACGCGCCTGACGGTTAAGCTTGCCCCACAAATCCACTTCCCACTGCACTGCGACGCCGAGACGGTACTGGTTACTGCCGTACCCCAATGCGTCGACGACGTCATTCCGTACGCTTGTCCGCGCATGAGTCACTTGTCCGTTCAGCGAAACCACCGGGAAATATGCCGCACGGGCTACCTGCAATCCTGCTTCCGCCGACTGTATCCGCAAATACGCCGCGCGAAGATCGAAGTTCTCACGAAGCCCTTCTTCAATGAGGCTTTGCAGGTTCGTATCCGTAAAATATTCCGCCCAGGGGATGGCAGCAACCGTTGTCGTATCATCGTGACCGAAATCGGCCGTACGGTACAAATCCGTCGTATCTACTTCGGGCGATTGATACTTGTGGATTACCTGACACGACGAAACACTTGCGGTAAGCGCTATGCCGACTACTGCAACCTGCGCCGCATTAACCAAACCCGACTTGGAGAATTTCTCCTGAAGCAACTGGAATATGATATATAACGAAGGCACGACCAGCACACCAAGCAACGTGCCGGTTAACATCCCGCCGATGGCCGAAATACCGATTGACCGGTTACCGATTGCTCCGGCTCCCGACGCAAGCGCCAGCGGCAACAGTCCGAAAATAAGGGCAAACGAAGTCATCAATATCGGACGCAGACGCGCCACCGCGCCCTGAATTGCCGCTTCGACGACACTCATCCCCTGCCGCCTGCGCTGCACGGCGTATTCCACAATCAAAATCGCATTCTTCGCAAGCAACCCTATCAGCATGATCAGCGAAATTTGAACATAAATATTGTTTACGATACCCGTCCCCATTGCCATACCGCCGTATATAAACACATAAACTCCGGCCAGACCGATCGGCAACGAACATATTACCGCCAGCGGAAGGATATAACTCTCATACAGCGCGGCCAGCAACAAGTAGACAAATATCAGACAAAGAGCCAGAATCATGTAGGTCTGTTCTCCGCTTTTCACCTCTTCGCGCGTCATTCCCGAAAAATCGTATGTGAAATTATCGGGCAAAACCTCTTCCGCCACTTCTTTAACTGCCCTGAGTACATCGCCGTTGGCGTAACCGGCGACATAATCGGGCATAATCGTCAGGTTCATGGACGAATACATATTGAAACGGCTCAGCGTCTGCGGCGCGGTTACGTCGCGAACAGTCAGAAACTCCGTCACGGGCGCCATCTCGCCCGAAGCCGTACGGACGAAATATCCGTTCAGGTCGTCCAGTTTCTCGCGATATTCGGGCGAGGCTTGCACCATCACGCGATACTGCTTGCCGTAAAGATTGAAATCGGACACATACATGCTGCCCACATAAGCCTGTAATGTACTCATCACTTGTCCCAGCGTCAGACCTGCCTCTTTTATTTTGGCAATATCCGCTTCGAGTTGTTTCTGGGGAAAATTCGGATTGAACGTCGTCATTGCCATCGTCACTTCGGGACGTTTGCGCATGGCGTCGAGAAAACGGTTGGTCGTTTCGAAAAAATAATTTATGTCGCCGCCCGTGCGGTCTTGCATCTGTATTTCCACACCGTTGCTAAGCCCGAACCCCTGCAAGGTAGGCGTCCCCATAAAAATAAACGTAGCGTCCTTGATATGCGCCGTCTTCTCTTTCAAAACGGCAGCTACTTCGTTTGTTGTAATCTTCCGTTGATTCCACGGATCCATCTTCAACTGAATGGTGGCATATGAACCGCCCATACCACTCATAAAGTTCACGCCTGCAAGCGACGCCACATGTTTTACATGCTCAATCTCCCGTGCAATATTGGTCACTTCGAGCACCACTTCGTGCGTCCTGTCGAGCGAAGCGCCCGGCGCCAGTGTCACCATGCCCATCACGCCGCCGCTGTCCTCCTGCGGCACGAATCCCGACGGGATGATACGCATCATGGCAAAAAGCAACGCCGTCATGCCGAGGATAAGCGTCACCGTAATCCAGCGGTGACCGCGTTTCCCCAAAAAATGCAACGAACGCCGATAACGCTCCGTGACCATCTGGAAACCCGTATTGAACATAAATGCAAAACGATTGAATATATTTTTCCGTTTTTCGCCCGTATGATGACCGCGCAGGAAAATGGCGCACAAGGCAGGGCTTAACGTCAGGGCATTTACGGCAGAAATAAGAATCGAAACAGCCAGAGTCAGTCCGAACTGACGGTAAAACACGCCCGACGTCCCTCCGATGAAACTGACGGGAATAAACACGGCCGACATCACCAGCGTTATCGAAATGATAGCCGGCGCAATCTCCCGCATCGCCTTGAGCGCAGCTTCCCGTGCATTGGTCATGCCTGCGTCCAATTGCGCATGTACGGCCTCGACTACCACAATCGCATCATCCACCACAATCCCGATGGCCAGCACCAAAGCAAAAAGTGTCAGCAGGTTTACGGAGAATCCGAACAGTTCGAGAAAGAAAAACGTCCCTATGATGGCAACCGGTACGGCAATGGCAGGGATAAGCGTAGAACGGAAATTTTGCAGGAACAAGAGTACTACGGCAAACACGAGCAGAAACGCCTCCAGCAACGTATGTATCACCTTTTCGATAGACGCATCAAGAAATTCGTTGGCATCCTGCACGTAAACGATTTTCAGTCCCGGCGGAAACGAAGCCTCCGCGCTTTTCAGTTCCGCTTTGATGTTGTTGATGATTTCCTGCGCATTGGAGCCTGCCGTCTGATTAATGCCGATAGTCACGGATTCGTTTCCGTCCAATCGCGAGATGACATTATAGTTGAGTGCGCCGAGTTCGACCCGCGCCACATCGCGCAAGCGGAGAATCCGGCCGTTCATCGAGCGCACGACAACGTCTTCGTACTCGATTACGGATTTCAACCGGCCTGTATATTTTAATGTATACTGAAAGCTTTGCCTGCTCTCCTGTCCCAATTCACCGGGAGCGGCTTCGATATTCTGTTCCTGCAGGGCGGAGATGATTTCCTGCGGCGTAATCATGTATGCCGCCATCACATCGGGTTTCAGCCAGATACGCATCGAATAGTCGCGTGCGCCGTACACATTGGCATCGCCCACTCCCTTGACGCGCTTGATGGGCGGCAGCAGATGGATATTGGCGTAGTTTTGGAGAAACGTCTGGTCGTATTCGGGATTGCTTGTCGTAAAATTAATCATCAGGATAGTAGAACTTTGTTGCTTACGGACAGTCACGCCGATTTGCGTCACTTCCTGCGGCAGACGGGGCGTGGCGCGTGCTACCTGATTTTGCACGTTCACGGCGGCAATGTCGGGGTTGATGCCTTTTTCAAAAAAGACGGTGATGCTTGCACTGCCCGTGTTCGATGCCGAAGACGTCATGTACGTCATTCCTTCGACGCCGTTGATTTGTTCTTCCAGCGGAATCACAACAGCATTCATCACCACATCCGCATTTGCGCCCGGATAGTTTGCCGAAACACGTACGGTGGGCGGCGCAATGTCCGGATACTGCTCGACGGGCAGCATAAACAGGCCGATAATGCCCAATACCACGATAAGGATAGAGATAACTGTCGATAAAACGGGTCTGTCTATAAATGTCTTCAACATAGAAATAACATTCTTGAGATTTATTGTTCAAAAACGATTTTGGCGCCGTGCGAGAGCGTCGCCACGCCTCCCGTCACAATACGTTCACCCGTCGAAAGTCCGCTGTGCACGATATACGTCCGACCGTCGGGCGTAGGGGTGACCGAAAGGATACGTTGCTGTGCCGTTCCGTCTTCGACGACGTAAACCAGCACCTTGTCCTGCTGGGCGAAAGTAGCGCGTTGCGGAATCAAAATCACATCGCTGTAAGCCGTGGGCACGGATACCTTACCGCTCATCCCGCTACGGAGTATGCCTTCTTCGTTGGGGAACTCGGCACGAAAACCGGCGCTGCCCGTAGAAACGTTCACGATGCCCGTGATGGTTTCTATCCGGCCTTTGTACGGATATGCCATGCCGTCTGCCAGGGTAAGCGTGATTTCGGACGCATGTTTCAACTTTTCGGCTTGCGTATTGCCTTCGAGACCGCTCAAAAATTCGGCCAGTTCCTTTTCGTTCAGAGAGAAACAGGCAAATACGGTTTTCGTATTGGCCACGGTAGTCAATACGTTCTGGCTGTTCACCAGACTGCCTTTCCGATAGGGTACGGCGCCTACATGGCCGTCCACGGGGCTAATGACGGACGTCCATGATAGTGTGGCTTCCGCATTTTTCTGTTGCGCCCTGGCCTGCTCGTGTGCAGCCGAGGCTGCGTTGAGGGCATTCCGGCTGGCTTCCAACTGTACGGCGCTGATGATGCCCTTTTCGGCCAGTGGAGTCATACGGCTCACGTTCAGTTCGGCCGTAGCCAGTTGAGCCTCGGCCGACGCGACGGCCGCACGCGCAGTCATCACCGCCTGCTCGGCCTGTGGAGAGTTGATTTTGAACAGCAACTGTCCCTGCTTCACCGTCGAACCCTCGTCTATATAAATGTGGTCTACAAATCCGTCAATCCGGGGACGGATTTCAATGTCTTCCCGGCCGCGGATAGTTGCCGGATAAGAAGTGATCAGTTCCGTAGCGCCGGTCGAAACAATCATTGTCGGATACGTTTGCGGAGCATCGTTTCCTCCGTCCCCCTGCTGCTTTCCACATGAAAGCATTGCAAGCAACATTATTGTTGCTCCGTTCAAATACAACATCTTCTTCATATGTAAATCAAAAATTATTATAATCCATGCAGTTGTAATACACTGATGTTCGGTACATCGTCAATTGTGACGACAAATGTATGACAAATTGCAGTATTACAATAGCAAATTAACGGTAAACATCAATATTTTTACACTAAACACGAAAAGGAAATTAGTTATCGCGAAAAAGCATAATCTCTTTTCGGGGGAATATTTAATACCTTTGTGTCCGAAATAATTCACTGTATTTGAATATGAAAAATATTAAGATTTCGACGACCGGTTTGGAGGCGTCGAATATTGTTTTAGGATGTATGCGACTGAAAAACCTGTCCGTATCCGAAGCGAAAGTATTGTTGCATACGGCGCTGGACGAAGGAATCAACTTTTTCGATCATGCCGATATTTACGGCGACGGCATCTGCGAAAGCATTTTTGCCGATGCGCTACCGAAGGGCGCAGCCACGCGAGAAAAAATCTTTATCCAGAGCAAATGCGGTATCCGCCGAGGCTACTTCGATTTTTCGAAAGCACATATCCTCGAGGCGGCAGACGGGATTTTGAAACGCCTGCGGACGGAATATGTCGACGTGCTGTTACTGCATCGCCCCGATGCACTGATTGAGCCTGAAGAAGTAGCCGAAGCATTTGATACGCTGCTGTCGGCAGGAAAAGTGCGGCATTTCGGCGTATCCAATTTCAACCCGATGCAAATCGAACTGCTGCAAAAATATGTGTCCGTCAAACTGTCCGTCAACCAGTTGCAATTCAGCATTGCACATACGCCGATGATTGACTGCGGGCTGACCGTCAACATGCATGTCAGGCAGAGCGTTAACCGCGAAGGACACATTCTGGATTATTGCCGTCTGCACGATATTACGATTCAGGCGTGGTCGCCTTTCCAAAAGGGCTTTTTCGACGGCCCGTTCCTCGGAGACCCCGAATATGCGAAACTGAACGCCGTCGTCGACCGGCTTGCCGCCAAATACGAGGTGACGCCTTCGGCCGTAGCCACAGGATGGATTACCCGCCATCCGGCCGACATACAGGTTATTCTGGGAACGACGCGTCCGTCGCGCATCATCGAAAGCTGCCGGGGCAGTATGCTTCCGCTGACGCGCGAAGAATGGTACGCCGTCTACACGGCGGCCGGCAACATTGTCCCGTAAACAATTTCTATTTTCAAAATAATCAATGAACAACAAATTAAAACTTTTTTTGTCATGACACCACATCGAATTATAGGCTGCACGCTTGTTTTTATGATTTTCGCCTGTTCGCCGAAGAAACAACAAGACACGACGGATACCCGCCGGCCGCAGGAAATTCCCGAAATACTGCAAAATCATTCCGAAAAGGCATCGTTCACGAAGTTGGCCGACGGAAAGGCCGAACGGATTACCCTGTTCAACGGGAAGGATTTGTCCGGCTGGTACACATTTACCCAAAAGTACGGGAAGAACAACGATGCGGAAAATCAGTTTCTGACGGAAAACGGGATGCTGCATTTCGACGGCGAACCAATGGGTTATCTCTGCACGAACGATTCATACAAGGACTATTATCTTAAAATCGTATTCCGCTGGGGAGAAAAGAAATATCCGCCGCGCGAAGACGGGCCGCGCGACAGCGGCGTACTGTATCATTTTCCGGATACGGCGAAAAATACCTTGTGGCCGATGTCCGTCGAATGTCAGATTCAGGAAGGCGATTGCGGCGACTATTGGCTGATAGGCGGAACAACGGCCGATTCGCCGAACAAAAACGTGCACGAAGGTGCGCAGGGAAGATTTATCCGCTCGGGAAACTTTGAAAACCCGACTCCCGAATGGAATACCGTCGAAGTGATATGCTACGACGACAAATCGGAACATTACGTGAACGGGCATCTGGTAAATCAGGCATACAATCTGAGCGTTACCGGAGGAAAAATCCTGCTGCAACTCGAAGCCGCAGAGATTTTCTACAAAACGGTCGATTTGTTGCCGCTGAAATAATCGTAAATTAAAGTCCCAAACATTAAAACGAATAAAATGTCAACCAAAATGAAACATGTTAATTTATTATGTACATCGGATATGATGTCTCCATCGGCTGAAAGCCGCAATCTTCATTTATTATTGCAGCGTCCGGACGACGGAATAAACAGCCCTTTTTCGGGAAAAGACGAAAAATCCTCGCGCGTGTTTGAAATAAACACGCGCGTGGATTCAGGCATTTTTCACGCCCCGGAAGTCTTTCCGCACGAACGACGGCTTCCGGCACGGAAGATTGCGGCTTCCGGCCGGTTGGGGTATTATATCCGATATACATTTAATTTATTCATACTGTTAACGGTTGCCTGCGGCATATTCGCGTGCACGGGAAACAGGAAACCGGGACAAGACACGCAGGAAGGTGCGGAAAAATCCGACGGACAGATTGTTACCGACACGGAACATCAGGCCGACGACAGAGGATACATTGTCAAAGTCGGCGACATGGCGCCCGATTTTACGATGACGACGATTGCCGGCAAGACGGTCAAACTCTCCGATTTGCGCGGCAAGGTGGTGATGCTACAGTTCACGGCAAGCTGGTGTGTCGTATGCCGCAAGGAGATGCCTTTTATAGAGAAGGATATATGGCTGAAGCACAAGGATAATCCGAAATTCGCCCTGTACGGCATCGACCGCGACGAACCGCAGGAAACCGTGGAGCAGTTTGTCTCGCAAACGGGCGTAACCTATCCGATGGGACTTGACCCCGGCGCAGACATTTTTGCCCTCTACGCCGAGCGCAAAGCAGGAATCACGCGAAACGTGATTGTCGATTCCGAAGGCCGTATTGTTTTGCTGACCCGCCTGTATGATCCGGACGAATTTGCTTCGATGTGTCTGAAAATAGACGAATTGTTGACGGACTGATTTTTCGTAAATGCACTTCCTGTTTTGGCATCGGCGCCTCAAAAAAATTACAGTGTGCACAAAATCACTTTGCGCACACTGTAAATTACGGTTTTCAAACCGGATTCGGTGAAAACGGCTACATGTTCATTCCCCCGCAAACGGGAATTACCTGCCCCGTGACATACGACGAAAGATCCGACGCGAGGAAAGCGGCTACGTTGGCCACATCTTCGGGCGTACCGCCACGGCGCAGAGGGATTTGTTTCGCCCACTCGGCACGCACTTCTTCCGAAAGGGCGGCCGTCATATCCGTAATAATGAACCCGGGCGCAATCGCGTTAGCCCGGATGCCGCGAGAACCCAGTTCCTTGGCTATCGACTTGGCCAGACCTATCATGCCGGCTTTGGATGCGGAATAATTCGCCTGACCCGCATTGCCCGAAATCCCTACTACCGACGCCATATTGATGATACTGCCGCTTTTCCGGCGCATCATGACCGGCGTTACGGCATGGATAAAGTTGAACGCCGATTTCAGGTTAATGTTAATGACCATATCCCATTGCTGCTCGCTCATGCGCATCATTAAGCCGTCGCGCGTGATACCCGCATTATTCACAAGCACGTCGATACATCCGAAATCCTTTACTATCGCTTCGACGACCTGATGGGTTTCTTCGAAACCGGCAGCATTCGATGCGTATCCTTTGGCTTTAACGCCCAGCGCCTGAAGTTCTTTCTCGGTAGCCAATCCGGCCTCGTCTATTGCCAAATCCGTAAATGCAATGTTTGCTCCTTCGGATGCAAACTTAATTGCAACCGCTTTGCCGATACCGCGGGCTGCTCCCGTAATCACGGCTGTCTTTCCTTCCAATAATTTCATATATATAAATTTAGTTTCAAATCTCAACATTTAATCAAGCAAGCCCCGGCCGAATATCCACCTCCGAAGACGCTTATGCAAATCAAATCGCCTTTCCTGAAACGGTCTTTGTTTTGGGCATAGGCCAATGCGCAACTGGATGAGCCGGTGTTTCCCAGTTCGTCGATGTTGTGCAATACTTTTTCTTCCGGCATGTTTATCTGTTCGGAAATATTTTTCAGTATCCGCATGTTGGCCTGATGCGCAACAAAATACGAAACATCGTCCAGCGTATAGCCGTTTCGGTTCAGCAGACGGAACATATTGTGCGGCATAACCGTACAAGCCTTCGCAAAGACGTCGCGGCCTTCGGGCATACGTATGCCGCCGTGGCGCGGCCGCAGTTGTATGCTTTCGGGCCCTTTTCCTTCGCATCCCAGCGCTTCGGTATACACATCCAGCATTTGTGCATCATTCTCCGTCACGGGTTCGTGTGAAAAGAAGAAAGCAACGGCCGCATCGCCCCAGAGGTGTCCCGTCTTCGGATCGTCTTCATTCCAATAGGCCGAGTTCTTGTCGCCTCCGACTATCAAGGCTTTGCGCGCCTTTCCGGTAGCAAAATAGCCTTCTATCACTTCGAGCGCATTGACAAACGACGAACATGCCGACGAAAGTAAAAATGCCTTGGTATTTGTGATTTCAAATTCGCGCTGCACGACGTGAGCTGCCGTCCCCACCGTATCGTAGGGCGAATACGTGGCGGAAATAATCAAATCCACTTCTTTTATATCATACGGAAGTCCGGGCAGCGCATTGCGAACGGCTTCGACACTCATCGTATTAATATTTTCTTCCGGTTTCGCAATCGCACGTGTCAATATGCCTGTGCGCTGGTATATCCATTCGCTCGTTAATCCGTTCAATTTAAAAAAATAATCATTCGCTATACGACCTTCAGGGATGTAATATCCCGATGCATTAATATACATCATCTATTTAATTTTAATTCCGTTAAATATCAAGTTCATCATATTTTGCTTTTGGCTCAGGAAGGCTGTTTCCGAACCGCCTATTTTACCCCGGATATACGGGACTTCGAGACCTTTCAGCGCATGATGAATAATCATCGCCGTCATATTCGAGTCGGGCACATCGAAGACTCCGGCATTCACACCGTCGTCCAAGATAATTTTAATGATTCGTATCTCTTCACGGTCAAACTTTTTCCGGGCCTTTTCCACTCTCCATATATCTCTGAAAAACAGCGCGCGGAGCGTACCGTTACGGAAGACGATGGTTTTCACCGCATCCAATCGCGTATATATTAATGTGATAAGTTTTTCATCCGCAGGCAAGTCCCGGGCGGCTATATCCGTCAGTACCTTGTACAGTTTATCTATTTCCGATTCAATTACCGCACCGAATATGTCGTCCTTGCTTTTGAAATAGGTATAAATCGTGCGTCGGCCTTTTTTCGAGGCTTGTGCAATATCGTTCATAGTTGTATTGTCAAATCCAAGACGAGCAAACAGTTGTCTTGCCACATCTACCAATACATCCCTCGTTTTTGTTACCGTTATCGACATAAGAATTGCACACTTTAATTCAATCTGCGCACAAAAGTAGTTAATAATTCCATTGCAACTTGATATTTCATGCACAATCTTAAAGAAATGCCCATTGAAAGATTCTAAAAAATGGTGTAAAAACATTTTGTCGCCTGATAATCAAAAAGAAACCCGTACGGCTATTGAATCGCCATACGGGTTACTTACCTGTTATTAACACTAAAACCAAACAACGGGTCTGAAACAATCAATCAATCTCTATCCTTTTTGCAGTGGTTTTCTCCGCCTTTACGATTTTGGGAAGATCAATGTAGAGTATTCCGTCTTCCATTCTGGCCTTGATATTATCCTTGTCCACATCGTCCGGAAGAATCATACTCTGGCGGAAACTGCTGTACGAAAATTCACGCCGCAGATATTTGTTCGCCCTGTTTTCTTCCTGCGTGTCGGACTTCTTTTCTACCGAGACGGTCAGCACATCGTCGTCGTGGATGTCGATGTGAAAATCATCTTTCGTCAAGCCGGGGGCGGCCACCTCTACTTTGTACTCTTTGTCGTTTTCGACGATATTCACTGCGGGCGAAGATACTCTCTGTCTTTCGACCCATTCATTTCCGAAGAAATCATTAAAGATTCCCGGTAACCAATTTGTTCTTCTTACAGGCATCATAGCTTTGTTCTCCTATTTTTAATTATACATTTTGTTATTCACACGCTTGTGCATACACATAAATGATGCCGAACAGTAATCCGGCCTAAAAACAAGCCAAAATGTCAGCAATAAACAAAATAATGCCTGTTTCATGCAAATATGCGTGACAAAGTTGCAGTATTGCTTTCGCCCGTGTGCGGCGGGACGGACGGAATGAAAGGCGCCGTAACGGATTCCCCTCCGGACAACTGTTTTCAAAGACCGTACATCCGTCAAGCATCATCCGGCTACATATTATTCGCTGTACGTCAGCTATTTTATATATGTTTGTTTTTTTTAACCCCCACTTTATTGTGTTCCCATATTTATATTTTAAAAAATAGGCTTACATTTGCCGCCGTATCTTACTAAATGAATCTTTATGTTTCTTGGAAAACAAAAATATCAGCCCGTGTTACGCTTAATTAACTCCGTGGAGTGGATTAAGCACGATATTTTGTTAGAGAGAGAGAGAGAGAGAGAGAGAGAGAGAGAGAGAGAGAGAGAGAGAGAGATGCGCAGGCGTAGATACATTAATATATTGTACTTGCGCACGCGCGGAAGATAATAAAAACAAATCATTTAAATCACATACCCCTTCAATCGTTTTTGCAGGATTAAGCAGCGTAAAGGGATTTTTTTCTTCACAAATACATGTTCAATCAGGGTTGGCCGGCGCGGATTTCCGCCGCCGGTTGATTTGTTTTATACCGTTACGGGAGGAGTATGCACTGTGCGACCCTCCCTTCTATGAGCGGCTCCGTATGATTACAGGTTTAAAATGTCGAACGGCAACATGATTCGGTTGTTTGAGACATACCGATTTTTTAATACACACTATAAACTGTTTTTAGTATGGCTATAAAATATAAAAGTATTCAAAAGGCGCAGCCGGGAGTGGCCGGCGGAGGCAAGAAAAAATTCTATGCATCCATAGTGATTGATGGTGAAGCGACAATCGACGACCTTGTGAAGGCGATTGAGAAATTCAGCGCACTGAGCGAAGCGGACATCCGCGGCGTAATTATCGCACTGGAAAACGTAATTCAGGACAGGCTGGCCGAAAGCAAAATGGTCAGGCTGGAGAAACTGGGGACGCTTTACCCGACAATGCACAGCGAAGGCAGGGATGCGGAAGAGGAAATCGACAACCATGTTATCCGAAACGTGGGCGTGAACTACCGTCCCGGCGCCCGTATCCTGTCCACCCTGAGAGACGCGCCCAAAAAGAAAGTTTGAGCAGACAATAAATGGTAAAAGACTTGTTCCGGTAGCCGTTCAACATCAGGTTTGGTTTCATCCGACATCAAGCCTGATGTTACCTGACGGCAAGCCTGCCGTTACACAACGGCAAGCCTGATGTGGGACAGTCTTAAGCTATGAATGGAAAACAAATCGAATATACGCAGATTGTGAGAACACAAGAATCGGTTAATAACTCTTTAAAATAAAATACATATGGAGAAAACAGGATGATCGAATGACGCTAAAAAGCCCGGAAAACGCAGGTACCGTCTTCCGCTCGCGTTGACTTTAAAACGAAACAAGTACCATATTAACAACATATTTTAATGATTCTGAGAAATGAAAAATAAATTAATTACAGGCATGAAAAATGCCGGACTTAAACAAATGAAAAAAATGAAACAACTTATGATGCTGTCCGCATTCTTCCTGACGGTGGGAGCGGGCATGATGCACGCGGCGACGGCTTATTCGTCGCCGGAAACAGCCGAACCGCAGCAGAGCAAAATCCGCATTACGGGTACGGTTGTCGACGTTAACGGGGAACCTGTTATTGGAGCGAACATTATGGAGAAAGGCACGGCCAACGGTAATATTACCGATACGGACGGCAATTTTTACCTGACCGTTCAAGATAACGCCATTCTGCAAATATCTTATATAGGATATATCAGTCAGGCGATTACCGTTGGCAATCAAACCCACATTAAAATCACGCTGCTGGAAGACAATATGGCATTGGACGAAATCGTCGTGATTGGCTACGGTACTACAAAACGTAAAGATTTCACAGGTTCCGTAACGTCCCTCAAGCTGGAAGATTCGCCGATAGCCTTGACGGTGAATCAGAATGCGCTTGAATCCTTAAAAGGAAATGTAACCGGTTTGGATATAGGCGCAACTAATTCTGCCGGAGGTCAACCCTCCATGCTGATACGCGGCCAGAAATCCATTTCCGGCTCCAACGACCCGCTGGTTGTAGTAGACGGCGTCATCTTTATGGGAAGTATCAACGACCTTAATCCGAACGACATTGCCACATATGACGTCCTGAAAGATGCGACTTCGGCTGCCGTATACGGATCGCGTTCGGCAAACGGAGTGATTATGATTACGACGAAAAAAGGACGCGCCGGCGGCAAACCGGTTATTCGTTTCAATGCGAGCAACGGTATGCAGTCATGGCATCTACGTCCGACGCTAATGAACGGGGCACAGTGGATGGATGCCGTCGGCAAACGTAATCATTATTCCGATTACAGTTTCTTGACTGCTCAGCAGAAGGAAAACTATGACGCCGGCAGAGAAACCGACTGGTTGGACGAAGCAACCCGTACCGGATGGATACAGGATTATCAGGCGTCGGTTTCGGGGGCAGGCGAAAAAATGAACTATTACCTGTCTGCTTCCTGGTCGGATAATAAGGCGGTCATCCGGGGAGATGATTACAGCCGGTTGTCCGTATTGAGCAAAATCAGTACGGATATTACCGACTGGTTGCAAACAGGCGTCGATATTTCCTTTTCAAAATCGGATTATTCCGGTTTTGCGGCGGATTTGGGATTCGCGGCAATTCTTCAATCACCTTACTCAATGAAATATCGCGATGAAGCAAACGGTCTCCTTGAAAAATACCCGAACGGAAACAATGCCATAGGCAATCCGCAATGGGGAATTTATGATGAGGAAAAACGGGAGAACATGGATGTACGCGACAATTTTCGCGCCAATGTGTATGCCGAAGTGAAAGCGCCTTTTTTACCGGGACTGAGTTACCGTTTCAATTATTCGGGAACCTTGGAGCAGCGACGGTCGGGGAATTTCTATCACGAATCGGACTTTGTTCCGATAGGCCCCTATAATGATCCGACTCGCTATTCCGCCGAAACACGAAAGAATTACCTGACTTCCGCCAACGGAAACTACGCGACGGAACGGACAACCGGCTACGTGATGGATCATATCCTGAAATACAACCGTACATTCGGCAAGCATACGGTGGATGTAACAGCCGTAGCCACTCGCGACAGCCGGGAGTATAAATACAAAAATACTGCGGCGTCCGATTTTCTGGAGAACGGAAATACGCTTCTGGGTTTCGACGGTTTGCATTATGCGAAAATTCAGAAAATATCGTACAGTGGAGAACAGCGTGCCAATATCGGCTACCTTGGGCGCATCAACTATTCGTTTGCCGACAGGTACTACCTGACCGGCGCATACCGAAGGGACGGCGCATCCGTTTTCGGAAACGAAAGGAAATGGGGAAATTTTGCCTCTGTCGGTGCGGCATGGCGCATTTCCGGCGAACATTTCCTGGCGGGAATCGCCGTGCTGAACGATTTGAAACTTAAACTGTCTTGGGGCAAAAACGGAAATCAGGGACTAAGCCCGTACAGCACGCTGTCAAGGGTAGTAAACGGGGCGAGCGGAGGTATTTTTTATGTTTTCGACAACTCCGGTAAACCTTCTTACGGAATTAACCAGACCACTATGGGTAATATCTCACTGGGCTGGGAAACCACGCAGTCATGGAACGCAGGATTTGAATCCGCATGGCTGGACAGCCGTCTATTTATGAACCTGGATGTTTATTTTTCCAGAACAACCGACCAGATATTTACACGGAATATTCCGGTGATGACGGGATTCAGGAGCATGTATTCATCAATGGGCGAAGTAAGCAACAGGGGTGTGGAACTGACCTTGCGTTCGGTAAATGTAAAAACGAAAGATTTGAACTGGACGACCGGCGTTACCTTCTGGATGAACAGAAACAAACTGATTCACCTCTACGGCGAAGATTTGGACGGCGACGGAAAGGAAGACGACGATATCGGCAACGGTTTATTCATCGGCCAATCCATACATTCGATTTTCGGATATACACAGGATGGCATTGTACAAACAGACGATACCGAATATATCAATACTTACAAAGCGACTCCGGGAGACGCCAAATATAAAGACATTAACTCGGACGGCGCACTTAATGCCGACGACCGCTCCATTATCGGCCGTACCGATCCCAATTTCAAGCTGAACATGAGCAATACGCTCGCATACAAAAACTGGGAATTGTATGTGATGCTTGCCGGCACGTTCGGCGGAAACAATTATTACCTTAAGGATAACCGCTATGCTTTCCTTGCCGGAGGCGATCCGGGCACTTTCGGAGGAAACAGCATTTACATTCCCTACTGGACGGAAGAAAACAGAAGCAACACGTATCCGTCGCCCACCTTTGCCGGCAATGACGGACGGTTCCTCGGTCTGCAAAACCGCGCTTATGTACGGCTGCAGGACATTACTCTGTCATACACATTCCGTGAGCCGTGGATCAAAAAGGCCAACATCGGCCACCTGAAAGTATTCGCCACAGGCAAGAACCTGGCAACGATTACCGGATGGACAGCCGGCGACCCGGAAATCGGAAGTACGATTTTAAGCGGTAGCTATCCGGTGGCGGCGACTTTATCACTGGGCATCAATCTTGGTTTCTAACTATTAATTTCGTGTAAATATGAAAACTATCATTTTAAGAAAAACTGTCGGATATTTGTTGTTATCCATGTGTATGCTTTCGGGATGTGATGATGAAGCATTTCTGAAAGAAAACCCTTTATCGTTTTATACGGTAGACAATATCATTTCATCTTCCGATCAGGTAGACCAGATGATTACCACCTGCTACGTAAGAGTCCGCAACATCTATTGTCCGTATGACAATTATTCGGAACTGGCGGTATGGTCTTACCGGATGGGAAACGGAACGGACGTATTTGACGTGCCGACCATCAGGAACAGCTATCGCCTGAACGATTACAGTATTCTCAATTCCCAGACGGACGTGTTTAATGCTACGTATTCCGCCTTTTATTACCTGATTAATTCGGCCAACAACGTGCTTTATGCTTCGGAAAAAGCCACATGGGAATCTCCTGAGAAAAAGGCGTATGTAGAGGCGCAAGCCCGTTTCTTCAGGGCGTTTGCGTATCGCAACCTCGGTGAACTGTTCGGCGGCGTGCCGCTGGTAAAAGAAGTTACATTCGTGCCGCGATACGATTACGCGCGCGCTTCACGCATGGAAACGTACCGGTTTGCCATTGACGAACTGGAAGCCATACAGTCCGATTTGCCGGTAACAACGCCCGAAGCGGGACGGCTGGTGCGCGCCGCAGCGCAGCATAATCTTTGCCAGCTCTACATTGACATGGGCGTACTGCTTGCCGAATCGGGCGGCGATGCCGGCGCCGCTTACAGGAAAGCGCTCGATTATGCGAACGACATCATTGACGGCGGCGTGTACCGCCTGATGACCGAGCGTTTCGGATCACGGAAAGAGGAAAGCCCCGACTTCTACTTTTCCAATAATATGGCCGGCCAGACGCCCGATCATCTCTATTCGGCGGCCGGCTACAAGGCAGAAGGCAACGTCTATTGGGATTTGTTTCAGGAAGGAAATCAGGACTACCGGCAAGGGAATACGGAAGCCATCTGGGTAGCGCAGTCCGACTACAACGTCAAGAAAACGGACGGCAAAAAAGCCGGCCTGATGTATTCGGGTATTTACGGGCCTGTTTTCCGCGATCAGGCTGCAACACATGTTTCCGGAGCGATGGAAGACGTAGGTGGCTTCGGCATGGTTCAGGTGATGCCCACCGCTTACACACGCGATTTGATTTACGAAGGCAAATGGGGAGATGATATGCGCAATTCGGAAGCCGTGTTCCGCCGTATTTTTTACGGAAACGAACCCTCCTCCGAATATTACGGGAAACCCGTCCCCTGGAGCGTCCTGTACAAAGAGCAAAACGGCGTGCCGGACGATGCGGCATACACCCAGTTATATCCTGCCTCGTGTAAAATCGTTACGGATAAATATACAGGGATAGCGGACGGCGAAAACAGAACCGTCCTTTATCGCGACGATTACCTGATTCGCTTGCCGGAAACAATTTTGCTCCGGGCGGAAATCAAATGGCGGCTCGGAGATATTGCAGGCGCGGCTTCCGACATCAACCTGCTTCGCACGCGCGCCCAATGCGGCTATCAGGTCGCCGCTTCCGACGTAAGCATAGATTTGATCCTCGACGAACGGGCACGGGAATTAGTCTACGAAGAAAGCCGGTGGAACACGCTGCTCCGCATGGGCGGTACGATTGCGACGGAGCGCATCAAAAAATATTCCTACTGGGATTATCCGCGTAATACGCTGACTAAAAATTTCAATCTGTGGCCTGTCCCGCAAACGGTCATCGATACGAACAAAGATATTATAATAGAGCAAAATCCGGACTGGAAGTAATCGCTCGGCATGGAAAGAGGCTACACGGAGGATGTCATCTCCCCGACAGCCTCTTTTCTTTTGCACTTCACAACGATATATAAAATAGACATGAAACAATTGAATTTGATTTTTAAGTACCTGCCGACAGTGATTCTGCTGGCGGGATGCCTTAACCTCCAGCCACAGGAAAAGGCGGAAAACCTGCAATCGCTGGCGCGGCAATTCAACGCGCCGGGCGACGAATACCGTCCGTTTGTCTGGTGGCACTGGATGGGG